>DASUFB010000055.1:0-72981 GCA_036274775.1 Burkholderiales bacterium | reverse complement strand
ACGACGTCCTTCACGCGGATCGGCGTCTTGCCGGCTTCCTTGCAGGCGGCGATCACGGCATCCGCCGTCGCTGCCGCGGTATCGAGCGCCGGGATCACCTCGACCAGCTTCATGCGCGACACCGGCGAGAAGAAATGCGTGCCCAGGAACTGCGCGCGGCGCTCCGGCTTCACGTACGAGGACAGCGCGGTGATCGATATCGTGGAGGTGTTGCTGGCGATGATGCAGCCGCGCCTGCAGACGGCATCGAGCCTCCCGAAGACCTCGGCCTTGACCGGCTCGGACTCGAACACCGCCTCGATCACGAGGTCGCGGTCCGCGTAGCCCTCGAGGTCCGTCGTCGTGTGCAATCGACCCATCGCCCACTTCACCTCGTCGGCCTTGTAGAAGCCGCGTCCGACGCCCTTCTCGAGAATTTTCGCGAGGTTGTCCTTCGCACGCCCGAGGTTGTCCCCGGAGGTGTCGCCCAGCAGCACGTCCTTGCCCGCCAACGCGAACACCAGCGCGATCTCCGAGCCCATCAGCCCCGCGCCCACTACCCCAATTTTTTGAATCATTTCATTTCCTAAACAGTGCAATGTTCACCACAGAGGCACAGAGGGCACGGAGAAAAGCAAAAACAGAAAAGTAATAACGATGCGGCGTTTACCGGCTGGGGTTCGATATTGCCGGAACCGCAGAGCATCCCGAAGTCATTCATTTCCGTTCTTCGTTTTTCCTCCGCGTACCCCGCAAGGGGGTATAGAAGTGAATCCTCTGTGCCTCTGTGGTGCAAGCCTTAGATCTTCACCCAGCTCTTGCGTGGCGACTGCATCTGCGCCGCGGGCTGGCCGTCCCCGATGGCCGCGAAGCGCACGCGCTGCGCGGCGGCGTTGCCGAACAGGATGTCGATCGCCGTGAGGCGCTTGAAATAGTGGCTGACGTCCAGCTCGTCGGTCATGCCCATGCCGCCGTGCAGCTGGATGGCCTGCTGGCCGACGAAGCGGCCGGCGCGGCCGATCATCTCCTTGGCCGCCGCGATGCTGCGCCGGCGCTCGGCGACGTCCGGCGAATCGGCCTTCGACGCCGCCAGCAGCGCCATCGAGCGCGCCTGCTCCACCCAGACGAGCATGTCGACCGCGCGGTGCTGCAGCGCCTGGAAGCGGCCGATCGGCTGGCCGAACTGCTGGCGAGTCTTCAGGTATTCGACGGTCTTCGCGTGCAGCGCGTCCATGACGCCGACGGCTTCGGCGCACAGCGCGGCCATGGCGCGGTCCGCGACCGCCTCGACGAGCGGCATGCCCTGGTCGAGCGTGCCGATCACGGATTCCGGCCCCACCTTGACGCCGGAGAGCTGCAGGTCCAGCGCGCGCGTGCCGTCGAACAGAGGATATTCCTGGCCGACCAGGTTTTCGCCGTCGGCATCGACGACGAACAGCGTGACGCCGCGGGCGTCTGCCGCGTTGCCGGACGTCCGTGCCGACACGATGAACCTGTCGGCCACGGACCCGTGCAGCACGAGCGTCTTCGCGCCTTCCAGCACGAAGGCATTGCCTTCGCGCGTGGCCCGCGTCTCGACGTGGCCGAGCTCGAAGCGCGCTTCGGCCTCGGCATGCGCGAACGCCAGGATCAGAGAGCCGTCGATGATGCCCGGCAGCAGCCCGGACTTCTGCGCCGCGCTGCCGCCGAGCGCGATGCACCCGCCCGCCAGGACGACGGTAGCCAGGTAGGGCTCGAGCGCCAGGCTGCGGCCCAGGGCATTCATGACCAGCATGGTCTCCACGCCGCCGCCGCCGAAACCGCCGTCCTCCGCCGCGAACGGCACGCCCAGCACGCCGAGCCCCGCGAGCCCCTGCCAGAGCTGCGCGCTCATCGGCTGGCGGTCGGCGAGCATCCTGCGCCGCTGCTCGAAGCTGAAGTTCTTCTCGAGGAAGCGGTCGACGCTGTCCTTGAGCATCGCTTGTTCTTCGGTCAGGCTGAAGTCCATATTCAATCCCCAGAAAAATCCTTCAACGCAAAGGTCGCAAAGGTTCGCGAAGGAAAAGAAATATCCGTACGCCTGGAATCGGCGAAGTGCGCATGGCCCGAATCGGGAACATCGAATACATCGTCCATCGAAATCATTGCGTATACCCGTAATCGGGCCCTTTGCGCACCTTTGCGTCCTTCGCGTTTCAAGATTCGTCCTAGAGCCCCAAAACCATCTGCGCGATGATGTTGCGCTGAATCTCGTTGGAACCGCCGTAGATGGTGGTCTTGCGGTAGTTGAAATAGCGCGCCGCCAGCGGCGCGGCGTAATCCGGGCCGACGTGCGCGCCGATCCAGCGCTCGCCCCAGGCCGCGGGCAGGAAGGGCAGCGCGTAAGGCCCGACGGCATCCATCATGAGCTCGGTGAGCTCCTGCTGGATCTCGGTGCCCTTGATCTTCAGTATCGACGCCTCGGGCCCCGGCGCCTTGCCGTCGCGGTCCGCGCTCGCCACGCGCAGGCAGGTGATCTCGAGCGCCATCAGGTCGATCTCGACCTTCGCGATGCGATCGCGGAACAGCGGATCCTCGGCGAGCGGCCGGCCGCCGTCCCTTTCCTGCGAGGCGATGTGCTTGAGGTAGTGCAGCTCGCGCTTGGAGGCGCCGACGCCGGCGATGCCCGTGCGCTCGTGCGACAGCAGGAACTTCGCGTAGGTCCAGCCGCGGTTCTCCTGGCCGACCAGGTTCTGCACCGGCACCTCGACGTTCTCGAACCAGACCTCGTTGACCTCGTGCTCGCCGTCGAGCGTGATGATCGGGCGCACGGTGATGCCCGGCGAATGCATGTCGACCAGCAGGAAGGAGATGCCATCCTGCTTCTTGCTCTCTGTCGAGGTGCGCACCAGGCAGAAGCACATGTCGGCGTACTGCCCGTGCGTGTTCCAGGTCTTCTGGCCGTTGACGACGTACTTGTCGCCCCGGCGCTCGGCGCGCGTCTTCAGCGACGCGAGGTCCGAGCCCGAGCCCGGCTCGGAATAACCCTGGCACCACCAGTCCTCGCTCGACAGGATGCGCGGCAGGTAGTGCTTCTTCTGCGCCTCGCTGCCGAACGCGATGATGACGGGCCCGACCATGTGCAGGCCGAAGGGCGTGAGCCGGGGCGCGCCGGCGGCTGCGGCCTCGTCCTCGAAGATGAAGCGCTGGATCGGGGTCCAGGCGATGCCGCCGTGCTCGACCGGCCAACCCGGCGCGATCCAACCCTTCTCGTGCAGGATCTTCTGCCAGCGCACGTAGTCGTCCTTCGCGAGGCGCTTGTGCTCGAGCACCTTGCGAGCGAGGTCGCCCGGCAGCTTCGCGCGGATGAACTCGCGCACCTCCTCGCGGAACTCGGCTTCTTCCTTCGAGTAGTTCAGGTCCATGGAACCGTCCTGGTGGGCTGGGAACGCGCCGGCGCGAGACCGGCCAGCGGGTCTCGAAGCATAAGCGATGGCCTGCGGGCCTAGCAAATCCGGCTGGGCGGCGCGCGCGGGGCGGCACTATAATGGCCGCACGATACAACGCTTTTTGCGCGGCCCCGCCCGGGGCACGCCGCGGAGGACGCGCCATGAACATGCCCGACGAGAAAGCCCTGCGCCAGCTGAACGCCTCGCTCAACCTTGATTCGCTGTGGATTCCCTTCACCGCCAACCGCCAGTTCAAAGCCGCGCCGCGGCTGCTGGTGTCGGCGAAGGACATGCACTTCCGCACGCAGGACGGGCGCGAGGTGCTCGACGGCATCGCCGGGCTGTGGGCGGTCAATGCCGGCCACTGCCGCGCGCCCATCGTCGAGGCGATCCAGCGCCAGGCCGCCACGCTCGACTACGCAACGGGCTTCCAGATGCACCACCCGGCGGCCTTCCATGCCGCCGAAAAGCTCGCGGCCATCACGCCCGCCGGCCTGAACCGCGTGTTCTTCACCAATTCCGGCTCGGAAGCCGTCGACACCGCGCTGAAGATCGCGCTCGCCTACCACCGTGCACGCGGCGAAGGCACGCGGCGCATGCTGATCGGCCGCGAGCGCGGCTACCACGGCGTGGGCTTCGGCGGCATCTCGGTCGGCGGCATGGTCGGCAACCGCAAGACCTTCGGCAACATGCTCGGCTCCGTCGACCACATGCGGCACACGCATGACACGCGCAACCTCTACTCGAAGGGCGTGCCCGAGCACGGCGCGGAGCTCGCGGACGACCTCGAGCGCCTCGTGCAGCTGCACGACGCCTCCAACATCGCGGCCGTCATCGTCGAGCCGGTCGCCGGCTCGACCGGCGTGCTGCTGCCGCCGAAGGGCTACCTGCAGCGCCTGCGCAGCCTGTGCGACAAGTACGGCATCCTGCTGATCTTCGACGAGGTCATCACCGGCTTCGGGCGCACCGGCAAGGCGTTTGCCTCGCAGACCTTCGGCGTCACGCCCGACATCATGACCTGCGCCAAGGCGCTGACCAACGCGGCCGTGCCCATGGGCGGCGTGGTCGTCAAGCAGCAGATCTACGACACCTTCATGGAAAAGGGCGGGCCGGAATCCGCGATCGAGTTTGCGCACGGCTACACCTATTCCGGCCACCCACTGGCGGCCGCCGCGGCCTGCGCCTCGCTTGACCTGTTCCGCGAGGAGAAACTGTTCGAGCGCGTCGCCGAGCTCGCGCCCTACTGGGAAGCCTGCGCGCACGCGCTGAAGGACTCGCCTCACGTCATCGACATCCGCAACATCGGCCTGGTGGCCGGCATCGAGCTGCAGCCGATGGAAGGCAAGCCGGGTGCGCGCGCCTTCGAGGCCTTCCT
Source organism: Burkholderiales bacterium (assembly GCA_036274775.1). Lineage (GTDB taxonomy): Bacteria > Pseudomonadota > Gammaproteobacteria > Burkholderiales > JACQAP01 > JACQAP01. Next base: position 68,220 of record DASUFB010000055.1, on the reverse strand, counting down.
GCGCGCCTACCAGAAGAACGTGCTGATCCGCACGACCGGCGACACGATCGCGATGTCGCCGCCGTTCATCATCGAGAAGGCGCAGATCGACCAGCTGTTCGGCACCGTGCGCGACGTGCTCAAGACGCTTCCTTAGGGCCAGTTTCGCCACCGTGCCCCCTGTGCCTCTGTGGTGGATTCAAAGTCTGGATAGAACATGAAATTCGTCATTGCCCAGATGCAGCACGAGACCAACACGTTCTCGCCGGTGCCCACGCCGTGGGAGGAATTCGGGCCGAAGGGCCCCTACCTCGGGCGCGACGCGTTCGAGGCGATGCAGGGCAAGAACATGGCGATGGCGGCCTTCCTCGACCTCGCGAAAAAGGTCGGCGCGGAAGTCGCGACCCCGGTCGCCGCGTGGGCGAACCCCAGCGGCCCGGTCGACGGCAAGGCCTACGACCGCATGTGCGAGGCGATCTGCGCCGAGGTCGCGAAGGGCTGCGACGCGGTGCTGCTGGACCTGCACGGCGCCATGGTCGTTGCCGACCGCACCGACGACGGCGAGGGCACGCTGCTCGAGAAAATCCGCGCGATCGCGCCGCGCACGCCCATCGCCGTATCGCTCGACCTGCACGCCAACGTGACCGAAAGCATGACGCGCAACTGCGACGTGCTGACCGGCTACAAAACCTACCCCCACGTCGACCAGTACGAATCCGGCAGGCTCGCCGGCGACATCCTGATGCGCATGCTCGAGGGCAGGGCAAAACCGGTCATCGCCTGGGGCAACGCGCCCATCCTCGCGCAGACGCTGCGCCAGAACACCTCCGAGGGCGCGATGAAGGCCTTCGTCGAGGCCGCGCATGCCGTGGAACGTGGCGGCATGCTCGCCGCCACGGCCTTCGGCGGCTTCCAGATGGCCGACATCCGCGACGCGGGCCTGAGCGCGGTCGTGGTCGCCGACGGCGACAAGGCGGCGGCAACGAAGGCGTGCGACCATATGCTCGACGTCGCCTGGTCGCAGAAGGAGGATTTCATCTACCGCGGCCGGCCGCTGGACCAGGCGATCGCCGAGGCGAAGCGCCTGGGCAGCCAGAACGGCGGCCCGATCCTGCTGCTCGACCACGCGGACAACTGTGCGTCCGGCTCCACGCAGGACACGATGTACGTGCTGAAGGAAGCGCTGCGTCAGGGGCTGACCGACATTGCCGTCGCCCCGGTGCGCGACCCGGAGGCCGTGACCAGGCTCGTCGAGGCCGGCGTCGGCGCGAAAGTCACGCTGCCGGTCGGCGGCAAGATGGACATGCCCTCGATCCGGCGCAAGGGCGAGCCGCTGGTGCTCACCGGCACGGTGAAGAACATCACGGATGGCGAATACACGATCACCGGCCCGCAGTTCACCGGCATGCGCTGCTTCATGGGCCGCACCGCCGTGCTCGACACCGGAAGCGCGCTCGTGGTGATATCCGAGCGCAACCAGGAGCCCTGGGACCGCGGCGTGTTCGAGAGCGCCGGCATCGATCCGCGCGCGCACCGCTACCTGCTGCTGAAGTCGCGCATGTATTTCCGGCCGGTGTTCATCCCGATCTCGAAGGGCATGGTGTTCTGCGACGCGCCCGGCGTGTCGTCGTCCGACTGGACGCAGTTCGACTACCGCAAGCTGCGCCGGCCGATGTATCCGCTGGACCAGGATCTCAAGCGCCGCGTCGCCGCGGCTTGATGTCTAGAAATAAGCACTCACCGCAGAGGACACGGAGGACGCAGAGGAAAAGCAAGAGGAAGGAATGGGTTGGAATGGTCAGGGGCGTGCCAATCATCGGCCAACTTGCGCCGTCTGCCGCATCGATCCTGACCCATCAGTTCCACGAACAATTTTTCCCCCCGTCTTTCCTCTGCGTCCTCCGTGTCCTCTGCGGTGAGAGCTGATCTGATCAGAGAGGAGCGAGAACGTGAACAGACCCCTGAACCAGGCCGCCGTGGCCGAGGAACTGCGCCATTTCATCGGCGGCCAGGAAGTCGCCGGCCACAGCCGGCGCTTCGGCGACGTATTCAACCCGGCGCTGGGAGCCGTGAAGGCGCGCGTGCCGCTCGCCTCCGAAGCCGAGGTCGCGGCTGCCGTCGAGGCCGCGCACAAGGCCTTGCCGGCGTGGGCGGCGACGCCGCCGCTGCGCCGCGCCCGCGTCATGTTCCGCTTCAAGGAACTGCTCGACCAGCACGCCGGCCAGCTCGCCGCGATCATCACCAGCGAGCACGGCAAGGTGCTGTCGGATGCCCGCGGCGAAGTCACCCGCGGCGTGGAAGTGGTCGAATTCGCCTGCGGCATCCCGCATCTGCTCAAGGGCGAGTACACCGAGCAGGTCGGCACCGGCGTGGACAGCCACTCGGTGCGCCAGCCGCTGGGCGTGTGCGCCGGCATCACGCCGTTCAACTTCCCGGTCATGGTTCCGATGTGGATGTTTCCCATCGCCATCGCCTGCGGCAACACCTTCGTGCTGAAGCCCTCGGAGCGCGACCCCTCCGCGAGCCTTTACCTCGCGAAGCTGCTGAAGGAAGCCGGCCTGCCGGACGGCGTGTTCAACGTCGTGCACGGCGACAAGGTCGCGGTCGACGCGCTGCTCGCTGACACGCGCGTCAGCGCCGTCAGCTTCGTGGGCTCGACGCCCATCGCGGAATACATTTACCGCACGGGCACGGCCACGGGAAAGCGTGTGCAGGCGCTCGGCGGCGCCAAGAACCACCTCGTGGTCATGCCAGACGCCGACCTCGACCAGGCGGTCGACGCGCTCGTCGGCGCGGCCTACGGCTCGGCCGGCGAGCGCTGCATGGCCATCTCGGTCGCGGTCGCGGTGGGCAACGTCGCCGACAGGCTGGTGGAGAAGCTCGCGGAGCGCGCCAAGGCGCTGAAGATCGACGACGGCACGAACGAGGCCGCGGAAATGGGCCCGCTGGTCACGAAGCAGGCCCTCGACAGGGTCGCGGGCTACGTCGACGCCGGCGTGAAGGAAGGCGCGAAGCTGGTGGTCGACGGGCGCGCCCTCAAGGTCAAGGGCCACGAGAACGGCTTTTTCATCGGCGGCTGCCTGTTCGACGGCGTCAAGCCGGGCATGAAGATCTACAACGAGGAGATCTTCGGGCCGGTGCTGTCCGTGGTGCGCGTGCCGGACTTCGACTCTGCGCTCGACCTCGTCAACAAGCACGAGTTCGGCAACGGCGTGTCGCTGTTCACGCGCGATGGCGATTGCGCGCGCGAATTCGCGCTGCGCGTGCAGATCGGCATGGTCGGCATCAACGTGCCCATCCCGGTACCCATGGCCTTCCACAGCTTCGGCGGCTGGAAGCGCTCGCTGTTCGGCGACCACTACGCCTACGGCTCCGAGGGCGTGCGCTTCTACACGCACCTGAAAACGATCACGACACGCTGGCCGACCGGCATCCGCAAGGGCGCCGAGTTCGTCATGCCGACGATGAAGTAACCCACCTCACCCCGGCGCGCGGACACGTCAGTGACGAAATCACCTGTTTGCGGGCAGCGCGCCCAAGCATCGCTTCCCGCCCCAAGGACAATACCCCTCCGCCGGGTCAGCGATGCACCCCTCCCCCCAAAGGGCGGAGAGAGTGTTGGAGGAGCCCGGACGATGGACGGACGATTTCTGGTTTTGGCGGTGCTGGCAGCCTTGTCGGCCTGCGGCGAGGACAAGGCACCGCAGACGGATGCCGCCGCGGATTCGCATCCGGTGAAGAACGTCGAGGCCCTGCCTTCGGGCACGATCCGCGAAGGCGCGAAGACCATGAACAGCGCGGCCGACCTGGGCAGGCAGCTCGAGCAGCAGAAGCAGGACCGCGAGAAGAAAGCCGAGGAAAGGTAGTTTTCCCATGGCCAGGATCGAGAATACCGAGGCCCTGCGCAACCTGCTCGGCACCCCGAGCGAGCTGGTCCGCCAAAAGATCCATGCGCGGCTCAACGCCCGCGCCATCGAGTTCATCGGCAAGTCGCCGATGCTCATGCTGTCCACGGCGGACGCGCAGGGCAACGCCACCGTCTCGCCCAAGGGCGACCCCGCCGGCTTCGTGCACGTCGAGGACGACCGCACGCTGCTGATTCCCGAGCGCAAGGGCAACAGGCTGATCTTCTCGCTGACCAACATCCTCGCCAATCCCGCCGTCGGCCTGATCTTCCTGGTGCCGGGCACCTGCGAGACGCTGCGCGTGCAGGGCACGGCGGAGCTGCTCGACGACGCGCAGCTGTGCGACAAGGTGCACGCGCGCGGCGCAAAGGCGCTGCTCGTGATCCGCGTGCGTGTGACCGAGTGCTACTTCCACTGCGCCAAGGCCTTCCTGCGCGGCGAGCTGTGGAAGCCCGAGACCTGGCCGGAGAAGATGGCCATTTCCTTCGGCGAGGAAATCGCCGAGAGCGGCGGCCTGGAGCACGAGGCGATCGCCGAGTTCGATCGAGGCGTGGCCGGACGCTACAAGACCGACCTTTGACCCCCGACCCGAATGGAGACACGGATGAACACGTTGCGCATGCTGGGTCTCACGCTGCTGCTGGCGCCGGCGTATGCGGCGGCCGCCGATACCTGGTCCCGGAACGACGAATACCTCAGGAACGCCATCAACGACTGCGCCGCGGCCGGAGCCGACCGCACGGTGTGCCGCCACTTCACCGGCGAGGCGCTGAGCCGGCTGTTCGGCATCGCGGACTTCTGCAACGACAGGCGCTGCCTCAAGGCCGTGGAGATCGAATGGAAAATCCGCAACGCCCCCGACAAATGGGGCGTGCTGGGCGCAGCGAGCGACCAGGCGGTGCTCGACAAGGCGCGCGAGCTCGCCGCCGCCAAGGCGGTGGTGGCCATCGCCAACGAGGACGACCGCGGCCAGATGGCCATCATCATGCCGGGCGCGGCGGTCGCTTCCGGCAAGTGGGGCCTGAACGTGCCGATCGCCGTCGGCGCGCGCGTGGATCGCCCCGAAGCCTCGGTCTACGGCAAGGGGCTCAGCTGGCTGTTCGCCGACCCGGCGAAAGTCACGCTCTACGTCCGGCTCTGACGCGCGGGCTTGCCGGCGTCACGCTTCCAGCGCGAAGCGCCTGCGCAGCACGAAATCGCCGCCGGCCGCCGGCTGCTCGAACACCCCCAGATCCGCGCCGGCGGGCAGTGCGCGCAGGGCTGCATCGAACCACTGCCGCAGCCATGGCCGCAGCTTCTCGTCCTCCGCCGGCTTGAGCCGCCGCGTCAGCGTCATGTGGAAGCGGAATTCCTCGAACACGTAGGGATAGCCCCAGCGCTCGAGCAGCGCGCGCTGATGTTCGCCGAGCATGGAAGGGCGGCGGCGTTCCCGCTCCTCGTCCGTGAGCGGCGCCCGCAGGTCGTCGAGCCCCGCCACGACCCCGTCCGCCAGCGCCGCCAGTTCCGGCACCTCGGCCGCGGGGCGCAACGCGATGAACCCGTCGAGCACGTCGACCGCGAGCCGCGGCATCCTGAAGCCGGCATGCTCCCTGGCCAGCCGCTCCACGCGAACCGCCAGCACGGACGCGTCGACACCGTCGGCGAGCCGGAACGGCGCCTTCAGCGTGCCGTGGAACCCGTAGCGCGCCGCTTCCCGCGTGATCTCGCGCAGCGCTTCGGCGGCAAGTCCCGGCACCTGCGGCTGGTCGATGCGGCCGGGCAATCCGGGGTCGCGGCCGAGCCAGCGGCAGGCCTGCCCCCAGAGCGCGGACGCGGCGGGCGGGACGAGGTAGACGGCGAAGCGTGCGGTCATGGCCGGGATGCGATGCGGCGTAAGAAAGCGTGGGAAAGGGCCGCGGTATCATAAAATATCCGTAATACGGCAAGCCACCGGAGAAAGTGTTGAGCGGGTACACCATCACCAACGCCAGGATCGTCGCCCCCGGCGAATCCTTCCTCGGCAGCGTCCGCGTCCAGGACGGAAAGATCGCCGGCGTCGACGCGGGCGTCACCTCGGCCCCGGGCGCGGAAGACTGGAACGGCGACTATCTCATCCCCGGCCTGGTCGAGCTGCACACCGACAACCTCGAAAAGCACCTCGAGCCCCGGCCCGGCGTGCGCTGGCCCGCGATGTCCGCGCTGCTGACGCACGACGCGCAGGTGTCGAGCGCGGGCATCACCACCGTGCTCGACGCCATGGGCATCGGCGACTTCGACGAGCGCTCGGTGCGTGCGACCGGCCTGCGCGACGCGACCGAGGCGCTGGCCCACGCGCGCTCGCACGGCGTGCTGCGGGCCGAGCACCTGCTGCACATGCGCTGCGAGATCGCCTGCGACAACGTCGTCGAGGTCGTCGAACCCTACCTCGACGACCCGAGCGTGCGCCTGGTATCGCTGATGGACCACACGCCCGGCCAGCGCCAGTGGATGGACGTGGAGAAGTTCCGCGTCTACACGCAGCGCAACCAGAAGTGGAGCGACGAGTATCTCGCCGAGGTCGTGCAGGGGCGCCTGGACATGCAGGCGCGCAATTCCGCGCGCAACCGCGCCCGCCTGCTGGAGCTGTGCGGCGCGCGCCGGCTGCCGCTGGCGAGCCACGACGACACGGTGCCGGAGCACGTCGAGGAAGCCGTGCAGGCGGGTTTCCGCATTTCCGAGTTCCCGACGACCGAAGCCGCCGCCCGCGCCGCGCGCGCGCACGGCCTGGGCATCGTCATGGGCGCGCCGAACGTCGTGCGCGGCGGCTCGCACTCGGGCAACATTTCCGCGATCGAGCTGGCGCGCGCCGACCTGCTCGACGTGCTGTCGTCGGATTACGTCCCGCACAGCCTGCTGCACGCCGCATTCATGCTGCGCGACGAGGCCGGCTGGGGGCTGCCGAAGGCGCTCGCCACGACGACGCGCAACCCGGCGCGGCTGGTCGGGCTGGACGATCGCGGGGAGATTGCGCCCGGCCGGCGCGCGGACTATGTTCGCGTGCGCGAGACCCGAGGCGTGCCGGTGCCGCTGGAGACCTACCGGGAGGGCCGGCGCATCGCCTGAAGCAGTAGTGCCCGGCGCACGGGAACGGCAGGGAGGAGAAAAAAATGAAACGCACCCGCTTCGTCCGGGGCGCGTGGCTGTGCGCGCTGCTCGCGCTCGCCATTGCTCCCGCATGCAGGGCCGCCGACGTCCTGAACGTCGGGCTGATCCCCGCCGAGGACCCGCGCACGATGTCGACGGAGTACAAGCCGCTGACCGACTATCTCGGCGGCGCGCTCGGCATGGAGGTCAGGCCCTTCGTCGCCACCGACTACAACGGCGTGATCGAGGCGCTGCGCTCGAAGCGGCTCGACGTCGCCATGCTCGGGCCGTTCTCGTACGTGCTCGCCACGACCGTGGCCGACATCGAGGCGTTCGCGGTGCCCGAGACCAGCAAGGCCGGCATTTCGTACCACGCCGTCATCATCGCGCGCAAGGACCGCGGCTACCGTACGCTCGCGGACCTCAAGGGCCGCAGCTTCGCCTTCGTCGACCCGAGCTCGACCTCCGGCCACCTGTTCCCCAAGGCGGCGCTGGTGAAGATGGGCCAGGACCCCGACGCCTTCTTCGGCCGCGTGCTGTTCTCGGGCGGCCACGACGCCAGCGCGATCGCGGTGCAGAACGGCAAGGTCGACGCCGCCGCCGTCGCCGACATGCTGCTCGAGGCGGCTTACACGCGCGGCGTGGTCAACCGCGACGAGATCCAGGTGCTGTGGACCTCGAACCCGATTCCCACCGTGCCCTACGTCATGCGCAGGGACCTGCCGGAAGACCTGCGCAAGCGCATCCGCGCCGCCTTCCTGGCGATCCACGACCTGCCGCTCGGCAGCCACGCCACCATCGTGCGCGTCGACCCGACCACGGACGCCGCCTACGACGGCGTGCGCGAAACCGCGAAAGTCCTGAACCTCGACCTGAAGAAGCTCAAGTGATCGAGGTCCGCGGCCTGTCGAGGCCTACGCCGGCGTGGCAGCGCTGCGCGAGGTGAGCCTCGACGTGCCGGCGGGCCAGCTCTGCGTCGTGCTCGGGCCGTCCGGCGCCGGCAAGTCCACCCTGCTCCGCTGCATCAACCGGCTGGTCGAGCCCGACGCCGGGGAGATCCGGCTCGACGGCCGTGCCGTCACCGCGGACAGGCACGCGCTGCGCGAGGCGCGCCGCCACCTCGGCATGGTGTTCCAGGGACACAACCTCGTGCCGCGGCTCTCCGTCATGAAGAACGTGCTGGTCGGCCGGCTGGGCGCGATGCCGCGCACGGCCTCGCTGCTGCAGCGCTTCGCGGATGCCGACATCGAGGCGGCCGCCGCCTGCCTGCGCCGCGTGGAGCTCGAGCACAAGGCCTGGGAGCGCGCGGACCGGCTGTCGGGCGGCCAGCAGCAGCGCGTGGGCATCGCCCGCGCGCTCGCGCAGGAGCCGCGCGCGATCCTCGCCGACGAGCCGGTCTCCAGCCTCGACCCGAAGACCTCGCGCCTGGTGCTGGGGGACCTCAGGCGTGCCGCGCACGACCTCGGCATCGCCGTGCTGTGCAACCTGCACCAGGTCGACTACGCCGTGGAATTCGCCGACCGCGTGGTCGGCATCGCGGCGGGGCGCATCGTGTTCGACGGCGCGCCCGCCCGGCTCGACCGCGCGGCGCTGCGCGGCATCTATCCCGGCCTCGACGATGAGGCCTTCGCATGAGCGCGCGCCGCTTCGTCTTCGGCCGCCCGCGCGACCGGCGCACGGTCACCGCCACGCTGCTGCTCGCGACCGCGATCGTGGGAGTGCTGGGCTGGAGCGCGCATGCGCTCGGCCTGAGCGTGACGGAACTCGCGCGCGGCCTGCCCTGGATCGGCGACCTGCTCTCGCGCATGCTGCCGCCGAACTGGGGCATGCTGTCGCGGCTCTGGAAGCCGGCGCTGGAGACCATCCAGATCGCGGTCTGGGGTACGCTGTTCGCGGTGATCCTCGCGGTGCCGGTCGCCTGGCTGGGCGCGGCCAACATGGCGCCGAACCGCGCGCTGTTCCACCTCTCGCGCCAGGTGTTCAACCTCGCGCGCGGCATCAACGAGCTGATTTTCGCGCTGGTGTTCGTCGCCGCGGTCGGCCTCGGCCCCTACGCCGGCATCCTCGCGCTGACGGTGCACGGCGCCGGCTCGCTCGCCAAGTTCTTCGCCGAGCACATCGAGGAGGCCGACCCCGGGCCGATCGAGGCGCTGCGCGCCACCGGCGCGGACGGCCTGCAGACCCTGGTGTTCGGCGTGCTGCCGCAGGTGCTGCCGGGCTGGGTCGCCGCGACGCTCTACCGGCTGGAAGTGAACCTGAGGACCTCGACCATCCTGGGCATGGTCGGCGCGGGGGGCATCGGCTTCGAGCTCATCAGCAGCCTCAAGCTGTTCCAGTACCAGGACACCGCGACCTGCGTCGTGGTCATCCTCGTGCTGGTCATGGGCGCGGATTGGCTGTCGTCGAAGCTGCGCGCGCGGATACTGGCGTAGGTGCGGCGTTCCGTGGAATTTTTATGCAGGCCTGACCCCATTCGACCCTCGCGCTGGATCCGCCCGGCGGCGTATGTCCGACTGGTTCAAGCGAGGCGGTCCATGACGAAGCGGAGGGCCCGGCCAAAGACGGCTGGAAACACGGTCAGATGATATTCATCGGCAAGGACGACACTGTCCAGAGTGAGTTGCTTTTCAGGGGCGGCGAGGATTGCGACGAGCTCGCGAAAGTTCTCGACCTGACGCAACCGCCGGATGCTCTCATCCGGGAAATTCTCATTGCGCCAGCCCCCGCCCGCCGCTTGCTCCTTCTCGCCCACAGCGAGGAAAACCGGCACCCGACGCGCCACGGCGACAGGCTGCCAAGCCATTGCCTCACGCAAGACGATACGGTCGTTCCACCACAAGGACGGACTCAGCGCGATGTACCCCGCGAACGCGTCGGGTTGCCGCAGCAGCGCAAATAACGCAAAAAGCCCCCCGAAGGAGTGCCCTGCCAGCACGCGCGTGACTTTGCCAGCCCCCAGCCGCCGCTCGACGGCAGCGACCACCTCTTCCGTGAGCGCACTGAGAAAGGTGGCCGCTCCGCCGAATTGTAACGGCGGCAGAGAGACGGCCTCGCCAGGCTCCGCCGTGGGAGTGAGATCGCGAGCCCGGAGTGCCATCACCTGTCGCGGATCCTGCGCCTCATAGCCGATTCCGGCGATAACGACGCTCGGGAACTTGCTTCCTGCAAGAGATGCGAAGGACTCGAGGAATGCCACGATGGTGCTTGCCGCCATCAGATTGAAGCTCGGATCGAGGAGATAGACGACAGTGGTCGTGCCTCCGTCCGCATCGTGGGCCTTGCCCGCGAGCGAGATCTGGAGCTTTCGACCGAGGCGCGCCGAGTCGACGACAAAGGACTCGACGGGCGGCCACGGACAAGGCGCCGCGAGATGGATGGATCGGTCTTCCATGGGTACCCCCCGAGGACGGCGCTTCCGTTGCCTGGTTCGCGAACTCAGCCCGGAATGGTCAAGGCAATATATGACACGGGATAGAAGCCGAATTTCTGTTCAATTTATCTTATCCTCGGATGACGATCACCAGCAAAGTCATCGACCTGGGGTACCGATGCCCAGGTCGATCTCGACACAATCGGATCCGCAGGCCCCCGTGACGTCGGGTTGGCGGGGCGGCGCCGGACGATGCAATACCGCGCGCGACGGGGCGATCCGCAACAGGTCTCCCGCCACGACGGCCCGCCCATCGACGATCAGCGAATAGTCCGACTCGGACTGCGGCGGCCAGACCAGGCCGACGGCGGGCCGCTCCAGGGCGTTCTCGCGGGTACGACGACCGACGCCCCTCACGACCAGCTCGCCGTTTTCCAGCGCCGCGGATACCGCAACCGCATGCGGCGCGCCCCTGGCATTGGTCGTCATCAGATAAGCGAACCGGTAACGCGCGATCACGCTTGCCAGGCCCGACAATTCAACTGGAATGCTCATGACTTACCCCTCGTTTCGAGTCACATTCCCGGCAGATCAACGTCATACGCAGGTCCGACCCGAATCATGGCAGGCAACCGCCACTCACGCGGGCTCAGCATGGAACTTCACACCAAGAGCCCGGGCCACTTTAAGAACTGTGGCGAAGCTGGGATTTCCGTTCTCGCTAAGCGCCTTGTAGAGGCTTTCTCGACTCAGGCCTGCGTCGCGCGCGACCTGGCTCATTCCTTTAGCTCGAGCAATGTCGCCCAGAGCGCGTGCGATCCCGGCAGCGTCCTCAGGAGCCTCTTCCAGCCATGCATCCAGGTATGCCGCCATCTCCTCCGGCGTGCGCAGTTGCTCCGCAACGTCGTATGCGACCGTCTTAGTCCGCGCTGCCGCGCGCTCCTTCGCCTTTACTGCCTTGGCCATAGTTACTCCAGCAAACCCCGCGCAAGCGCCAGTGCCGTCTCTATGTCCCTCTGCTGGGACGACTTGTCCCCACCAGCCAGAAGAACGATCAGCACTCCCTTGCGCTCGGTGTAATACACACGGTACCCAGGTCCGAAGTCAATCTTCAACTCACTTACGCCGCCGGTCAGCATGCGATGCTGGCCGGGATTGCCGTGAACCAGCCTGTCCACTCGAACCTGAATCCGCGCGCGGCCAGCTCGGTCTTTGAGAGAGTTGATCCAGTCTCGGTAGACCTCGGTCATCTCCACGCGCATGCGCGGAGTGTATCCCATAGACTACACCAAGGTCAAGCTGAAGCGCTGGCCGAACTTGCGATTGAACGGAGCGCCGAGTCAATCGTCTTTCACATCGTCAGGCCCGCATAATTGCATATTCGCACGCAGCAGAACGACGGCATCGCATGATTTCAATTACCACGCACCAATTGGAGGTTTTGGCGATTTCCAAAAAATCCGATTTTCAATCTTTATGCAGCTATGCAGGCCTGACCCCATTCCTGCGCATTCCTTTAGCTGCATGGCGACAGCATCACCGATTAGCGCTCGAATATTCTCTACACCGCGCTCCATGCTGCGAAAGGCTCCGTCGAAGTCGTAGCCGTCTGGAAACTGACGTCTGGGTGCCCGCAGCATTGTGTCGCTGATGCGGTCTCGTAGCATTCCCTTCGTCGTCGGAATAGTTCCTTCGCGGTATTTCATGTTGCGCGGGAAAGCGTCTAACGTGGAGCCCAGCGGACGCCCGCTTGCGGGCGTCCGCTGGGGCGCAGGGTTATACAGCTTTTCATTGAAAACTACGCTTCTTAAAGGCGCTTACGTCTTCTGCGGAAAGAGTGAACCATTCACCGCCTTGGCGTTTATCTGCAAACCTGCGATGCCAATATTGCTCTATCCCTTCGGGATCATCTGTTTCGATGACATGCACAGTGTCAGGTTTTTGGGGTAATTGAATCGCAAGTTCACGAAGCCGCCGCCCTATTGCGTTCGTGCGACCGAGCTTGTACTGCTTGCCAGAGCGAAGAAGATAAACAAAACCTTTGACTTGGAGTGAATCAAGTCGACGTTCCAAGCTTTTTGAAACACCTTGAGTTAAGAGTTGTGTGACTAAGGCGAACTCTTCCTTCTCATCACAGTACTCAGCCACTTTTGACAAAAGCGCATTTCGGTCTCCCCATCGATCAAAGCGTCCTTTTTCTGGAAAAGACTCGTCCTCCTTACGCTTAAGACTTAGGTCTGCCTGCGTAGGGATATGCCCTAGTTCTAAGACAAGTTCTGCATAGCGACGCAACAGCGTGTCGTCATCTATTTTTTGGGTTGGACTATTAGGCAAATGTCCGGCATCCGCTTGGAAGGCCGCCCAAGAGCGCCAGAAGCCTCCCTTCCAGTAATAGGAAGAGACTCCAGTCTCGCGAACAAAAATCGCTTCGCCTATGACCTTGCCGCCGCTATTGGCGACAAGATCATTATATGCAGCGATGATCGATTGTTTGGATGGCTTCGGCATTCTTGAAGAGTTGGCTAAGCTGTATAACGTAGAGCTAACCGGCGCTGCGCGGCTTTATTGCGCAGCGTCCAGCGACCGAAGGGAGCGAGGTTGAGCGCCATGTTAGATGCTTAGCCCGCAAATAAGGACTTGTTTCTCGCTTTCGCAAACGTACTCGGCGAAACCATCATGTGGATCGACCAGGCGCTTGTAAATAACGCTTGGATCAGCCACTTGGTGGGCAGCGAACTGGCGCATGAACCAAATCGTAATACCGTCTCCAAAGCTCCAGGTCGTGCTGGTTTCAGTGATGATATTGCCTCGCTGCAGTTCAGCCTCCGCGATATTCTTTAACGCGGGACACAAATTGGCGATGAGTGTTGGATCTTTAGTGTGCATGGCATCTAACTTGATTTATACGTCAAAAATGATATCTAACTGGACCATCTGACGTCTAACTCAACCCCAATATTCCCCAATTTCCCCCTCGCGTAAAGGGCTTGCCGTCCCACGCTATGCCCCTGTCGTAAGCGAGCAAGGCCGCGCGGCCGGATTTCCCGGACGGGGAATGTCCACTGGATCAGATATTTCGGGCAACCGCGCGGATCGTGCCGCCTGGGGAGACCAGCTTCGAGATGGAACTTATCCGCCCAGCGTCGCGGTCTCGCGCCCGTCGAGCGCGGCGGCGAGGGTGTGCCAGCCGAGCAGCGCGCAGTTCACGCGAGAGGGGAAATCCCGGATGAGTTCCAGCACCGGGAGCTGGCCCGGCTCGGCGCCGGACACGGACTGCGGGTCGCGCAGCATGTTCTCGAGGTCGCGGTACAGCGCCCTGGCGTGCTCGACGGTCTTGCCGGCGACGGCCTCGGTCATGATGGAGGCCGAGGCCATGGAGATGCCGCAGCATTCGCACTGGAACGCGGCCTCGACGATGCGGTCGCCCTCGACCCGCGCGTAGACGTCGAAGGTGTCGCCGCACAGCGGATTGACGCCGTGCGCCTTGCGGTTCGCCCCCGGCAGCTCGCGGTAGTTGCGCGCGTTCTTGATGTGGTCGAGGATGGCCTCGTTGTAGAGGCTCTTGGATTCAGACATCTGGGGCTTGAACCACGGAGGACACGGAGGGCACGGAGGAAAACAGGAACATGAATGTAAAATGGGGAAAGTTCCGTCGGCATGTCTCACGCCCCTGCATAACGATCGCCGTTGACATCTCCGACTTTGCTTTCCTCCGTGCCCTCCGTGTCCTCCGTGGTTCCCGATTGAACGAGATCACGCAGCGCGAAGCCTGCCGTAGCGCTTCACGCGCAGGTCGGCCTGCGCCTTGTGGCCGGCAAAGCCTTCCACCGCGCACAGCCGCGAGCAGTATTCGCCGATCATCGCCGAGGCCTCGGGCTTGACCTTCTGGTAGGTGCAGGTCTTGATGAACTTGCCGACCCAGAGCCCGCCGGTGTAGCGCGCGGCCTTGCGCGTCGGCAGCGTGTGGTTGGTGCCGATGACCTTGTCGCCGTAGGAGACGTTGGTCTCCGGCCCCAGGAACAGCGCGCCGTAGTTGGTCATGTGGCGCAGGAAGTAGTCCGGGTCCTTGGTCATGACCTGCACGTGCTCGGAAGCGATGCGGTCGGCCTCCCTGACCATTTCCGCGTAATCCTTGCAGACGATGACCTGGCCGTAGTCCTTCCAGGCCTGCCCCGCGATCGCGGCCGTCGGCAGCGTCTTGAGCTGGCGCTCGACCTCGCGCATGGTGTCCTCGGCGAGCTTGCGCGAATTCGTCAGCAGGATGGCCGGGGAGTTCGGGCCGTGCTCGGCCTGGCCGAGCAGGTCGGTCGCGCACATCTCGGCGTCGCAGGAGTCGTCGGCGATGATCAGCGTCTCGGTCGGGCCGGCGAACAGGTCGATGCCCACGCGCCCGGAGAGCTGGCGCTTGGCTTCCGCGACGAACGCGTTGCCGGGGCCGGCGATCATGTCGTTCGGCTTGATCGTGGCCGTGCCGATGGCCATGGCGCCGATCGCCTGCACGCCGCCGATGGTGTAGATCTCGTCGGCGCCGCCGAGGTGCATGGCCGCGACGATGGCGGGGTGCGGCTTGCCCTGGTAGGGCGGCGCGCAGGAGATGATGCGCTTGACGCCGGCCACGCGCGCGGTGACCACGCTCATGTGCGCGGAGGCCACCAGCGGGTACTTGCCGCCGGGCACGTAGCAGCCGACGCTGTTGACCGGGATGTTCTTGTGGCCGAGCACCACGCCGGGCAGGGTTTCCACTTCCACGTCGCGCAGCGCATCGCGCTGGATCTGCGCAAAGTTGCGGATCTGCTCCTGCGCGAACTTGATGTCGTCGACGACCTGCTTCGGGAGCTGGCGCACGCAGTCCTCGATCTCGCCCTTGCTGAGCCGGAAGCTCTCCGGAGACCAGTTGTCGAACTTCTTCGACAGCTCGCGCACCGCGGCGTCGCCGCGCTTCTCGATGTCGGCGAGGATGCCCTCGACCGTGGTGCGAACCTTGGCGATGTCCGCGGCGTCCTGCTCGGCGGAAATGCCGGTCTTCAGAAAAATGGCCATGATGTTTTCCAGGAGTTGAAACGCAGGCCGGGCCAGGGCGTCCATCGCCGATGCCGGCCGCTGCGGGGAACCGCTATTTTGCTGGCTGGCCGCCTCCGCGGTCAAACCCGCCGGCAGCGCTTAAGACCCGTCAGCGAAAGGGGAATTCCACTTCCGGCCGGCGCCCGGACACGATGTCCGCCAGCGCCCGGCCCGAGCCGCAGGCCAGTGTCCAGCCCAGGGTGCCGTGGCCGGTGTTCAGGAACAGGTTGCGGTGGCGGGCACGGCCGATTTCGGGCACGTTGCTCGGCGTGGCCGGCCGCAGCCCCGCCCAGCGCGACGCCCCGGCGAGGTCCCCGACCCCTGGAAACCACTGCGCGACCCGCGCCAGGATGGCGTCGCAGCGCGCGTCGTTGAGCGAGGTGTCGTAGTCGGCGAGCTCGGCGGTGCCGGCCGCGCGCAGCCGGTCGCCCAGGCGTGAGATCGCGATCTTGCCGTTCTCGTCGCTCAGGCACAGGGCCGGCGCCGCGGCCGCGGTTTCGTGCAGCGGGATCGTCACGGAATAGCCCTTCACCGGGTAGACCGGAACGTGCACGCCGACCGGCGTCAGCAGGAAGCGGCTGTAGCTGCCGAGCGCGACCACGAACGCATCGGCCAGGACGACTTCGCGCCGGCCTTCCGGGTCGCGCACGATCGCGCCCGTGACGGCGCCGCCTTCGACCTGCAGGCCCTCGATGTTGTGCTCGTAGCCGAACTGCACGCCGCGGTCGCGGCACAACTCGGCGAGGTTGCCGGTGAACTGGTGCGCGTCGCCCGACTCGTCGTCCGGGGCGTAGGTGCCGCCGATGAGCCCGATGCGGGTGGCGCGCAGCGCGGGCTCGAGCTCGAGGCACTCCGCCACGCTTTTCACCTGCATCTCCAGGCCGTGCGAGCGCAGCAGCGCGACGCGCTCGTGCGCGGCCTCGAACTCCCGCGCGTCGGTGTGCAACTGCAGGATGCCCTTCTCGAGATGGTCGTAGCGGATGCCGGTCTCGCGCCGCAGGGCCTTCAGCCGGTCGCGGCTGTACAGCCCGAGGCGCAGGATCGTGAGCGTGTTCTCGCGTGTGCGCGACGGCAGGCACTCCAGCAGGAAGCGCGCCCCCCAGGCCCACTGGTGCGGATCTGCGCGCAGCCGGAACATCAGCGGCGCGTCCTCGCGCCCCAGCCATTTCCAGACCTTGTGCGGCGCCTCGGGGTTGGCCCACGGCTCGGCATGGCTCACGGAGATCTGCCCGCCGTTGGCGAAGCTCGTCTCCAGCCCCGCGGTGGGCTGCCGGTCGATGACCGTGACGTCGTGGCCGTCCTGCGCGAGGTACCACGCGCTGGTCACGCCGACCACGCCCGCGCCGAGGACGACGACCTTCAAATTCGCCCCCCTGGGGCGAATTTGACGTGAATGCGTGAATGCCGCGAACACCGGAAGCCACAGGCGACGCTGGCGTCTTTTTCTTCCACGACATTCACGATATTCACGATATTAGTTACGACATAACCTGAAGGTTAGTCTCCACCGAAACCTTCGGTTTTCTGAAAGGTTAGTCTTCACTGAAACTTCACTTGGTTCATTTTCACGACATTCACGGCCTTTACTGCGCCGTCCACCCGCCATCCATGAGGATGTCGGTGCCGGTCATGAAGCCGGTCGCGTCGCTGCAGATGTATTTCGCGAGCGCGCCGATCTCGTCGGGCTTGCCCCAGCGCCCGGCCGGGGTGGCCGCCATGAGCGCGGCGTTGCGCTGCGCGTCGGCGCGCAGCGGTGCGGTCAGGTCGGTCTCGTAGAAGCCGGGGCTGATGGCCACGACCGTGATGCCGTCGCCGACCAGCTCCAGCGCCAGGCACTTGGTCAGCGCGAGCAGGCCGGACTTCGACGCGCAGTACGCGCCGCGGCCGGTGCTGCCGACGTGCGCCATGATGGACGTGATGTTGATGATGCGCCCCCATTTCGCCTTCTTCATGTGCGGGATGAAGGCGCGCGAGGCGAGGAAGGCCCCGGTCAGGTTGGTGTCGATCACGAGCTTCCATTCGTCCAGCGTGAAATCCGCGACGTTCTTGCGCACGGCCGTGCCGGCGTTGTTGACCAGGATGTGCGCGCCGCCGAAGCGCGTGATGACGTCCTGCTCGAGCTTCGCGACCTGCGCCTCGTCGCGCACGTCGGCGATGAACATCTCGCTCTCCGCGCCGATCTCGGCGGCGAGCCTGCGGGTTTCCGCGAGCTTCTCGCGGTTGCGCCCCGCCAGCGCGAGCCGCGCGCCGGCGTCCCCGAGCGCGAGCGCCATGGCGCGGCCGAGGCCGCGGCCGCCGCCCGTGATCACCGCCACCTTGCCCTGCAGGAACTTGCCTTCCATTTTTCTTCCCCCGAAGACGGATTTTTCGCCGATCGACATGCAGTATAACCCGCGTGCCGCGAGCCTTACGCCTTGCGCCGAGGTTACAATGCCCGCCTCTGGCATCGGCCGGGAGCGCGGGTGGAACAGCTTCTACTGCAAGGCGGCGAAGTCTGGGACGGCAGCGGGCGGCCTGCCTTCGCGGCCGACGTGCTGGTCGCGGGCAACCGCATCGCCGACGTCCTGCCGGCGGGCGCGCCGCGGCCGGCCGGCGTGCCGGCCATCCGCGTGGCCGGCCATACCGTCATCCCCGGCCTCGTCGACGGCCACGCCCACCTGCCCTTCCTGCACAAGGCCGACATCGCCCAGACCGGCGAAGTGCCTCCCGAGGAGCACGTGCTGCAGACCACGCGACACGCGCGCACGCTGCTGGACGCGGGATTCACCTCGTGCGTAAGCGGCGGCTCGGCCAAGCCGCGCATCGACGTCGTCATCCGCGACGCCATCGACGCCGGCGACCTGCCGGGGCCGCGCATGCTGGCGGCGAGCCCCGAGCTCACCAACACCGGCAACCTCGGCGACGAGCGCCGCCTGCACATCCACCGCGAGTCGATCGCGATGATCGTCGACGGCGCGGACGAGGTGGCGAGGACCTGCCGCACGCTGGTGCGCGAGGGCGTGGACACCATCAAGCTCAACGTCTCCGGCAACCAGACCATCCCGAACTCGCGCTCGGACCAGAACGTCATGAACGAGGCCGAGATCGAGGCGGCGACCCGGGTCGCGCATGCGCACGGCCTGCGCGTGGCCGCGCACGTGCGTGCCGCGGCCTCCATCAAGCTCGCGCTCAGGCATGGCGTCGACATCCTCTATCACTGCGAGTACGCCGACGAGGAATGCCTGGACGGCATCGAGGCGGCGCGCGACCGCGTGTTCGTGGCGCCGGCCATCGGCCTGCTGCACAACCTGATGTACGAGGCGGATGCCTGGGGCATCACCTACGAGAAGGCGAAGGCCGCCGGCGTGGCCTATCAGTTCGAGTGTGCGCAGGGCGTGTTCGCGGAGCTGCGCAAGCGCGGCGTGCGCGTGCTGGTCGGCGGCGACTACGGCTTCCCGTGGACGCCGCACGGCACGAACGCGCGCGACCTCGAGCACTTCGTGCGCTTCTTCGGCTACTCGCACGCCGGGGCGCTGGCGGCGGCGACGCGTGCCGGCGCCGAGGCGATGATGCTCGGCGACCGCGCCGGGCTCGTAAAGAAGGGCTGCCTGGCCGACCTCGTCGTGGTGAAGGGCTCGCCGCAGGACGACGTGCGGCTGCTGCAGACCCCCGGCAACATCCGGCTCGTCATGAAGGACGGGGTCGTGCACAGGAACCTGTTCGCGACCGTCCACTGAAGGAGACAGCACCCGATGCGCCAGCAGACCATCCTCGAGCTCGAAGACGCCAGGCGCGTGGCCGCCGCGGCGCACGCCGAAGCCGTGCGCAACGGCTGGGCGGTCGTGATCGCCGTGGTGGACGACGGCGGCAACCTCATGTACCTCGAACGCATCGACGGCACGCAGAAGGGGTCGAGCCGCATCGCCGAGGCGAAGGCGCGCGCGGCGATCCTGCTGAAGCGGCCCACCAAGGCCGTGGAGGACAACGTCGCCGAGGGGCGCGTCGTGATGATGGGCCTGCCCGGCGCGGTGCCGCTCGAAGGCGGGCTGCCGCTCGTGCGCGAGGGCGAGTTCCTCGGCGCGATCGGCGTGTCGGGCGTGCAGTCGTTCCAGGACGGCATCGTGGCGCGCGCGGGCGCCGCGGCGCTGTAGGAATCAGGGGCCGGTCACCCCGCCGAAACGCACCCACTGCGTGCCGTCGAAGCGCATGAGCTGCAGCTGCTTGACCGGGTCGAAGTCCGTTGCGCCCGTGTTCAGGCGGATGCCCGGCAGCAGCATCGGCAACTCGACGTTCTTCAGGCTCGCGGCCTGGCGCATGACGTTCTCGCGCGTGAGGTCGTCGCCGCAGGCCTTGAGCACCTGCACCAGCAGCTGCGCGTTCGTGTAGGCGTAGACGTTGAAGATGTCGGCGGTGTCGCCGTCGGGAAAATACTGCTTCATCCAGGCCGCCCACTGCCTCGTCGCGGGATCGGCTTTCCATTGCGGGTCGCTCGGGTCCTTGACGTAGGCCGACGAGATGATGCCCACGGACTTCTGCAGGCCGGCGGGGACCATCACCGCCGCCACGGAGCTCGCGCTGTAGGGAATGAAGTACAGCGGCTTCCAGCCGATGTCCCAGGCCTTGCGGATCGCCTGCGCGGTGAACTTCGGCGACGTGAAGCTGAAGAAGGTGTCGGCGCCGGCGTCCTTCAGCGTCACGACCTGCGAATCCACGGTCGGATCGGTGGACTCGTAGGAGGCCTCCGCGACGATCATGCGCGCGGCACGCGCGCCGAGGTGGTCCTTCAGCGCCTGCAGGTAATCCTTGCCGAAATCGTCGTTCTGGTAGAGCACGCCGATTTTCGCCTGCGGTCGTTCCTTCAGCAGGTAACGCGCGTAGCCCGCGGTGCCGGACTTCTGGCTGGGCAGGAAGGCCATGGTCCACGGAAAGTTGCGCGGATCGCCCCACTTCATGCCCGTGGCCGCGATGAAGAGCTGCGGCACGCGCTTCGCGTTCAGGTATTTCATGGCCGCCGTGTTCGGCGGCGTGCCGAAGGAGCTGAACAGCAGCAGCACCTCCTCCGACTCGACCAGCCGCCTGGTCTGCTCGACGGTTTTCGGCGGGCTGTAGCCGTCGTCGAGCGAGACCAGCCTGATCCTGCGTCCGTTGATGCCGCCGCGTGCATTCAGCATCTCGAAATACGCGGCCTGCGCACGCCCGATGGTGCCGAAGGCCGACAGCGGCCCGCTGTAGGGCATGGTCTGGCCGATGCGGATCTCGGTGTCGCTGACGCCGGGCCCGTAGCTCTTCGCGGCGCCCGCGGGCGTTGCCATCCAGAGCGCCAGCGCGGCGGCCGCGGCCGCCGCGCGCGGCGCACGCCCCCCCATCATTTGCCGATCACGTCGCCGAACAGCACCCAGCGCTTGCCGTCGAAGCGCGCGAGCTGAAGCTGCTCCATCAGGAAGTAGTCGCTGGCGCTGGTGGTGTACTTGATGCCCGGCAGTGCCACGTCCAGCGCCACGTCCTTCAGGCTCGTGGCCTGCTTCATGAGGTTCTCGCGCGTGAGGTCGTCGCCGCAGGCCTTGAGCACGCCGACCATGAGCTCGGCGGCCGCGTAGCCGTAGATGAAGTTGAAGTCGGCTACGTTGGCCTCCGGCATGTACTTCTTCATGAACGCGTGCCAGCGCTTGACGCCCGGGTCCTTGTCCCACTGCGGATCGACCGGGTCCTTCAGGTACAGCGCGGTGATCAGGCCCGTGGACTTGTCGAGGCCGGCCGGGGTCAATACGGCGCCGACCGAGGACGCCACGTTGTTCACGAAGTGCAGCGGCTTCCAGCCGATGTCGTAGACCTTGCGGATGGACTGCGCGGCGAACTTGGGAGTGGCGATCGTGAACATGACGTCGGCACCGGAGGCCTGCAGCGTCACGACCTGGGAGTCCACGGTCGGGTCGCTGACCTCGTAGCTCGCCTCGGCCACGATCATGCCTACCTTGTCGCCCAGCCCGTCCTTGAGGCCCTTGAGGTAGTCCTTGCCGTAGTCGTCGTTCTGGTAGAGCACCGCAATCTTCGCGGACGGCTTGTTCTTGAGCAGGTACCTGGCGTAGATCTGCGCCTCGGCCTGGTAGCTCGGCTGGAAGCCTATGGTCCAGGGGAAGTCCGCCGGGTCGCCCCACTTGGTCGCGCCGGTGGCGAGGAACAGGTGCGGCACCTTCTTCGCGTTGATGTACTTGTGGATCGCGGTGTTGGTCGGCGTGCCCAGGGTCTGGAACAGGGCCAGCACCTGCTCCTCCTCCACGAGCTTGCGCACCTGCTCGACCGTGCGCGGCGGCGAGTAGCCGTCGTCCAGGCTGATCAGGTTGATCTTGCGGCCGTTCACGCCGCCGTGCTCGTTCACCATCTGGAAGTAGGCGAGCTCGGCCTTGCCGATCGCGCCGTAGGCCGAGGCCGGCCCGCTGTAGGGCATGGTCTGCCCGAGCTTGATCTCGGTGTCCGTGACCCCCGGCCCGTACTTCTTCTGCGCCACCGCGGCCTGCATGGCCAGGCATGCGGCGAGCCCCAACATTCCCATCGCCAGACGTTTCATGTCGTCCTCCTGTCTTGGATTGCCGCCCCTTGCGGGGCCGTTGATGTAGCACTGCCCGTGCGCCGCAGGCGCATCCACGCCAGGCGCACGAAACCCGCCACCCCTCCCGGCATCAGGTACACGAATGCCAGCAGGAACGCGCCGTAGATCGCCCACGGCGCCGCCTTCGAGATCTGGTCCGCGAAGTTCGGCACGAACTGGATGAACAGCGCGCCGTAGACGGCGCCCGATATCGACGCCACGCCGCCGATGACGATGCCGACCAGGAAGTTGATCGACAGCCCCGGCGCGAAGCTGTCGGGCGCGACGAACTGCACGACCACGGCGCCGAGCGCGCCCGCCACGCCGGTGTAGAGCGCGCTCACGCCGAAGGTCACGCTCTTGTACAGCGCGATGTTCACGCCCATGGCCTCGGCGGCCATCGGATGGTCGCGTATGGCGACGATCGCGCGCCCGGTGCGCCCGCGCAGCAGGTTCCAGGCGACCGCGAACATGACCACGACGATCGCCAGCGTGAACAGGTACAGCCACTGATCGGGCGTGAGCTTCAGGCCGAAGGGCGCGTCCGGCTTGATGATGACGATGCCCTGCACGCCGCCGGTCCACTGCTCGATGTGCTTGTACTTCAGGATCTGCGGCATCGCCACGGCGAGGGCGAAGGTGGCCAGCGCCAGGTAATGGCCGCGCAGCCTCAGCGCCGGCAGTCCGAACAGGAAGCCGAAGACGAAGCACAGTGCCCCGCCCACCGCCGGCGTCACCCAGTAGGGCCAGCCGTAGCGGTCCATGAGGATCGCGGCCGCGTAGGCGCCGATCGCATAGAAGGCGCCGTGGCCGAGCGAGATCTGGCCGTTGTAGCCGGTCAGGATGTTCAGGCCGAGCAGCACGATGGCGTAGACCAGCACCATGTTGAACTGGAACACGCGGTAGTTGCTGACCAGGAAGGGCAGCGCCGCGGCGGCGCACAGCAGCACCGCCAGGCCCGCGACCTTCCATGCCGTGGCGCCGGCGCGCCCCTTCCTGTCCGAGGCGCCCATGCGCTACACCCTCGTGACGAACACGCGCCCGAACAGGCCGGTCGGCCTGACGAGCAGCACGCCGACGATGAGGACCAGCGCGACCGTGAGCTTGAGCTCCGTGCCGATCACGTAGGCGCCGATGACGTTCTCGAGCACGCCGACGAGGAAGCCGCCGAGCACGGCGCCGAACGGGTTGTCGATGCCGCCCACCAGCGCGGCGGCGAAGGCGTACAGCAGCACGCCGGACATCATGTTCGGCTCCAGGTACACGAGCGGCGCGATCAGCATGCCGGCCACCGCGCCCACGGCGGCCGCGAGGCCCCAGCCCAGCGCCAGCATCCAGCCCACGCGGATGCCGGCGAGCCGCGCCGAGGCTGCGTTCTGCGCGGCCGCACGCATGGCGAGCCCCAGCGGCGTGAAGCGGAAGAACGCGTAGAGCACCGCGAGCATGACCAGCGTCACGCCGATCACGCCGAGCTCGTGCGAGGAGATGAAGCGGTTGCCGAACAGCGGCTGCTCCGGGAACGGGCTGGGAAAGGTCTTGATGGTGTAGGAATAGATCCAGCCCGCCACGCTGTTGAAGATGACCAGCAGCGCGATGAACACCGTCACCACGGAGAGCACGGGCGCGCTCTCCACCGGGCGGATGATGACGCGCTCGATGGCCACGCCCGCGACGAAGGACACCGCCACCGTGAGCGCGAAGGCCCACCAGTAGGGCAGGCCCGCATGGATCATGGCCCAGGCGAGGTAGGTCGAGAACATCGCCATCTCGCCCTGCGCGAAGTTGATGTGGTTGGTGGACTGGTAGATCATGACCAGCGCCAGGGCGAGGCTGGCGTAGACCCCGCCGGTCGCGAGCCCGGAAAACACCTGGTGCAGGAAGGCTTCCATGGTCGTCGAGGGCGGCCGGATCAGAAGCCCAGGTAGGCGCGGCGCACGTTCTCGTCGGCGCCGACCTCGGCCGCCGGGCCGGACAGCACCACACGCCCGGTCTCGAGCACGTAGGCGCGGTCCGCGAGGTCGAGCGCGAGCCCGGCGTTCTGCTCCACCAGCAGCACGCTCACGCCCTGCTCGGCGTTGACGCCGCGCATGATGCGGAAGATGTCCTGCACGACGAGCGGCGCCAGGCCGAACGAGGGCTCGTCGAGCAGCAGCAGGCGCGGCCTCATCATGAGCGCGCGCGAGATCGCGAGCATCTGCTGCTCGCCGCCCGAAAGCGTGCCGGCCTGCTGGCGGCGGCGCTCCTTCAGCCGCGGGAAATAGCCGAACATGCGCTCCATGTCCAGCGCGGCCCCGCGCCGGTCGCGGCGCGCGTAGGCCCCCACGCGCAGGTTCTCCTCGGTGGTGAGCTCGAGGAAGGTGCCGCGCCCGTCCGGCACGTGGGCCACGCCCACGCGGGCGATGTCCTCGACCGCGGACTTCTCGATCGGCCTGCCGTCGAAGCGCACGGACCCGCGCCTTCTCAGCATGCCGCTCACCGCGCGCAGCAGCGTGGTCTTGCCTGCACCGTTGGCGCCGAGGATGGCCGTGATGCCGCCGCGCTCCACCGAGAAGCTCACGTCGTGCAGCACGTTCTCGAGGTTGTTGTAGCCGGCGCTCAGGCCCTCGACTTCGAGCAGCGCCGCCATCACGCCTGCTTTCCGAGGTAGGCGCGCACGACGTCCGGATGGCGCTGGACCTCGCCCGGCGTGCCTTCGGCGATCTTCCTGCCGAAGTCGAGCGCCACGACCTTGTCGGACAGCGGCATGACCAGGCCCATGTGGTGCTCCACCAGCAGCACGGTCAGGCCGAACCGCTCGCGGATGCGGCGGATCAGCGCCGACAGCGCCCCGACCTCCTCGTGGTTGAGCCCGCATGCCGGCTCGTCGAGCAGCAGCAGCTGGGGCTGCGCGGCCAGCGCGCGCGCCAGCTCGACGCGCTTCTGCGTGCCGAACGGCAGGTCCGCGACGCGGGCGTCCGCGACGGCCTGCAGGTCGAGCAGCTCCAGCAGCTCGCGTGCCTGCGCGGCCACGCGGCCTTCCTCGCGCGAGGCCAGCGGCAGGCGCAGGGCATTGACGAGGAAGCCGCCGCGGCTGCGGCTGTGCGCGCCGATCATCACGTTGTCGAGCACGCTCATGCTGCGGAACAGGGCGAGGTTCTGGAACGTGCGGCCGATGCCCAGCCCGGCGATGCGATGGCGCGCCTGCCCGCCGAGCGGCCGGCCGTCGAACTCGATGCTGCCCTGCTGGAATGCGTACAGGCGGGACAGGCAGTTGAACAGCGTGGTCTTGCCGGCGCCGTTGGGTCCGATCACGCCGGCGATCTGGCCGGGCATGACGTCGAACGAGATGCCGTCGAGCGCGACGATGCCGCCGAAACGAACCGTCAGGTCCGCCACGCGCAGCAATGGTGCAACGCCAATGCCGCTCGCCGGCGCCGCGTCGCGCAATTGTCCAGCCGTCGTGCCTGCCAATCCCCCTCCCCCATTCCCATGCGCCGGCTCCGGCGCGTGGCGATACTGGCACAGATGCGCAAGCCAGGTAAAGCAAACCGGTCGCCCGCATCTCGTTGCAGCGCAACGTGATTTCTGCCGGAGGCATGCGCAACATAGCGAGGCCGCGCGCAACGCCCGGCATCCTGGAGAGCCGCGTGGAACCCGACCATTTCCGATACTGGCCATCGCAATTGCCGCACGAGGTGGAGCTGCCGCCGGTCAGCCTGTATCGCAACCTCGAGACGAGCGCCGCGCGGGCTCCCGGGCACACCGCGATCAACTACTACGGCAGCCTGATCACCTACCGGCGGCTGAAGCAGGACGTGGACGCCCTCGCCGGCTTCCTGCAGCGGCGCGCCGGCGTCAGGCGCGGCGACCGCGTGCTGCTGTTCATGCAGAACAGTCCGCAGTTCATCGTCGCCTACTACGCCATCCTGCGCGCCGACGCGATGGTCGTGCCGGTGAACCCCATGAACCTGACCGAGGAGCTGCGCCACTACGTCGAGGACAGCGACGCGACCGTGGCCGTCGCCGGGCAGGAGCTGTTCGCGCAGGTGCAGCCGCTGCTCGGCCATGGCCTGAAGCACGTGGTGGCGGCCGCATACTCCGACTACCTCGACGCGCCGGACGGCCTCAAGGTCCCCGACGTGGCGTCGGCGCCGCGCATGGACTTGCGGGATCCCGGCGTCACGGCGTGGCACGCCGCGCTCGCCGAGCGCATCGAGCCCGGCCCGCACGAGGCCGGCCCCGGCGACCTGTGCGTGATGCCCTACACCTCGGGCACCACCGGCAAGCCCAAGGGCTGCATCCATACGCACCGCACCGTCATGGCCACCACGGTGGCCGGCGGCAGATGGGTGGAGATGACGCAGGACTCCGTGCTGCTGGGATCGATGCCCATGTTCCACGTCACCGGCATGCAATGCAGCATGAACCAGCCGATCTATTTCGGCGCGACCATCGTGCTGATGACGCGCTGGGACCGCGACGCCGCCGCCGAGCTGATCCAGCGCTACAAGGTCGAGGGCTGGACCAACATCGCCACCATGGCGATCGACTTCCTGTCCAATCCCGACCTCGGCCGCTACGACATCTCGAGCATGAAGCACATCGGCGGCGGCGGTGCGGCGATGCCCGAGGCCGTCGCGCAGCGCCTGCGCGACATGACCGGGCTGGACTACATCGAGGGTTACGGCCTGTCGGAGACCATCGCGCCCACGCACATCAACCCGCCTCAGCGCCCGAAGAAGCAGTGCCTCGGCATCCCGATCTGCTCGACCTCCTCGCTGGTCATCGACCCCGAGACCGGCGCCGTGCTGGGACCGAAGCAGACCGGGGAGATCGTCTCGCGCGGGCCGCAGATCTTCCTCGGCTACTGGAAGAAGCCGGACGCCACGAAAGCCGCCTTCGTCGACGTCGGCGGGCAGAGCTACTTCCGCACCGGCGACCTGGGCTACCGCGACGAGGACGGCTATTTCTTCATCGTCGACCGCCTGAAGCGCATGATCAACGCCTCGGGCTACAAGGTCTGGCCGGCCGAGGTCGAGACCATGCTTTATCATCATCCCGACATCCGCGAAGCCTGCGTGATCGGCACGCATGACGGGCACCGCGGCGAGACGGTAAAGGCGCTGGTCGTGCTCAAGGACGCGAGCCGCGGCAAGGCCGGTGCCGGGGACATCATCGCCTGGTCGCGCGGCAAGATGGCGGCCTACAAGGTGCCGCGCGTGGTCGAGATCGTGGACAGCCTGCCGAAATCGGCCACGGGCAAGGTCCAGTGGCGCCTGCTGCAGGAAGCGGAAAACCGCAAGACGACAACGAGCGGACCCTGAGTTCGCGCACACGCAACATGGAACCGAAGCATTTCGCGCACTGGCCCAGGCACCTGCCACGCCACCTGAGCGTGCCCGCGACGACCCTGTGCTACAACCTCGAAGTCTCCAGCCAGCGCTTCGCGGACAAGGCGGCGACCATCTTCTACGACAGCCGGCTCACCTACGCCGAGCTGCGCCGCCACGTCGACCTGCTGGCCGGCTTCCTGCAGAACCGCTGCGGCGTGCGCAAGGGCGACCGCGTGCTGCTGCAGATGCAGAACTCGCCGCAGTTCGTCATCGCCTACTATGCCATCCTGCGCGCCGACGCCGCCGTGCTGCCCGTCAGCCCGATGCACGTGACCGACGAGCTCGTGCACTACTTCGAGGACGCCGGCGTCTCGACCGCGCTCGTGGCGCAGGACCTGTACGCCCAGGTCAGGCCGCTGCTCGGCCGCCAGGTCAAGCACGTCATCGTCGCCACGTATTCGGACTACCTGACCGCGGACACCGACCTCGAGGTGCCGGAGTTCGTGAAGGCGCCGCACAGGGCGGCGGCCGATCCCGGCGCGGTGTCCTGGACAGACGCCATGGCCGCGGACTACCGGCCGCTGCCCGCGGCGGCGCAGGCCGGCGACCTCGCCGCGATCCTCTACACCTCCGGCACCACCGGCAGGTCCAAGGGCTGCATGCACACGCACCGCACCGTCATGACCACGCTCGTCGGCGGCGCGCTGTGGGAGGGGTTCACCGCGGACTCCGTGGCGCTCGCCACCGCCCCCTTCTTCCACGTGACCGGCATGCAGCACAGCATGAACGCGTCGATCTACACCGGCGCGACCATCGCCATCCTGCCGCGCTGGAACCCCGAGGTGGCGGGCCGCATGATCGAGCGCTACGGCTGCACGCACTGGGCCAACGTGCCGACCATGGTGGTCGACCTGCTGGCGCACCCGGCCACGGCGCAACGCGACCTGTCCTCGATCACGAACATCTTCGGCGGCGGGGCGTCCATGCCGGAGGCCGTGGCCAGGAAGCTGCATGACCTGTGCGGCATCGACTACATGGAAGCCTACGGCATGACGGAAACCATCTCGCAGACGCACATGAACCCGGCGCACAAGGCGCGCCGGCAATGCCTGGGCTTCCCGACCTTCGACACCGAGTGCCTGGTCATCGACCCGGAGACGCTGCAGCCGCTGGGGCCGCACGAGCAGGGCGAGATCGTCGTGAGCGGCCCGCAGCTCATGCTCGGCTACTGGGAGCGGCCCGACGCGAACGCGGAGACGTTCGTCGACATCGGCGGCAAGAAGTTCCTGCGCACCGGCGACCTGGGCCGCTACGACGAGGACGGCTACTACTACATCGCCGACCGCCTGAAGCGCATGATCAACGCGTCGGGCTACAAGGTCTGGCCGGCGGAAGTCGAGGCCACGCTCTACAAGCACCCCGACATCAGGGAAGTCACCGTGATCTCGGCGCCGGACGCGCGCCGCGGCGAGACCGTGAAGGCCGTGGTCGTGCTCAAGGACGACCGCCGCGGGCAGGTCGGCGCCGAGGAGATCATCGAGTGGTCGCGCGGCCACATGGCCGCCTACAAGGTGCCGCGCCTGGTCGAATTCATGGACGCCCTGCCGCGCTCGGCGAGCGGAAAGATCCAGTGGCGCGCGCTCCAGGAGAAGGAGTGGGAGGATCCAGCGACCGGCTGAGGCCTCAGCCGATACGCACCGGATCGCCGACGCGCACGCGCGCGCCCTGCACGACCAGGCCGTAGACGCCGACGTTCTGGTCGGCTTCCTTCACCACGGTGCGCAGCACCGACTTGTCCGCCGCGAACGCCGGCTGCGCGCGTGTCACCGCGCCGCAGCGCGGCGTAGCCCCCGCGCAATCGACCTGCGCCGCGCCGATCGACAGGCGGCTGCCCACCCAGCCCTGCTCCACCAGCCCCTCGGCGCCGGGCTCGGCCTCAACCACGAAGTTCGGCCGGAAACGCCGCCTGTCCCAATCGGCAGCGGCGTTCTTCGATTTCAGGAAAGCCAGGGTCGATGTAGTCACCAGGTGCAGCGGCGTCACCAGGAAAAAGGTGCCCGGAATCGAGACGAAATCGACGAGCGGCGGCGGGATCTTGCTGAAGTCGGGAAGCGGTTCGCCGGGCTCGCGGATGAACGTCGCCTTGAGCTCGTCGAGCCAGGTATGGTCGTCGAGCTTGTGCCGCCGGTAGAAGTCGGTCTCGGTATCGGGACGCAGCGCCTCCAGCGTGGAAGCGTGGCCTACGAGCGCCGACAGCTTCGGGTGGATCGCCGGATCGTCGCTGCCGAGCACCGCGCCGTCAGGAAACGTCACGTCGACCTGGCCGCTGGCGCCGCGCGCCCGCGCCGCGCACGTCAGCAGCTCGGGGCGGAACTTGCAGCTCTGGATTTCCCTGCGCGCGGTGTCGCGCAGCGCCCAGGTGCGATCGCCGGAGAGCCCCTTGTCGCCCAGCAAGCTCTCCTGCACCTGCTCGCCGGCCATTCCCTTGACCGGATAACGCCAGATTTCCCTGATCGTGCCGACGACTCGCATTGCCTCTCCCCGGGATCTTGTTGACGGCGTCGCTGGCGCTCGATTCATTCGCGGAATTTTTCCCGATCGTCGCACGGCAACCGTCGCACTGTGCCGGCGTTCTGCGTGACCGTCAACCCGAACGCCGGACGCGGCGGCGTGTCCAGTGCCGGATTCTTCTGGCACAATCTCCGGGCAATGCGACATGTCGCTTCACGATCCGCGGCGACGCATCGCGACGGCAATGACCGAACAATAAACATACAACCGGGTGGAGGAAGCAATGAACGACAAGGACAACGGCACCGCGCTGGTCCCGGCAGGCTGCGCGGGCGAGCAGGTCGCGCCCGGCACGGACCGGCGCGAATTCCTCAAGGCATCGATGGCCGTGGCCGGCGGCGCACTGCTCGCCGGTGCCGGCCTCGCGCGCGCCGCCAGGTCCGACACGATCCACGTCGCCAGCATGTTCGACGTCACCGGCGGCCTGAGCATCTACGGCCAGCCGGAGATGAGCGTCTCGCGCCTGGCGATCGAGCACATCAACAAGGCCGGGGGCGTGCTCGGGCGCAAGCTCGAGCTGCACGAGTACGACACGCAATCCAAGATCGAGCTGTACTCGCGCTACGCGCAGGAGATCGGTGCGAACGACGACATTGCCGTGGTCGTGGGCTGCATCACCGGGGCCTCGCGCGAAGCCGCGCGCCCGATCCTCAGCAAGAACGGCAAGCTGCTGTTCTTCCCCAGCGTGGACGAGGGCGGGGAATGCGACAAGTTCACCTTCATGCAGGGCTCCGATTGCCTGCAGATGGAGAGCCCGCTGGTCAACTGGGCCATGAAGAACGCCGGCAAGACCTTCTACGTCGCGGCGGCAGACTATGTCTACGGCCACGTCGCCACGGCGTGGACGAAGTCGCTCGTCGAGAAGGCAGGCGGTTCCATCGTCGGCACGGAATTCATCCCGCTCGACGTGTCGGACTTCGGCGCCACCATCCGCAAGATCCAGACGGCGAAGCCTGCCGTGATCATGTCCAACCTGGTCGGCGGCAACCACATGGCCTTCTACCGGCAGTTCGCGGCGGCCGGCCTGAACCGCTCGATCCGCATCGTGTCGCCCTCCTTCGGCCTCGGCAACGAGCAGCAGGTGCTCTCGCCCGAGGAGACCAAGGGCATCGTCGTCGCCTACTCCTATTTCGAGACGCTGGGTAACGCCGAGAACAAGGCCTTCGTTGCCGCCTACCGCAAGGCCCACCCGGATGCCGGCCCCCTCATGGACCTGCCCGCGCAGGTCTGGAACGGCTGGCACCAGTGGAAGGCGGCCGTCGAGAAGGCCGGCACCACGGAGATCGGCAAGGTGGTGGCGGCAATGGAATCCGGCATCCCCTTCCAGGGGCCGAGCGGCCGCATCGTCATGGACGGTCCGTCCCATCGCAACATCCAGGACATCAACCTCGCCACGGTCGACGGCAAGCGCCAGTTCAAGATCCTCCAGACCTTCAAGCAGGTGCCGCCCAGCCGACAGGTGGTCGGATCGGCGTCCTGCGACCTCACGGGCAAGGACAAGGACTCGCACCGGATGATCATGCCGAAGATGTAGGCAGGATCGCGGCATGCCAGGCCTGGACGGCACCGCCGTCATCGCGCTCTCGGTCCTGACGAGCATCTCCATCCTGCTGCTGACGTCGCTCGGCCTGGCGGTGATCTTCGGGCTGATGCGCATCGTCAACATGGCGCATGGCGAGTTCCTCATGATCGGCGCCTTCACCACGACCGTGCTGGTGCGCAGCGCCGGCCTGCCGGTCTGGCTCGCGGTCTTGGGCGCGCCGCTGACATGCGCCCTGCTCGGTGCCGCCGTCGAAGTGCTGTTCATCCGGCCTCTGTACGGCCGGCGGCTCGTGGAAACGCTGCTCGCGACGTTCGGCCTGAGCCTGATCCTCTACCAGGCTGCGATCGACATCTTCGGGCAATCTTCCCCCGGTATAGGTGCGCCGGGCGGCTTCGTCGAGATCGGGCGCTACACGGTCTCGACGTACTCGCTGTTCCTGCCTGCGGCCGCCGCCGCGATCGTCGCCCTGCTCTACCTGGTATTCAAGCGCACGCGCTACGGCCTGCTCGCCCGCGCCGCGGCGCAAAATCCGGACATGGCCGCGGCGCTGGGCGTGCCCGTGCGCCGCGTGAACCTGCTCACCTTCGTGCTCGGCTGCGCACTGGCGGGCCTGGGCGGCGGCCTGATCTCGCCGATCGTCGCCGTCAGCCCCGGCGTGGGCCAGAGCTACGTCGGACAGGCCTTCATGACCGTGGTCACCGGCGGGCCGGCCTTCCTGCTGGGCACGCTCTGCTCCTCGGTGCTGCTGGGCGGCGTCGCCAACGTGGTCTCGCAGATGTTCACGAATCTGTGGGGCCTGTCGGCACTGCTCGTGGTCGCGATCCTGCTGGTGCGCCTGCTGCCCCATGGTCTGTCGGGCGGCTGGACGCGCGGCCTCTGACGCCGGCCGGAGCCTGACGATGCCGAAAGCGGCTCAAATGCTGCGGCAACTCGCCGGCTGCGGGCTGGCCTGGGCACCCGTGCTCGCGGCCGCCGCTCTGCTCGCCGCGCCATCTCTGTCCACGGCGACGCTGCTGAAGAGCACGCTCTGGCTGAGCTTCGGCATCGTCGCGCTGAGCCTCGCGCTGGTGTGGGGCGTGGCCGGCATCTTCAGCTTCGGGCAGAACGCGTTCTTCGGCATCGGTGGCTACGTCTTCGCGGTCACCGCCATCAATGTCTTCCCGGCAACGGGCGAGACGCTCACGGCCATGGCGCTGGGCGCCTGCGCCGCCGCGGCCTTCGCCGCCATCCTCGGCTATGTCACGTTTTATGGGCGCGTGGGCGACGTGTACCTCGCCATCGTCACGCTGTCGGTGACCCTGATCCTCTATACCGTCATGTCCAGCACCGCCGGGCCGGAATACCACATCGGCCAGGCGCAGCTCGGCGGATTCAACGGCATGCCCTCAGTGCCCGGCATCGCGCTGGGAAGCGGCGAGCTCGGCAACCGCCAGACGTTCGCGTTCGCAGTCTGCCTTGCCGCCGCGCTCTACATGCTCTTGCGCTTCCTCGCGAGCGGACGCTACGGGCGCATCCTCGCAGGCCTGCGCGAGAACGAGCTGCGCATGGAGCTGCTCGGCTACGACGTGCGCCTGCACAAGCTCGCCGCGTTCGTCATCGGCGGCACCGTCGCCGGCCTGGGCGGCGCGCTGTTCGCCGCCTGGGGCACGTTCATCAACCCCGCGGTGTTCAGCCTGCCGCAGGCCGCGCTGGTGGCGATCTGGGTCATGGTCGGCGGGCGCACCTCGCTCGCGGGCGCTTTCGTGGGCGTGGTCGTGGTGCAATGGATCTGCGACCAGGCCGACAAGGTCGTCGCACAGCAGACGCCGCTGATCCTGGGCGTGATGCTGGTGGCGACCGTGCTCGCCTTCCCGAGCGGCATCGTGCCCAGCCTTTCCCGGCTGCCGGCGCGATGGCGCAAGGCCACGCCTGCGGGCAACGACGTGCACGTCGCGCGACCGGCCGGTGCGCCTGGGGCCGCGGCCCGCGGCCGGCTGGTCGCGCAACACCTCGGCAAGCGCTTCGGCGGCTCGGTGGTCCTGGAGGACGTGAGCCTGTCGTTCGGCGAAGCGGGCATCGACGCCGTCATCGGCCCGAACGGCGCGGGCAAGAGCACGCTGTTCGGGCTGCTCACCGGCAGGCACGCCGCGACGCAGGGGCGCATCGAGCTCAACGGCGCGGACATCACGCGCCTGCCGGCCTTCCGACGCGCGCGCGCGGGCCTCGGCATCAAGCTGCAGGTGCCCGGCATTTTCCTGGGACTCACCGTGCGGGAGAACATCGCGCTCGCCCGCCTGGCGCCACGCGCGCATGGGGGCGCGGGAGACGCGTCGGCCGTGCTCGCTGCGACGAGCCTGTCCGGCAAGCAGGACCTGCCCGCCTCCGCGCTTTCGCACGGCGAGCAACAGTGGCTCGAGATCGCCATGATCGTCGCCCAGAATCCCTCGGTGATGCTGCTCGACGAGCCGGCGGCCGGCATGACCCGCGACGAGCGCAACCGCACCGTCGAACTGATCCGCACGCTGTCCACGCAACGCACCATCGTGGTCGTCGAGCACGACATGGATTTCATCCGTGCGCTCGGCGCGCCGGTAGCCATGCTGCACCGGGGCGTGGTTTTCCGCCGGGGCGCCTTCGCCGCCCTCAGCAGCGACCCGGAAGTCCGGGATGTCTACCTCGGGAGGCGGCGCCATGCTGGAAATTGACGCGCTTGCCTCCGGTTACGGGGACAGCGTGGTCCTGGATGGACTGTCCCTGCGTGTCGGCGCCGGCGAGATCGTCGCCGTGCTCGGCCGCAACGGCATCGGCAAGACCACCCTCATGAAGACGCTCGCCGGGCTGCTGGGCGTGCGCCACGGCAGCGTGCGGCTCGACGGCAACGACCTTGCCGCGCTCCCCACGGCATCGCGCGCGCGCCTGGGCCTCGGCTACGTGCCCCAGGGGCGCGAGATCTTCCCCAAGTTGAGCATCCTGGAGAATCTGCTGGTCGGCATCCACGCAGCCGGGCTGCCGGCCTCCCGCGCCCAGGCGATCCTCGACGACTTTCCCGCGCTCAAGCCCAAGCTGCACGACGCGGGCGCAAGCCTGAGCGGCGGCCAGCAGCAGATGCTCGCCCTGGCACGCGCGCTGGTGTTGCAGCCGAAGCTCCTGCTGCTCGACGAACCTTCCGAAGGCATCCAGCCGTCCGTACTGGACGAAATCCAGGTCACGCTCGCCAGGGTCCGCGGCAAGTCTGGTCTGGCCATCCTGCTGGTGGAGCAGAATCTCGACTTCGCTGCTGCGCTCGCCGATCGCGCCCTGCTGATGGACAACGGTCGCATCTCGCGCGAAATCGATCCGCGGCGGCTGCTCGACGACCCGGAACTGTTCCAGGAATTCATCGGCACAGCGGGCTGAGGCGGCTGCACGGCAATCGCTCCGGAATCCTTCTGCTATCCTTGGGCCGCTGATGCACGCGAGACCCGCGATGAATGGCCCAGGAATTCACGACCCCTCACTCGAAGCCGACGTGCTCGCGGCCGTTTCGTCGTTGCGCGGCGAGCTGGTCTCGCTCGCCTCCACGCTGGTCCGCTTCCCGACGCTGAACGGCGCGGAAGCCGGCGCGCAGGATTTCCTCGCCGACGGCTTCCGCAGGATGGGGCTCGCGGTAGACCGCTTCGCGGTGCGCGACGAGGAGCTGCGCGGCCTGCCGGGCTACTCGCCCGCGGTGGGTCGCTGGAAGCGGCACGACAACGTGGTCGCGGTGCATCGCCCACGCGATGCGAGCGGCCGCTCGCTGATCCTGAACGGCCACATCGACGTCGTGCCCGTGGGCGCAGAGGAGCTGTGGGCGCGCCCGCCCTTCGACGCCTACGTGCGTGACGGCAGGCTGTACGGCCGCGGCAGCGGCGACATGAAGGCCGGCATCGCCGCCTACGTGACCGCGTTCGAGGCCCTGAAGGCGGTCGGCCTGCGGCCCGCGGGGCCGGTGTTCCTGCAGTCGGTCGTCGAGGAGGAATGCACCGGCAACGGCGCGCTCGCCTGCCTGCACCGCGGCTACCGCGCCGACGCGGCGGTCATTCCCGAGCCCTTCGGCCACAGCATCCTCGACGCGCAGGTCGGCGTCATGTGGCTCACCGTGGAAGTCGTCGGCAAGCCGGCGCACGTTCTCAACGCCACGCAGGGCATCAATGCCATCGAGGCGGCCTTCGAGCTCTATCGCGGCCTGCAGGCGCTCGAGCGCGAATGGAACGAAAGGCACAACCGCCATCCGGCCTTCGCCCACCTCGACCACCCGGTGCGCTTCAACCTCGGGCGCATCGAAGGCGGCGAGTGGGCCTCCTCGGTGCCCACGCGCTGCGTCATGCACCTGCGCTGCGGGTTTTACCCGGGCGTGCGGGCCGCCGAGGCGCGCGCGGCCATCGAGGGCAGGCTCAAGGCATCGCTGCGGGACAATTCCGCGCTCGCCGGCATCTCGCACCGCGTGCGCTACGCGGGCTTCCAGGCCGAGGGCTTCGTCCTCGGCCGCGACGCGCCGCTGCTCACCGCGCTCGCGTCCGCGCATTCGCGCGTCATGGGCGGGGAAGCCCGGATGTTCGCGAGCTCCGCGACCACCGACGCGCGGGTGTTCAACCTTTACGGCGGCATCCCGGCGACGTGCTACGGGCCGGAGGCGACGAACATCCACGGCATCGACGAGTCGGTGTCGATCGACAGCGCGGTGCGTACCGCCCAGGTGCTCGCGGTCTTCATGGCGCGCTGGTGCGGGGTGGAGAAGGCAGGATGAGCCGGCTGCTTCCCGCGGTCGGCCTTGCGCTGGCGGTGCTGCTGCCAGCGTGCTCGAGCACGCCCGACATTCCGCAGCAGGCGACCGTGCGCGCGAGCGACGAAACCGCATCGAAGGCGGTCGCATACGCGAAGGAAATGCTCGGCAGGCCGTACAAGTACGCGGGCGCCACGCCGGCTGGCTTCGACTGCAGCGGCCTGGTGAAGTACAGCTACGGCCGCGCCGGCGTCGCCATGCCGCGCGAGACCCAGTCCCAACGGCGCATGTCCGTTCTCGTCTCGACCCACGGCCTGCGCGAGGGCGACCTGCTGTTCTTCGACCAGGAGGGCAAGAAGAGCTCGCACGTGGGCATTTACATCGGCAAGCGCCGCTTCATCCATGCGCCCTCGAGCGGCGGCAAGGTGCGCACCGACAGCCTCGACGCGGAATTCTGGAAAAAGCACTTCGTCGAGGCGCGACGAGTCTAAATACTTCTGATTACATCTCACCACGGAGATACGGAGAGCACGAAGACACACGAAGAAAGACTAGAACAAACGAACAGATACTTGCTGAGGCAATCGTCGAAGGCTACCGGTCGTTTGCCGCGAATTCAGCGAAATTCGCAGAATCTTTCATTCCTGTTCTGTAGAAGCTTTCTCCGTGTTTCTTCGTGCTCTCCGTGTCTCCGTGGTGAGATCTGGGCGTTAGGGAGGAGACACTATGAAAAGAATTCACATCGCGATTTGGGCGCTATTCGCTACGGCAACGTCGCAGGCGCACGCGGCGGGACCGGACCACGTCGATGTGACGTGGATGTCGATCGCGAACGTGCACTACCGGATCGGCGCGCTCGGCGTGCTGGCCGACGGCTACATCACGCGCATTCCGGAAAGCCAGTTCCACGGCGGCGGGGGCGGCTACGCGTTCACGGACAGGCCCTGGAAGCCCGACGTCGCGGCCGTCACCCGCGTGCTGGATGCGATCGGCGGCCCGGACAGCGTCGACCTCCTGCTCACGGGCCACAGCCATTGGGACCATTCCTTCGATACGGGGACGTGGTCCAAGCTGACCGGCGCGCGCATCATCGGCTCGCAGACGACCTGCTACCAGGCCATGGCGGAGAACGTCCCGGAAGACCGCTGCATGCCCGTCTACGGCCTGGAGAAATTCGAGATCGCGCCGGGCGTGACCCTGCGCGTGGTGCGCTGGAACCACAGCGGCGATCCGGCCAGGAACTGGGAGCAGCACGATCCGGTCGAACTGGAAGGCATCCCGCGCCAGGACCCGGCGACAGGCGGCCTGCGCGCCGGCGTGGCCGAGGACTTTCCCAACGGCGGCGGCAACCGCGCCTACCTGTTCACCGTCGACGGCCCGCAGGGACGCTACAGCTGGTTCTACCAGGACTCGGCCAGCGCGGTGGACCTCGACGTGCCCATCGTCGTGAAAGGCGTGGACTACGGTGCGCCGATCGAGAACCTGAAGAAGGCGATGCGCGACGCCGGCCTGGATTCGGTGGATCTATGGATAGGCACCGGCGGCCTGCCGGTCGCCCGGCTCGTGGTGCCCGTCATCAAGCCGAAGGCCCACATCCCGGTCCACTGGGACGGCCTGTGGCAGCCGTTCGAAGCCGGCATGCCCTGGCCGTTCGCGGACGCGGCCGACGAGGATTACCTGACGAAGTCCGGCGTCAGGCTGCTCAAGCCCGCGCAGTACATGGACAAATGGCGCCTCGACCGCTCGGGCGTGCGGCCCGTGGCCAACACGGAAGTCAAGAAAGCCCTCGGCTTTGCCGACACGCAGGACTTCCGCGGCAGATAGGCGGGGCGTGCCCCGCCTGCGTCTGCCCCCGCCCCGCTATTTTTTCAGGCTGTCGCGGATCTGACGCAGCAGCAGGATGTCCTCCGGCGTGGGCGGGGGTTCCGCCGGCGCCGGCGGGGGCGCGTTCTTCAGCCGGTTCACCTGCTTGATCATCATGAAGATGATGAAGGCCAGGATGATGAAATACAGCAGCACGGTGACGAAATTGCCGTAGGCGAACACCGCGCCCGCCTTCTTCGCCTCCGCGAGCGGCAGCCCGTACGGCTGGCCGTTGAGCGGCAGGTAATAGTTGCTGAAATCCAGGCCGCCCGTCAGGCGGCCGATCAGCGGCATGATCAGGTCGTTCACGACCGAGTCGACGATCTTGCCGAACGCGCCGCCGATGATGACGCCCACGGCGAGGTCCATGACGTTGCCCTTGACCGCAAATTCCTTGAACTCGCTGACGATGCTCATGCTCCGTGTCCCCCTGCTGGATTGCCGCCCGTGCCGGGCGCGCCGCGGATGGTTTGTCTTGCCTCCGGAGCCGCGGCGGCCTGCGCCCCGCCGCCCCGTCGGCTGCACGCCATGCTCGTCATATTGCCGGCGGGTGTCAACCGCGGAGGCCATCGCGCGTTTGCGGCCTCCCCGCCCGCAGCCGCCCGCGATGAACTTAAGCCGGCCGGCGCCGGTCTGAATCAGCGTAGACATCACCTTTACACGCAGCGGGCCTGATCCGGGCCCGCTTTGCACTCCAGGAGGCTCATCGCTATGTTTTCCAGACTCACAGCAGCAAGGAAGGCGCTGATCGCTGCGGCAGTACCGGTGCTGTTCGGCGTCTATTACACGTTCGCCCTGCCGGGCCACGCACCCGCCCGCGCCGCCACGGCGCCGGCCGCCACCGCGCAGGACAGCACGGCACGCACCCAGCACCTGCCGGATTTCACGCGCATCGTCGAAGAAAACGGCCCTGCCGTGGTCAACGTATCCGTGGCCCGCAACGCGGCACCGGCGCAGGCCCAGCCCGGCTTCCCGGGGCTCGCTCCGGATGACCCGCTGCAGGAATTCTTCCGCCGCTTCGGGCAGCCCGGTCCGTCCCAGGGGCCGCAGGGCGAGCCGCAAATCCAGCGCGGACTGGGCTCGGGCTTCATCATCGATCCGAGCGGCATCATCCTCACCAACGCCCACGTCGTCGCAGACGCCACGGACATTTCCGTGAAGCTGACCGACCGCCGCGAGTTCGACGCCAAGGTGCTCGGCGTGGACAAGCGCACCGACATCGCCGTGCTCAAGATCGAAGCGACCAACCTTCCCTACGTGAAGATCGGTCATGCGTCCGACCTGAAGGTCGGGGAATGGGTCGCGGCCATCGGCTCGCCGTTCGGCTTCGAGAACACCGTCACCTCCGGCATCGTCAGCGCCAAGGCGCGCTCGCTGCCCGACGAGAACTACGTGCCGTTCATCCAGACCGACGTTGCAGTCAATCCCGGCAACTCCGGCGGACCGCTGTTCAACATGAACGGCGAGGTGGTCGGCATGAACTCGCAGATCTTCAGCCGCACGGGCGGCTTCATGGGGCTGTCCTTCGCGATCCCGATCGACGTCGCCATGCAGGTCAAGGACGATCTCATCAAGAACGGCAAGGTCACGCGCGGGCGCATCGGCGTGCAGATCCAGGACGTGAACCAGGCGCTCGCCAATTCCTTCGGCCTGCCGAAGCCCGAGGGCGCGCTGATCAGCGGCGTCGAGCCCGGCAGCCCGGCCGACAAGGCGGGACTCAAGTCCGGCGACGTCGTGCTCGCCGTCAACGGCAAGGAAATCGACCAGCTGTCCGACCTGTCCGGTGCGATCGCCGCAACCAAGCCGGGCAACAACGCGCGCCTGCGGGTGTGGCGCGACGGCAAGAGCCGTGACATCGACGTGAAAGTCGGCGAGCTGCTGGATCAGAAAGTCGCGGCGGCCGGCGCCGGAGCCGACGGGCAGAACTCGGCGAAGCTGGGGCTGACGCTGCGCGAGCTCGCACCCGACGAGCGCACGCAGCTGAAGACCGAGGGCGGCCTGGTGGTGCAGAACGCCTCGGGGGCCGCGGCCCGCGCCGGCATCCAGCCCGGCGACGTGATCCTGGCGCTGAACGACACCCCGGTGAAATCGGTCGAGCAGCTGAGGAGCCTGGTCAGGAAGGCCGACAAGACAGTCGCGCTGCTGATCCAGCGCGATGCCAGCCGCATTTACGTGCCGGTACAGGTGGGCTGACACCCGCCTGCCGCGAAAAGCGCCGCCGCCCGGCGGCGTTTTTTTGCGCCACCCGAGCGACGACCCGCCGGATTCGCTCCGGCCGCCTAGCACGCAAGGCAGCCGGACGCAACACCCTGGCGACCGTCCCCGCCGGCGCGCGCGGCGCGCGGATGCTCAAAATCTAGGCGGGAAAAACGGCCGGCCGGTCCGCCGCCCCCCGGAATCCCGCGACTGGCGCGGAGTCTTGCGGGTACCCGGGTTTCATGGCTCAATCCTTCGGAAATTCCACCGCGCAGCGCAGCCCCCCAGTGTCCACGAACCCCAGCAGCCGGCTTCCCGGGAAAGCCGAGGTGCCCGCCAAGGATGCGCCCAAGGATCATTCCGACCTCAGCCCGGAATTGATCGAGATCGTGCGCGCCCTGCAGGCTTCTCTCGCGGAAAAGCGCGTGCGCCAGCAGCTGCAGTCGGTTGACAGCAACCAGCCTTCCAAGCTCGAATCGGCGTTCTCCGCGCAGCAGGCCAAGCATCGCGCCGGGCGCTCGGACCTGGCGGGCCACCCGCAGCTCATCGCGGCGGTGGTCGAATCCGCCGATGCCGGCATCATCAGCGAAACCTGGAACGGCGTGCTGCTCACCTGGAACAAGGGCGCGGAGCGCATCTTCGGCTACACCGCCGAGGAAATGATCGGCTCGAGCCGCGCCTGCCTGATCCCGGAGTTCCTCAAGGGCGAGGATGCCAAGGTCATGAGGCACGTGATCGAGGGCAAGTCCACGCTGAACCGCGAAACCGTGTGGCAGCACAAGGACGGCAAGTTCATCGACGTGGCGGTGAGCTTCTCGCCCGTGGTCGAGGACGACAAGGTCGTGCGCCTGTCCGTGGTGGTCAACGACGTCACGGAGCGCAAGCGCATGGAGCGCGCTCTCATGGAGAGCGAGCGCAAGCAGCGCCAGCGCGCGGCGGAGCTGCGCATCGTGCTCGACGCCGTGCCGGCGGCCGTGTGCATCGCCCACGATCCCGAATGCAAGTCGGTCACCGGCAATCGCATGGCCTACGACATGCTGCGGCTGCCGCAGGGCAGCAACCTCGCCGCCGCCCCCGACGACGGCGGCACCGCAGCGAGCTTCCGCATGTTCCGCAACGGGCGCGCGCTCGAGGTTCACGAGCTGCCGGTGCAGATGGCGGCGTTCCGCGGCATCGAGGTGCGCGATTTCGAGCAGGACATCGTGTTCGACGACGGCAGCATCCGCCACCTGATCGGCAACGCCGCGCCGCTGCGCGACGCCGCCGGCAAGGTCTACGGCGCGGTGGGCGCCTTCATCGACATCACCGCGCGGCGCAACATGGAAGAGCAGATCCGGCGCATGGCGCACTTCGATCCGCTCACGAACCTGCCCAACCGCATCCTGCTGATGGACCGCCTCGAGCAGGCGCTCGCGATCTCGCAGCGCAACCACTCCAAGACGTCGGTCATCTTCATGGACCTCGACCACTTCAAGGAGATCAACGACAGCCTCGGCCACCACGTCGGCGACATGCTGCTGCAGCACGTGGCCGAGCGCATCCGCGGCGCGCTGCGCGAGGTCGACACGGTCTCGCGGCTCGGCGGCGACGAGTTCGTCATGGTGCTGCCGGAGCTGCGCCACACCGAGGATGCGCGCACCATCGCGGACAAGCTGCTGCGCGCGATCGAGGAGGATTTCTTCGTCTCCGGCGACAGGCTGCGCATTTCCCCCAGCCTCGGCATCAGCATCTTCCCGGACCATGCCACCGACGCCAGCACCCTCATCCGCATCGCCGACAAGGCGATGTATCATGCCAAGCAGTCCGGCAGGAACACCTACCGGTTTTACGACGACACGATGAAGTCCTGACCTCGCCGATCCCGGGGTGCAAATCCGTCCGGGCCGCGACGATGAGGTTGCGGATGAGCGAACACTGGTATCGCGATGTTGTGGATCTGTCCCAGGACGCCATTTTCGTCTGGCGCGACGGTCGTTTCGTCTTCGCCAACCGCGCCACGGCGAGCCTGCTGGGCGCGGAATCGCCGGAGGCCCTCGTCGGCCGCGAGGTGTCCGACTTCAACCATCCCCACGACATGCCCATCGTGCGCGAGCGGCAGCGCAAGCTGCTGGCGGGCGGCGGGTCACTGCTGGCGCCGCAGGAATACCGCATGATCCGGGCCGACGGCACGATCGTGGAAGTCGAAGCCGTGGCGACGCTGTTCCAGTACGAGGGCCAGCCGGCGGCGCACGTCGTGCTGCGCAACATCTCCGAGCGCAAGGCGCTGCAGCGCGACGCCATGCGCCGCATCGAGGAGGCGGCCGAGCATCGCCGGGTGCAGGCCGAGCGGGACTATTTCCAGCAGGTGTTCGAGGCCATGCCCGGCATGGCGTGGACCAGCCGTCCGGACGGTATGATCGACTACGTCAGCCACCGCACGCTGGGACACCTCGGGCTGCGGATCGCCGACCTCGAGGGCAGCGGCTGGGAAGCCTTCGTGCACGCCGACGACCTCGCCCGCGTGCGCGAAACCTGGATGCACAGCGTCGCCACCGGCGAGAGCTACGAGACCGAGATGCGGCTGCGCGTCAGCGGGCAGGGACAGTACCGCTGGCACCTGTCGCGCGCGGCGCCGGTGCGCGACGGCGGCGGCAGGATCCTCAGATGGGTCGGCACGACGCTCGACATCCACGACCAGAAGGAGGCGCGCGCAGTGCTCGAGCAGTCGCACATGCGCCTCGCGGAGGCCGTGCGCCTGCGCACGGAGGACCTGCTGGGCGCCAATGCGGCGCTGCGGGACGAGATCGAGGAACGCAAGCAGGTCGAGAAGGCACTGCGCGACTCGCGCGAGAAGCTGCGCAGGCTGTCCGCCCACCTGCAGTCGGCGCGCGAAACCGAGCGGGCCGCGGTCGCCAGGGAGATACACGATGAGCTGGGCGCCACGCTCACCGCCGCGAAAATGGATCTGCACTGGTTCGCCAAGACCGCGGCCGGCGCGCAGGAGCCGCGGCCGGACAAGCTGGCGGAGGCGATGAAGCTCGTCGATTCCGCGATCCACACCGTCAAGCGCATTGCCACCGAGCTGCGGCCCAGCATACTCGACCATCTCGGCTTGTGGTCCGCCCTGCAATGGCAACTGCAGGAATTCGAGCTCAACTTCGGCATCGCCTGCCGGATCGATCCCGTGCCGGAAGGCATCGTCCTCGAGGGCGAGGCGCAGACGGCCGTGTTCCGCATTTTCCAGGAAGCGCTGACGAACGTCGCGCGGCACGCGCAGGCGAGCGCGATCCAGGTTGCCTTCGAGACGGAGCGCGGCGGCATCCAGGTCAGGATCCGCGACAACGGCGTGGGACTGCCCCCGGACAGGATCATGGATCCGGAAGCCTGCGGCCTGCAGGGCATGCGCGAACGGGCGCGCAGCTTTGGCGGCGAGGTGAAATTCGAGCGCCCGGAGGGCGGCGGCACGACGGTGGTCGTCAGGTTCCCGGTGCGCGCCAGGCCTGCCCGGCGGGCGCGGCAGCCCCGCAACCGTGATCGCGAGGCCGTCTAGACATGCTGAGCGCGCTCATCGTCGAGGACCACACGATCACGCGAGCCGGGCTCCGGCGCATTCTGTCCGACATCACGGACCGGCTGGAGGTGGGCGAGGCTTCGAACGGAGCGCAGGCGATGGAGATGGCGGCGGGCCGGGCCTGGGACATCGTCCTGCTGGATATCGGCCTGCCCGACCGCAGCGGCCTCGATGTGCTCAAGGCCATCAAGAAGAAGTGGCCCTCGCTGCCGGTGCTGGTGCTCAGCATGTATCCCGTGGACCAGTACGCGCTGCGCGTGCTGCGCGCGGGCGGCGCGGGCTATCTGACGAAGGAAAGCGCGCCCGACCAGTTGCTCGAGGCGGTGCGCAAGGTGACCGCGGGTCACCGCTACGTCACGCCCGAAGTGGCCGATTGCATTGTCCGCGACTGGGACCGCCAGCCGCCGCAGCAGGCCCACGAGAGCCTTTCCGACCGCGAATTCGAGGTCATGAAACTGATAGCCTCCGGCAATACGGTGGGCGAGATCGCAGCCGTGCTCGCGTTGAGCGTCAAGACGGTCAGCACCTATCGCGTGCG
Source organism: Burkholderiales bacterium (assembly GCA_036274775.1). Lineage (GTDB taxonomy): Bacteria > Pseudomonadota > Gammaproteobacteria > Burkholderiales > JACQAP01 > JACQAP01. Next base: position 23,945 of record DASUFB010000055.1, on the reverse strand, counting down.
CATCCTGCGCAAGCTGAGCCTGCGGCACAACGGCGAGCTGACGCACTATGCCGTCGTCAACAATTTGCTTTCCTGAAAAATCCCCATTGGCCTAATATTGCTTCTGACTTGAAACCACATTGTCACATCCTGTAGGACAAACCCCTACATGGAAGTGGCCTGAATACCGATTGCGCCGAGAAAACAGTTGTCGAATGCTCTCGCGGATGGGCGAAATCCGGGCAGAGCGCGATCACGCGCCGACCCGCACGTGCGGCGGCGGCATGGCGAGTCCCGACGACCCCTCCCATGGCGGATCGGCCCGCGCGCTGCCCGTCGCCCCCGATGCGTCGCGGCCGCCCTGCCCGCCCGCTGAGCCCGTGCCGAAGCATCCGCCGACGACGCACGCTTCGATGAACCGCCTGCCGGGCGCACGGCGATGACGGCCCGCCTGACACCCACCATCACCTTCGCATGGGCGCTCGTCGTGCTGTGCGGCATATCGGCCATCTCCTATTTCACCGTCCGCGAATTCGCGAACCGGGCCAGATGGGTCGAGCACACCCAGGAAGTCCTGCGCGAAGTGGAAGCCCTGCTGTCCGACCTCAAGGACGTCGAAACCGGCGTGCGCGGCTACGTCATTGCGGGCGAGCGTTCCTTTCTGGCCCCGTATCAGGAAGCGGCGGCCCGGGTCTCCGAGAGGCTGCGCAGGCTGCGGGATCTCACGCGTGACAATCCGGCGCAACAGGCGCAGGTCATGAGGTTGCAGGCGCTCGCCGAGAAGCGCCTGCAGCAGGCTGAGGGCTTCCGTGACCTGGTGCGGGACCGGCCGCCGCGGATGTCGGATCCCGCCAGGCAGAGCATCGTTGCCGGCAAGGAAACCATGGACGCGATCCGTACCGCGACCGCAGCCATGCGGGCGGGCGAGGAATCCCTCCTGTCGCAGCGCGCCCAGAGCTCGCTGGGCATGTCCGCAGTTGCCGAGCTCGTGATCCTGATCGGAACCGCCGTCAGCATGGCCATGCTGGTGGGGGTCTTCATCATGCTGCGCAGGCAGATCGAGAATCGCGCGCGTGCGGAGCGCCTGGCACAGGCCGCCGCAGCCGAGGCCGAGAACCTCTACGACAAGGCGCCCTGCGGCTATCATTCCGTCGACGCGCAGGGCTATTTCGTGCGCATCAACGACACGGAGCTCAACTGGCTCGGCTATTCCCGGGAGGAAGTGATAGGCAGGCTGCGCTTCGTCGATGTCGTGGCGCCCGAATGCATTGCCACGGTGCGGGACAACTTCCCCAACCTGCTGCGCGGACAACCGACGGCCGATCTCGAGTACACGCTGGTGCGCAAGGACGGCAGCCGCTTTCCGGTAATGGTCAACGCCCTGCCCATCCTCGACGCCTCGGGGACCTTCGTCATGAGCCGCACGACCATGTTCGACATCACGGCACTGAAGAAGATCGAGCAGCAGCACCGGCAGGCGAACGACTTCCTCGACGCAGTGGTGGAAAACATCCCGAGCATGCTCTTCGTGAAGGATGCCGATACGCTGCGCTTCGCCCGCATCAACCGCGCCGAGGAAGAGCTTCTCGGCATGCCGCGCGAGAAGCTGATCGGTCGCAGCGACCATGAGCTCTTCCCCGCCGGCCAGGCCGACTTTTTCGTCGCCAAGGACCGCGAAGTGCTGGCCGCGAACGGCGTGGTGATGATAGAAGAGGAGAATCTCACCACCCCGAGGGACACGCTGGTCCTGCGCACGCGCAAGATTGCCCTGCGCGACGCCAGCGGGAAGCCGCGCTACCTGCTGGGGATCTCCGACGACATCACCGAGCAGAAACGCGCCCAGCAGGCCATCCAGGACCTCAACGAGCATCTGAAGGTCCGCGCCGAACAGCTCGAGGCGGCCAACAAGGAGCTGGAGAGCTTCAGTTACTCGGTCTCCCACGACCTTCGGGCGCCGCTGCGGGCGATAGACGGCTTCAGCAGGATATTCGAGGAGGACTACGGTGCACAGTTCGACGAGGAAGGCCGGCGGCTGCTCCGCGTCATCCGCGAAAGCAGCCAGCGCATGGGCGTCCTGATCGACGACCTGCTCGCCTTCTCCCGCCTTGGCCGCCAGGTGCTCGCCAGGCAGCCGGTCGACATGAAGGCGCTCGCCGGCGCCGCGTTGCAGGAAGTGCGAGCGGCCGCCCCCGGCGACCGCGCCGAGGTGGTCATCGGCGACCTGCCCCCCGCGCAGGTCGACCCGACCCTGCTGCGGCAGGTCTGGGTCAATCTGCTGTCGAACGCGGTCAAATACAGCTCGGTGCGCGAGAATCCGCGCATCGAGGTCGGCTCCCTCCGGCCTGCCCGGCCTGACGATGCCGCCGTCTACTACGTGAGGGACAATGGCGTCGGCTTCGACATGCGCTACTACGACAAGCTGTTCGGCGTCTTCCAGCGCCTGCACCGCGCCGAGGACTTCGCCGGCACGGGGGTCGGGCTTGCCATCGTCCAGCGCGTGGTGACCCGCCACGGCGGCAGAGCCTGGGCCGAAGCCGAAGTGGACAAAGGCGCAAGCTTCTTCTTTTCCATACCCGAGGGAGCGCAAGGATGAACGAATTCGAGCACGTGGAAATCCTGCTCGTGGAGGACAACCCCACCGACGCGGAACTGGCCATGCGTGCGCTGCGCAAGAAAAATATGGCCAACAGCCTGGTCTGGGTGAAGGACGGCGTCGAGGCCCTGGACTTCATCTTCTGCAAGGGGCAATACGCGGGCAGGCCCAGCTCCAGGCCGAAGCTCATCCTGCTCGACCTGAAGCTGCCCAAGGTCGACGGCATCGAGGTCCTGCGCACCCTGAAGTCGGATCCCGCCACCCGTACGCTGCCGGTGGTGATGCTCACCTCGTCGCACGAGGAACGCGACATCGTCGAAAGTTACCAGCTCGGCGTGAACAGCTACATCGTCAAGCCGGTGGATTTCGAAAAATTCCTGGAGATGGTGTCGCAGGTCGGGCTGTACTGGTCCGTCGTGAACAAGGTGCCGCAGGCATCGTGAGCGGCAGCAGCGGGCAGGGAGCATTCGCATCGTGCTGGAAAAGACGGTACGCATCCTGATGGTGGAAGATCTCGCCTCCGACGCGGAGATCGAGATCAGGGAGCTGCACCGCAACGGTCTCGCCATCGAGACGTGCATCGTCGAGACCGAGGGGGATTTCCGCCGCGAGCTGGACGCCTTCCGGCCGGACGTCATCCTGTCCGATTTCTCCCTGCCGGGCTTTTCCGGCATGGCGGCACTCGGCATCGCGCGCGAGCTGCGGCCGGACGTGCCGTTCATCTTCGTCTCCGGGACCATAGGCGAGGAAAGCGCCGTGGCCGCGCTGCGCAACGGGGCCACCGACTACGTGCTCAAGACCAACCTCAGGCGCCTCTCCGCGGCCGTGCACCGTGCCGTGGTGGAAGCGGAGGAAAAGCGCGCGCGCATGCAGGCCGAAGACAGGATTCGCATGCTGCAGGCGCAGTTCTCGATGTTCATGAACCACCTGCCGGCCGCGGCTTTCGCGAAGGACACGCGGGGTCGGTTCGTGTTCGCAAACCCGACTTTCGAGGCCATGATCGGCAGGAGCGCCGAAGAGCTGCTCGGCAAGTCCACGGCGGACCTCTACCCGCCGGAATACGTCGAGGCGATCACCGCGAACGACCGCAAGGTCATGCACGACGGCGAACCGCACCGCGCCGTCGAGCGCGTGAACTTCGGCGGGGAGGACCGCCACTTCCTCGTGTCGAAGTTCCCCATCCTGGAAGAGGACGGCAAGGTCGTGCTGATGGGCGGCATCGGGCTCGACATCACCGACCGGCTGCAGATGGAGCAGGCGCTGAAGGTCAGCGAGGAGCGCTTCCGGGGCATCGTCGAGACCACCGAGGAGCGGCTGTGGGAATGCGACCTCGAGCTGCGCATGACCTACAACAATCCTGCGCTCACGCGCATCCTCGGCTACCTGCCGGCGGAGGTCGCCGGCAGGAGCGCGCTCGACCTCCTGGACGAGCAGGGGCACGGTGCGCAGGCCGGCGCGATGCGGCAGAGGATGGCGTCGCGCTCGGGCTGGCGCGGCGTGCTGCTGAAGGCGCGCCACAAGGACGGAACCGTACGCTGGCTGGAAAGCAACGGCATGCCGCTGTTCGGGGAAGGCGGCGAGCTCTCGGGCTTCCGCGGCGCGGATCGCGACGTCACGCAGCGCACGCTGCAGGAGCAGGCGCTGAAGCGCCTGTCGCGCATACGCGAAGTCCTGGGCAGCTTTTCGTCGGCCATCCTGCGCCTGCGCCAGCGCGACGAGCTGCTGCAGGAGCTGTGCCGCATCGCCGTCGAGGTCGGCGGCATGCGCATGGCCTGGGCCGGCCTGGTCGACGAGCACGCGACGCAGCTCACGCCGGTGGCCGCCCACGGCGCCATTGAATCCTTCCTGAGCACGCTCGATCTGAGGGTCGCGTCGCGTTCGGCAGAATGCGAAACGCTGGCCGCCGTCGCCGTGCGGCAGATCTCGCAGCAGATCGTCAACGACATCGAGCGTTCCGGCAGCACGCCGGGGCGCTGGCGTGAAAACGCCCTGCAGCGCGGCTACCGGGCAGCCGCGGCGCTGCCCTTCGTCGCCGGCAACCGCGTCGTCGCCGTCGGCGTGCTGTTCGCCGGGGAAAGGGATTTCTTCAACGAGGACCAGATCAGGCTGCTGGCGGACCTGTCGGCCGACGCCTCGATCGCGCTGGAACGCATCGAGAAGCAGGACCGCATCGACTACCTGTCCTACTACGACACCGTCAGCGGAATTGCGAACCGCGCCCTGCTGCTCGAGCGACTGCTGCACTTCCAGCACGAGGCCGGCCGCGGGGAGCGCAAGTTCGCGCTCATGATCCTGGACATCGAGCGCTTCCGCCTCGTGAACGAGTCGCTCGGCCGCAGCGCGGGCGACGGCCTGCTGAAGGCCTTCGCCGAGCGCATGAAGGCGCTCCACGACGCCGAGCGCATCGCCCGCGTGGCCATGAACAGCTTCGCCGTCGTTCTGCCGAACGTCGACGACGCGCTGCACGCCTCCCGCCTCGTCGAGGACGCGCGCCGCGCGCTGCTGGCCACGCCGTTCACGGTCGACGAGCGCGAGCTGCGCGTGGCGGCGCGCTGCGGCGTGGCCATATTCCCCGACGACGGCACCGACCCCGAGTCCCTGATACGCAACGCCGAAGCCGCCCTGGCCCGCGCCAAGCAGGAAGGCGAAGCCACGGTCTACTACACGCCGCGGCTCAATGCGGACGTGGCGCAGCGGCTTTCCCTCGAGAACAAGCTCAGGGAAGCGCTCGAACACCGGCGCTTCGTGCTGCACTACCAGCCCAAGGTGAGCCTGGCCACGGGGGCGATCGAGGGCGTCGAGGCGCTGCTGCGCTGGAACGATCCGGACAGCGGGCTGGTGCCTCCCAGCCAGTTCATCCCCATCCTCGAGGAGACCGGCATGATCCTCGACGTCGGGAAGTGGGCGCTGTCCGAGGCGGCGAGCGTCTTTTCACGATGGCGCTCGATGGGGATCGGCGCGGCGCGCATCGCGGTCAACGTTTCGCAGATCCAGCTGCGCCAGCGCGACTTCGTCGACTACGTGCGCGACCTGCTGCACGGGCACGGGCCGGAAGCCGGCATCGACATCGAGATCACCGAGAGCATGGTGATGCAGGACATCGGCCGCAGCACGCAGATCCTGACCGCGCTGCGCAGCGCGGGGACGCGCATCGCCATGGACGACTTCGGCACCGGGTATTCCTCGCTGAGCTATCTCGCGAGGCTGCCGATCGACGCGCTCAAGATCGACCGCTCGTTCGTCAAGACCATCACCGAGAGGCAGGACGACGTCGAGATCGCGTCCGCCATCATCTCGATGGCCAAGTCCCTCAACCTGACGACCATCGCCGAAGGCGTGGAGACGCGCGAGCAATACGACCTGCTGCGCGAGCTGGGCTGCCAGCAGGTCCAGGGCTACTTCGTCAGCCGGCCCCTGCCCGAGCAGGACATCGTCAGGATGCTCGACCGCCGGGCCTGAGGCGCTAGCCGCGCAGGAAGTCGAAGTCGCAGCCGGCGTCGGCCTGCAGGATGTGCTCGTTGTAGAGCTTCGCGTAACCCCGGGCCGGCACCGGCGGCGCGCGGAACCCGGCGCGGCGCGCGGCGAGCTCGGTCTCGTCCACCAGCAGATCGAGCTTCTTGTCCCGCACCGACAGGCGGATGCGGTCGCCGCTTCGCACCAGCGCGAGCGGGCCGCCCGAGGCCGCGTCCGGCGTCACGTGCAGCACCACGGTGCCGAAGGCCGTGCCGCTCATGCGCGCATCCGAGATGCGGACCATGTCCTTCACGCCCTTCTGGGCGAGCTTCTTCGGGATCGGCAGGTAGCCCGCCTCCGGCATGCCGGACGGGCTGCGCGGCCCGGCGTTCTTCAACACCAGGAAATCGTCGGGCGCAACGTCGAGGTCGGGCAAATCGATGCGCGCGGACAGGTCCTCCAGCGACTCGAACACGACGGCCCTGCCCTGCCGCTCGAACAGGTCCGCGTCCGCGGCCGCGCGCTTGAGGATGGCACCGCCGGGCGCGAGGCTGCCGAACAGCGCGACGAGCCCGCCGACGGCGGAGACCGGCTGCGCCCGGGCGCGGATGACGCCGCGGTCGATGAAGGGCACGGGGCGCGACAGGCGCTCGCCGAGCGTCTCGCCGGTGACGGTCACGCAATCCAGGTGCAGCAGGTCCTTCAGCTCGTGCAGCAGCGCGCCCATGCCGCCCGCGGCATGGAAATCCTGCATGTAGTGGCTGCCCGTGGGCTTCAGGTCGATGAGCACGGGCGTCTCGTCGGACAGCTCGTTCAACCGACGCAGCGGCACGTCCACGCCGCGGCGGCCGGCGATGGCCGTGAGGTGGATGATGGCGTTGGTGGATCCGCCGATGGCGAGCAGCACCCGCAGCGCGTTCTCCACCGACTTCGCGGTGACGACCGCGGAAGGCCGCGGCCCCTTCTCGCGAACCATGCGCATCGCGGCGGCGCCGGTCGCTTCCGCCGCGCGGATCCTGTCCGCGTGCACCGCGGGGATGGCCGCCGTGTCGGGCAGGCTCATGCCCAGGGCCTCGGCCACGCAGGCCATGGTGCTCGCCGTGCCCATGACGGCACAGGTGCCGGCGGTCGTGGCGAGGTTGCCCTCGATCTCGTCGATGCCCGCGTCCGTGACCTCGGCCGCGCGGTACCTGGCCCAGAATCTCCGGCAATCCGTGCAGGCGCCGAGCCGCTCGCCGCGGAAGGGCATCGCCATCATCGGCCCGGTGACGAGCTGGATCGCGGGCACGTCCGCGGACAGCGCGCCCATGAGCTGGGCGGGCACCGTCTTGTCGCAGCCGCCGATCAGCACCACGGCGTCCATCGGTTGCGCGCGCACCATCTCCTCGACGTCCATGGCCATGAGGTTGCGGAACATCAGGCTGGTCGGGCTCAGGAACACCTCGCCGAGCGAAACGGTGGGAAAGTCGACCGGCAGGCCGCCGGCGCCCAGCACGCCGCGCCTCACACCTTCGACGAGCTCCGGGACGTAACGATGGCAGTTGTTGAAGCCGCTCGCGGACTGCGCGATGCCCACGACGGGACGCTCGAGCATGTCCTTCGAGTAGCCCATGGAGCGCGCGAACGAGCGGCGCAGGTAGGCCGCGAATTCCGGGTCGCCGTAGTTGGTGAGGTTGCGGCGGATGCCAACCTTGTCGTCTTTTTTGCCGGCCATGGCCTCGCGCGGCGCGTGGCGCCGCGAAATGGGGAAGGAGCCGCTATCATACCGATGGCGCATCTCCCGCGCCTGCAGGAGGACCCATGAAGAAAATCTGCCTCGCACTGCTCGTCTGCCTCGCGGGTGCCGCCCATGCCGAAACCGCGGCGCAGAAGCCCGCCGGCGCCCGCATCACGCTGGCGGCGCGCGCCGCCGAGGACGTCGGCAACGACGTGATGCGCGCGACCCTGTTCGCGGAGATGGACGACGCCGACGCGGGCAGGCTCGCTGCACGCATCAACCAGGCCGTCAACGACGCGCTGGAAGCCGCGAAGGCCTATCCGCAGCTGCGCGCGCGCAGCACGGGCTATTCGACCTATCCCGTCACCGACAAGGAAAGGATCACGGGCTGGCGCTCGCGCTCCGAAATCGCGATCGAGGGCGAGGATTTCCGCGCCATGGGCGAGGCGATCGGCAGGCTGCAGGGGACGCTGCAGCTCGGCGGCGTGGCATTCTCGGTGTCCCCCGCGCGGCGCGCGCAGGTCGAGGACCGGCTGACGCAGGCTGCGATCGCCGATTTCCTGCGCAAGGCGGCCGCGGCGACCAGGGCGTTCCGGGGCAGCAGGTACAACGTCGTCGAAGCCGCGATTTCCGCCGACGGCGACATGCCCCCGCCGCGTCCCGTGATGATGAGGTCCATGGCCGCCGCCGACGCCGCGCCCGCGTTCGAGGCCGGCACCAGCCGCGTGGCCGTGACCGTCAACGGCGTGATCCTGATCCCGCGCTGAAAACGGGCCGTCCGCGACCGAGCGGTGCGCTCAGACGCGCTCGATGACGGTGGCGGTGGCCTGGCCGTGGCCGATGCACATGACCTGCAGGCCGAGCGTGCCGCCGGTGGCTTCGAGGCCCGCCAGCATCTTCGCCATCAGGCCGGCGCCGGTCGCGCCCAGCGGGTGACCGTGGGCGATCGCGCCGCCCCAGGGGTTGACCTTCGCCATGTCGGGATCGAGCTCCCTGGCCCAGGACAGCACCACCGTGGCGAACGCCTCGTTGATCTCGATCCAGTCGAGGTCGCGCATCGACACGCCCGCCTTCTCGAGCGCGCGCCGCGTCGCCGGGATCACGCCGGTGAGCTGCATGGTCGGGTCCGATCCCACGGCCACGCGCGCGCGGAACCTCGCGCGCGGCCGCAGGCCGTCGGCGCGCGCCGCATCGCGATCCGCCACCAGCACGGCGGAGGCGCCGTCGGAAATCTGGCTGGAATTCGCCGCCGTGACCACGCCCTTGCCCTCGGGGCGAAATGCCGGCTTGAGGGAGGCCATCTTGGCTTCGTCGAGCTGCGCGCGCACGCCCTCGTCACGCGTGAGCGCGAGCGGCGCGCCCTCGGGCGACACGCCGGTCACCGCGATGAGCTCGGCGTTCCGGCCAGCCTGCTGCGCGGCGGCCGCGCGCCGGTGGCTTTCCTTGGCGAACTCATCGACGTCGCGCCGCGACAGGCCCCACTTGTCGGCCACGCGCTCCGCGCTTTCGCCCTGGTGGATCAGCTCGTGGCGCCTGAACAGCTCGGGATCGAGCCTCTCGAAACCGGCGACCGGGTCGCCCAGGCCGATGTCGAGGAACATCGGCACGCGGCTCATGCTCTCGACGCCGCAGCCGACGACATAGCGCATGTCGCCGGCGGCGACCGCCTGCGCCGCGAAATGCACGGCCTGCTGGCTGGAGCCGCACATGCGGTTCAGCGACACGCCGGGCACCTCGACGGGCAGCTTCGACAGCAGCACGGCGAGCCGCGCCGGGTTCGCACCCTGCTCTCCGGCGAGCGTGACCGTGCCGTCGACCACGTCCTCGATGCGCTGCGCCGGCACGCCGGCGCGCTCGAGCAGGCCGTCGATGGCGTGCGCCAGCAGCGCGTCCGGCCGGTATTCGCGCAGCGCGCCGCCGCGGCGGCCGAACGGCGTGCGCACGGCTTCGATGATGACGGGTTCGCTCATGTGGCCCTCCGTGTCATTGCGGCGGTCGGCTGAAGCGTATGGTGCGCTTGTCGAGGCCCTCCTGCACGACGGAAATGCCGCCCGCGGCGATCATCCATTCGAGGCGATGGTCGCGGTACTGGCGCACGACCTGTCCGCTGGCGAGCAGCTGGGCCACGTCGGGCATCTTGTCCAGCACGGCCTGCATCTGCGCCCTGACCTTCGCCACGGACTCGCGCTGGTTCGCGCGCTCGAACCAGGCCGCGAGGCCGGAGCCCCCGGGCGGCAGGTAGCCGTAGCCGGCCGAGCGGTTCAGGTAGGGGATCACGCTCAGGTCGCCCCAGCCGAAGGCCTCGCCGTTGAACCATTGGCGGCCGCCGAGCTGGCGGTCAAGCCAGGACTGCAGCGCCTCGATGCGGCTCTTGCCGAAGGCGACCAGGCGCTGCGCGAGCTCGCCCTGCGCGCGCCTGTAGCGCAGCACCTCGAACGTGCCCCAGTTGCAGGCCTCGTACTGCGTGTCCATGACGTCCTCGATCATGCGCAGGCGCGCCCGCGCGGCCGGCTCCGCCGGCAGCAGCGGCGGCCGCGGCCATTTCTCCTCGATGTACTCGAGCATGACGGTCGAATCGAACAGCTTCACGTCGCCGTCGATCAGCGTCGGCACCTCCGCGCGCGGGTTCGCCTGCGCGAACTCGCCTCCCGCCGATCCGGTGGCCATGCCTTCCGGCATCACGGCCTGGTAGTCGAGGCCCTTCTCGTTCAGCGCGATCTTGACCTTCATCGCGTAGGCGGACAACGGGTGTTCGTACAGCTTCAGCATGACGGCTCCTTTCGCCAGACCGCGGTCACGTGGTCAGCACGACCTTGCCGGTGACGCGCTTGTTGAGCACCTCGTTGAGCGCCTCGGCGGCGCGCTCGAGCGGATAAACGGCGTGGATGTGCGGCTTGACCTTGCCCGCCGCGTACATCGCCATGAGCTCCCAGTTGTTCTCGCGGTTGCGCTCCGGCTCGTTGCGCGTGAACGCGCCCCAGAACACCCCGACGATGGAGCAGCCCTTCAGCAGCGTGAGGTTCAGCGCGACCTTCGGGATCTCGCCGGCCGCGAAGCCCACCACCAGGAAACGCCCTTTCCAGGCCATGTCGCGCAGCGCGGGCTCCGAGTAAGGCCCGCCCACCGGATCGTAGACCACGTCCACGCCCCTGCCGGCCGTGAGCGCCTTGATGCGCCCGCGCAGGTCTTCCGAGCCGTAGTTGATGACCTCGTCGGCACCGTGCTCGCGGCAGACCTTGAGCTTCGCGTCGCTGGAAGCCGCCGCGATCACGCGCGCGCCCATGGCCTTGCCGAGCTGCACGGCCGCGAGCCCCACGCCGCCGGCCGCACCGAGCACCAGCAGCGTCTCGCCGGCCTTGAGATCGGCGCGGTCCTTCAGCGCGTGGTAGGAGGTGCCGTAGGTCAGCACGAAGGCCGAGGCAGGCACGAACTCCATGGCTGCCGGCATGGGGATGGTGCGGTCGGCCTCGACCACCATTTCCTCGGCGAAGCCGCCCCAGGTGTTGAACGCGATGACGCGGTCGCCTGGCTTGACGCGCGTGACGCCCTCGCCGACCTCCTTGATCACGCCGGCCACCTCGCCGCCGGGCGAGAACGGCAGCTCGGGCTTGAACTGGTACCTGCCCTGGATGATCAGCGTGTCCGGGAAGTTCACGCCGCAGGCCTTCACGCCGACCACGACCTGGCCGCTGCCCGGCTTGAGCGGGGGCACGTCCTCCAGCACCAGGCTGCCCGGCAGCCCGAGTTGCTTGCACAGCACCGCTTTCATGTTTCTCCCATCGGTGAAATTCCGTGAATACGTGAATGCCGTGAATGCGTGAATGTCACAGGAACCTCAAGGCTCCAGACTGCGTTTCTCGTATTTACGCCATTCACGATATTCACGTATTCACGACATTCACGGCTTTTTCAGAATTTTCTCGACCTGCCGCCAGCCGGCTTCGGCCATCGGCCGCGCGCGCCTGCCCTGCTCGAGCGCGTGCGCGCTCGCCGCCGTGCCGTCCTTGACCCTGCCCATGATGCCCTGCAGGATGCCGGCGAGCCGGAACATGTTGTACGCCATGTAGAAATCCCAGTTGTCGATGCGCGTGCGGCCGGTGCGGCGGCAGTACATCTCGACGTACCGCTCCTCCGTGGGAATGCCGAGCGCCGCGAAGTCCACGCCCAGCATGCCGCGGAACTGCCCCGGCGTGAGCCGCCAGGTCATGCAGTGGTAGGAAAAATCCGCGAGCGGATGGCCCAGCGTCGACAGTTCCCAGTCCAGCACGGCGACGATGCGCGGCTCGGTCGCGTGGAACATGACGTTGTCCATGCGGTAGTCGCCGTGCACGATCGCCGTCTCGTCGCCCGCGGGGATGTTCTTCGGCAGCCACTCGATCAGGTTCTCCATGGCCTCGATGCGCTCGGTTTCCGAGGCGCGGTACTGCTTGGTCCAGCGGCTGATCTGGCGCTCGATGTAGCTTCCGGGCTTGCCGTAGTCGGAAAGACCGATGGCGGCGTAGTCGACCGAGTGCAGCGCCGCGATGACGCGGTTCAGCTCATCGAAGTGAGCGGCGCGGGCGGCCCCGTCCATGCCGGGCAGCGCCGGGTCCCAGAGCACGCGGCCGGCGATGTAGTCCATGACGTAGAACGCAGTGCCGATGACCGACTCGTCCTCGCACAGGCAATACGTCCTCGCCACCGGCACGTCCGTGCCGTGCAGCGCGGTGATCACGCGATACTCGCGGTCGACGGCGTGCGCGGAGGGCAGCAGCTTGCCGGGGGGCTTGCGGCGCAGGACGTAGCGCCTGCCGCCCGCGCTCAGCATGAACGTGGGATTGGACTGCCCGCCCCTGAACTGCTCGACGTCGAGGGTGCCGGAGAACCCGGCCACGTGCGCGCGCAGATATCGCTCGAGACTCGCGACGTCGAAACGGTGTTTTTCCTGTACCGGCATGGTGCCGGTGAACTGGTCGTGCATGGCCCTTCGTCTCGCGCGGGGAGCGGCGAGAATACCACTGCCGCCGGACGCCTGCCAACGCGCGGATCGCCCGCGGGCGCATGCTAGAATCGCCCGGACCTGCACAGACAGAAAACGCGAACGATCCCATGAAAACCTTCAAGGACCGCGTCGCCGTCGTGACGGGCGGCGCCAGCGGACTGGGCCGCGCCATGGCGACGCGCTTCGCGCGCGAGGGCATGAAGGTCGTGCTGGCCGACATCGAGGAGCGCGCGCTCGAGGCCACCGCGAAGGCGTTCCGCGATGCGGGCCATGACGTGCTCGCCGTGCGCACCGACGTGTCGAAGGCGGCCGACGTCGAGGCGCTCGCCGACAAGGCCTTCAAGACCTGCGGCGGCGTGCACGTGCTGTGCAACAACGCCGGCGTCGCACCCGGCGGCACGATCTGGGAGCAGAGCGAGAAGGACTGGCAGTGGACGCTCGGCGTGAACGTCTGGGGCGTCATCCACGGCATCCGCGCGTTCGTGCCGCGCATGATCGCGCAGGATGCCGAAGGCCACGTCGTCAACACCGCGTCCGTCGCGGGGCTGCTCTCGCTCCCCGGCATGGGGATGTACTGCGTGTCCAAGCACGCGGTGGTCACCATGACCGAGTGCCTGCACCACGACCTCGTCGCGGCCGGCGCGAAAATCCGCGCCTCGGTGCTGTGCCCGGCTTTCGTGCCCACCGGCATCTCGGATTCCGAGCGCAACCGTCCCGCCATCCTGCGCGAGGACAAGCCCAGGTCGCAGCTCGACCTGCAGCGCGAGGAAAGGCTGCGCCACGCGGTGAAGTCGGGACGCATCTCGGCAGAGCAGGTGGCCGACCTCGTGTTCGACGCGATCGCAGCCGGGCGCTTCTACATCCTGCCGCACCGGAAGATCAAGCCGGCGATCGAGACGCGCATGCAGGACATCCTGCTCGAACGTCCGCCGACCGACACGCTGGACAGGCGCTAGGCCGGCGCCGCGCGCGCGGCGGCGATCACTTGGTGAGGATGAGCTTGCCCTGCCGGGTCTGGCGCAGGGTGTAGATCTCGCCGTTGTGCTCGATGTGCAACTCGTTGCCGCCGCCGAGCAGCTCCCGGCTCGGCAGCTGCCGCCGGCCGGCCGGCGCGGCGGTGCGCACGACATTGGCTGCCGGCGCAGCGAGCGTCTCTTCACCGATTCCCGGGATCTTGCTCATTTGCGCACGGGCTCCGTGATGAAGCCGATCTTGATGACGCCGGCGTTCTGCGCCGCGGACATGACCTCCGCGAGGCGCTGGTACTGCGTGGTCTTCTCCGCGCGCAGGTGCAGCTCGGGCTGCGGGTTCTTGCGCGCCGCCGCGGCGAGGTTCGCGCCAAGCTGCGCGTCGTCGACCCTCGCGTCGTCCCAGAACAGGTTGCCGGAGGCGTCGATGGACAGCGTCACGGTCTCCGGCTTCTCGAGGTTGACCTGCGCGGTCGCCTTCGGCAGGTTGATCTTGATGGCGTGCGTGAGCAGCGGCGCGGTCACGATGAAAATGATCAGCAGCACCAGCATGACGTCGATCAGCGGGATCATGTTGATCTCCGCCATCGGGCGGGTGCCGTCGTTGTCGCTGAAGCCGCCGAAAGCCATCAGCCCACCGCCTTCTTCGCCTGCGGCGCCGCGCCCACCGGCCTGGGCGTTGCGCGTGCGAAGCCGCCGCTGTCGAGCTTGGCGCCGGTGATCAGGAAGGCATGCAGGTCGTGCGCGAACCCGTCGAGCTCCGCCAGCACGACGCGGTTGCCGCGCGAGAAGGCGTTGTAGGCGAGCACCGCGGGGATCGCCACCGCCAGGCCCGCTGCCGTCATGATCAGCGCCTCGCCGACCGGCCCCGCGACCGCGTCGAGCGTCGCGGCGCCGCTCTGCCCGATGCCGATCAGCGCGTGGTAGATGCCCCACACGGTGCCGAACAGGCCGACGAAGGGGGCCGTGCTGCCGACCGAGGCGAGCACCGTCAGCCCCGACTCGAGCCCCGCGGTCTCGCGCGTGATCGCACGGCGGATGGCACGAGTGAGGAATTCGGCCTGCCCGCCGGCTTCCGCCAGGCCCGCGGATTCGGACTTGCGGTAGTGGCGGCTGGCTTCCACCCCCTGGGTGGCCAGCCTCGCGAAGGGGTTGTCCGGCGTGGCCCGCGAAAGCTGCGCGGCGACGGAATCGATGGACGGCGCGCCCCAGAAACCTTCCAGGAAATCGTGTACCTGGCGGCGCATCTGGCGCCCGCGCACGGCTTTCAGCAGGATCAGGTACCAGCTCGCCACGGACATCACGAGCAGGATCAGGAGCACCGTGATGCCGACGGCATCGCTTTGCGCCAGGAAGGACGTTACGCCGTAGCTGCCATGTTCCATTCGAAGTTCATCCCTTCAGTGAAAAGCGGATGGGCACGATCACCCACGCCGCCACAGGCTGGTCGCCTTTCCTGGCCGGCACGAACTTCCAGGACTGCACGGCGTCCAGGGCAGCCCTGTCGAGCCGCGGGAAGCCGGATCCCTGCTTGAGCTCCACGGTCGTCGCGTTGCCGGCCACGGTCACGAACACGCGCAGCAGCACGGTTCCCTGCTCGTTGAGCCGGCGCGAAACGTTCGGATAGGCCGGCTTCGGGTTGGAAAGATAGATCGCAGTGAGCATCTGCGCGCTCATCTGGATTTCCTCGGGCTCCTGCGGCTGCGCCACGGGCGCCGGCGTGATCGGCTGCGGCGCCGGCACCACGGCCACCGGCGCGGGCGGCGGAGGCACGGGGACCTCCGTGATCGATTGCGGCGGGGGCGGCGGAGGCGGCGGCGCCACCACGGGCTCGGGCGCCGGCTCGGGCACGATCACGCGCTCGACGGGCCTGGGCTCGTGCCGGACCTCGCGCACCACCGGCTCCGGCTTGACGGGCTCGGGCCGTGGCTCGCGCCTGACTTCGGGGACGGGCGCAGCACGTTGCGGCAGGGGCGTCGGCAGAACCTCGGGCTCTTCCGGCGCCGGCAGCAGGCTCACCATCAGGGGCACCGGGTCGACATGACGCCTCGCCTCGAGCAGCTGCACGACCAGCAGCGCGGCAGCGACATGCGCGACGACCACCGCGGCCAGCGTGGCGGGGCTCGAATCCAGCCCGGATCGCAGTGCAAATTCGTTCAAGATCAAATATTCCCGGAACGCGACGCGCACAGGCGGCGTTCCTTCAGATTCCGGCTTTCTCCGATGCGGGGGCAGGTGACGTCCAATCGAGGCTCTCGCATCCCGATGCACTTTTTACCGCAAGGCAGGCACCGCCCGTCCTTGCGGGAAAAACAACAATGCGAATTGTTATCATTTGACAATTACCTGTCAAATATTACTGATTTTGGCCGGAAAATTCCCGGCGGTATCCCCCAAATCGGGCCGGGTGCGACAATTCGCCGCATTCCCCGGGCCCGCCCGCCTTACTAACATCGCGGCATTTTCACGAGCCGTGGGGAGAACACCTTGACGAAGTTGCATGCCCTGATCGCGCTGGCGCTGGCCGCGCCCGCGATGGACGCCGCCGCCGGCTGCGGCTCGGCTTTCTGCTCGCTCAACACCGACTGGAGCGCGCAAGGCACCTGGACGGAGCCCGGCGGGCGCTTCGACCTGCGCTACGAGTTCATCGACCAGGACCAGCCGCGCACGCATACCCGTAACGTCGGCGTCGGCGAGATCCCCGAGCACCATGACGAGGTGCGCACCCTCAACCGCAACTGGATCGCCTCCTTCGACTACACCTTCGACGCCAACTGGGGCGTCACCGCGACGCTGCCGGTGGTCGACCGCAACCACGAGCACATCCACAACCATCACGGCGTGCCGATCGACGAAACCTGGGATTTCACGCGCCTGGGCGACGCGAGGATCGTCGGGCGCTACGCCTTCACTCCGGAGCCGCATGCGAATGGCAGCTTCGGCGTGCAGTTCGGCGTGAAGCTGCCCACGGGCCAGTACGACGTGGCGAACGCCGACGGCGACGTGGCCGAGCGCATGCTGCAGCCCGGTACCGGCACGACGGACGGCATCCTCGGGGTGTTCTACAGCGGCAGGCTCGCGGGAGGCACGGGCTGGTTCGCCGATGCCAGCGTGATCGCGCCCATGGACGAGCGCGAGGGCTACCGGCCGGGAACGCGGGTCGCCGCCGACGTCGGCGCGAGCTATGCGTGGACGGACCGCGTCTCGCTGCTGCTGCAGCTCAATGCGAGCTGGAAGGATCGCGATTCGGGCGAGGAAGCCGAGCCCGAGGCGAGCGGCGGCACCTTCGTGCACCTGTCTCCCGGCGTGGCCTTCGGGCTGGACCCGAAGACGCGCCTCTACGCCTTCGTGCAGCTGCCGCTCTACCAGTACGTCAACGGCGTGCAGCTGGTCGCCGACTGGTCGGTCTCGGCCGGCCTGAGCCGGCGATTCTGAGCGCCGGCTCAATCCGCCGGGCCACCCCGCGCGGGCAACCACGCGACCAGCGGCGCCAACAGCCGCGGTTTCCAGGCGAGCGCGAAGGCGACGAGCAAGGCACCGCCGGCGAGCGACATCACCCAGACCAGGGGGGCCATCGACAGGTGGTCCGCGACGAGGCACAGCACGAGCGAAGCAGCCAGCGCCAGCGCGCCCAGGACGCGAAGCAGCGTAACGGCGCTGCGCGCCGGCGATTGCGGGCCCCTCACCTGCTGCCAGTGCACGTCCATCGCCAGCGCGAGCCAAGCGAGCCCGACCGCGCTGCAGGCGAGCGCTGCAAACAGGATCAAGATGCGACCCGCGCGGCCTGCGGCGCTGCCGGCTCCACGTCGCCGGTTGGGGAATCCTCGCCGCTGGCGACCGCGGCCGGGACCTCGCGTCCGCGGCGCACGAGCTTCGCTGCCGCGAGCGCGGCGAGCGCGGCGCTCGCGAGGATGAACAGGTCGACGCCGGCCACCGGCCAGTAGCGGTTGCCGATCGTGCGCAGCAGGTGGTCGCCCGTGGTGATCCAGTTGAGCAGCACCGCCGCCACGCCGAGGGTCGTGATCGCCCAGCATTGCTCGGCCCAGGCGGGCGCGAGCCTCGCCTGCCGCACGGGCGAGGTGCGCCACAGCGCGTGCGCGAAGGCGAGCAGCCATGCGCCCCAGAACGCCGCCTTCTCCCACTCGCCGCGATGCGCGAGCCCGGCCGGCAGCACGCGGTTGGCGACGAGGATGGCCAGCGCTGCGATGAGCATGCCGGTGACGGTGGTGACCGCCATCGCGTCGACCCAGCGCGCGCCGCTCACGCCCTGCGCCGCGTGCTGGCGCTTGCGCTTTTCCACGAAGAAGATGAACCCCGTGGCGATGCACGCGCAGCCGGCGAGCCCGCCGAGCACGTAG
Organism: Burkholderiales bacterium; assembly: GCA_036274775.1. GTDB lineage: Bacteria > Pseudomonadota > Gammaproteobacteria > Burkholderiales > JACQAP01 > JACQAP01. The sequence continues at coordinate 5,896 of DASUFB010000055.1, read as the reverse complement.
AACCAGCGCAGCAGCCAGTGCCGGAAGTGCTGCAGGTGCAAGCCGGTCAGGAAATCGTTGATGCCGGAGACCGCGGTGGGCGGCGGCTCCTCGAAGATCACCCTGCCCGTGGGGCCCGCGAAATGCACGGCCTGGCCGACCAGCGTCACGCGGTCGCTGCCCGCGCGGTAGATGCTCACGTAGCTGTTGGCATCGCCCACGTGGTGGACCCAGAGGAAGCCCACTTCGCCCGGCATGCCGCGCGCGGCCCAGCGGCGCTTGGCCTCCGCGACCATCGCGTCGACCGACGCGAGCGGTGCCGGCACGCCGGCCGGCCTGAAGGCGAGCCCCCTGGCCTTCGCCTCCTGCATCGCATGCGCCTGCGCCTGCGGCTTGAGCATGGTTTCGTCCACCGGGAGGTAGACGCCCGCGAAAATGGTGAGCCCGGACAGCGCGAACACGAAATGGAAGGGCAGCGCCACCACGCCGGTGAGGTTGTGCAGGTCGAGCACGCTGCGCTGCTCCTGCTTCTTCGGCCGGAAGGTGAACAGCTCGCGGAAGATGCGGCGGTGCATGACCACGCCGCTCACCAGCGCCGCCAGCATCACCAGCGCGGCGAAGCCCACGATCCAGTAGCCCAGCTCCATCCACTCCAGGTGCAGGCTGTAATGCATGGGATAGAAGAACTCGCTGCCGACCTTCAGCGGATCGTTCGGCAGGAGCCTGCCGGAGCGCGGGTCGATCGTGGCATGGCCGTGGACGTGGTCGTCCGGGTCTTTGGGATTGTTCGTGATCGCGAACTCGGCGTACAGCTCCAGCACCGGGTCGCGGTGCGTCGTGTACACGCTCCAGTTCATGACCGGCTTCGCGTCCGGCAGCGGCCCGCCCACGCGCGCGCGCGCTTCCTCGAGTTCCTCCTCCTCCGGCTGCAGCCGCTCGAAGATCGGCTTGAGCATCGCATCGAACGACGGCATGGGCTGCGCGGGAAAGCGCGTCTCGGGGATCGTCCAGCGGTCGATTTCACGGTCGAACACGGACAGCGAGCCGAAGAAGAACGCGACCATCAGCACGTAGCCCAGCACCAGGCCGAACCAGGTGTGGACCCACGTCATCGAAAGGCGGAAGGACTGGAACATGGGCGGCCTATGGATGGTCGCGGCTCACTGCACGGCCCGGGAAAGCAGCCACGCCGCGAGGGTCATTGCCGCGCCGCCGCCCGCGAGCACGGCCCAGACGCGCGCGAGGCTCGTGGCGGCGAACGCCCACAGGAAGCACGCCAGGAAAACCAGGAAGGCGAGCAGGTAAAGCAGCGTCTGCGCCTCCTCGTACGGCATGCCGGCCGCGAGCAGCAGCATGATGCCCAGCGTCACGAAGCCCCAGACGAAGGCATAACCGCCGAGCAGGCTGGCGGCGACGCGGGAAACGACGGGTAAAGATATTGCCATGGCGCTGCCGGCGGATCGTCGCCGAACGTAACAGCATCCGGGAACGGGGACGAATCCGCCGTGCCGCGAACGCATCGGTTGCTGGGGCTGGCTTTCCCGGAGCGGGATGGCTGGCTGGACGGCCTATTGTTCTAAAGGCTGCCGCCCCGTGTCAATGGGCGCAACAATCCCTTCAGAAGTCGATGGTCGCCGACAACAGGTAGGTCCGCGGCGCGCCGCGATAAAGGGAAGAGTTCGCCCAATACGCCTCGTTCGCGACGTTCTCGACCGCAGCACGCAGCATGACTGGCCGGCCACCGGCCTTCATCGCATATCGGGCGCCGACGTCGAAGCGCATCCAGGCAGGAATGGTCAGCGTGTTCGCAGGGTCCACGTACTGCTCGCCGGTATAGATCCCGCGCGCGGTGAACGTAAGGCCTGCCAGGAAGGGCGCGTCCCATTCCGCGCCGAGGTTGACATTGAGTTCAGGCGCGTTGAGCGCGGTCTTGCCGTCGTTCAATCCGCCCTCGGTCCTGGTCTGGACGCCATCGAGCAGCATCACGCCGCCCAGCAGCCTCAGCCCGCGCGCCGGCTCGCCGAACACGGTCAGCTCCGCGCCGTCGTTGCGCTGCATGCCGTCGAGCGACCACAGGCCGGTCGCCCCGAGGATCTGGTTCGGCTGCTCGATACGGAAGACCGCGAACGACGCGCCGGCGCTGCCGAAATCGGCCTTGGCGCCGGCCTCGACCTGCTTCGTCACTGCAGGAGGCAGCAACTGGTTCGCATTGTTCGCGAAGGAAGGCGTCGGGGTGAATCCCTCGATGTAGTTCACGTACAGGGACACGCGAGCCGTCGGCTTGAACACCACCCCCGCTGCCGGCGAGACTTTCTCGTCGTCGGAGCTGCGCTGCAGCACGCCGAAATCGTCGTAGTACCAGGTCTTGATCCGTTGCAGCCGGGCGCCGAGGATCACGGTCCAGCGCTCGCCCAGCGCCATGGCGTCGGACAGCGCCAGGCCGGTCATGTCGAGCTCGCTGGATTTCGGCGCGTCACCCGGGTCGCGCAGCGGGGCGATGAAGGGCTTCGCGACGAAGTTGGGCGTCTGGATGCTGGAGTTGACCGGGTTGACGCCGTTGGGCGGCGGCGTGCCGAACTCGAAGAAGTTGCCGCGCTCCTGCCTGAGATTGCTGGCATTGAAGGTCACGTCGTGCCGGATCTCCCCGGTGGAGAACTTGCCACGGGCGCCGAGCAACGCAGTCAGGGTCCTGTTGTAGCCGACGTGCGGCGTGATGATCTCGGTGAAATCCCCCGCGTTCGTCAGGCTGTCGCCGAAAGGATAGACCTCCTCTATCTCGTTGCTGCTGCCGCCCAGCGCCGCGAACAGCGTCAGGTCGGAATTCACATCGAACTCCCCGCGAGCCGTCGCGAACGCGTCGTCGGACTTGAGGTAGGTCCAGGGCTGGAATATGCGGCGGGATGCGCCCGGCGGATCGGGAATCGCCGTGCCCACGGGGAAAAAGCTGTTCTCGATGCCTTCCTCGCGCTGGCGGTCGTAGCCGACGTCCAGCGACAGGCGCACCGACTCGCCGCGGAAATCGAGCCCGACGACCGCGGCGCCCAGTTCCTGCGAATTGCCGTCCAGGGCGACATCCCCATCGCGGTACACCCCGTTGAACCGCAGGCCGATGCTGTTGTCCGCGCCGAAGCGGCGCCCGACGTCCACGTGCGCGCCGAACTGGGAATCCGAAGCGAAAGAGCCCGTGACCTGGGCGATCGGCTTGTCGGTGGCGCGTTTGGGGACCAGGTTCACCGTGCCGCCAACGGCACCGAAGGGCGGCGTGCCGTTCAGCAGCGCGCTCGGGCCCTTGAGCACCTCGACGCGCTCGTAAAGGGCCGGAGAAGTGCGCAGGGACGGAGAAACCCCGTAAAGGCCGCCTATCGCGAAATCCGTGCTGTCGACCTGGAAGCCGCGAATGAAGAACGAATCCTGAGGGAAGGATGACGAGTAGAAATCGCGCACGCTGGGATCGTTCACCATCACGTCGGCGAGCGTGCGCGCCTGCTGGTTCTGGATGAGCTCGGCGGTATAGCCCGTGGAGCTGAACGGCGTATCCATGAAATCGCGGTTGCCCAGCATGCCGATCTGCGCGCCGCGCGCGACCTGTCCGCCCGCGTACGGCGCAGGCGTGTCCCCGGGCATCGCTGCGGTCTCCGTGGCCCCCGTGACGCTGACTTCCGGCAGCATCGACTCCGGCTCGCCGCGGGCCGCCTTGCGCACCGTGGCCGTGCCGTCGCGGATCGTCGCGGCAAGGCCGCTGCCTTTCAGCAGCGCATCCAGCGCGGCCGCCGGCTCCATCGTGCCCGACACCGCCGGCGCCATCCTGCCCTTGACCAGCGCGGGATCGGCGACGACGGTGAGCCGCGCCTGGGCGCCCAGGGCGGTCAGCGCGGACTCGAGAGGCTGCGCGGGAATGTCCACGGCCACGGGCTCCGCGATCGCGGTCTCCGCCAGGCAGAGCAGGGCAAACAGGGCGGCGCGGGCAAGCCCGAAGCCGGTGCGGCGCTGGATCATCGTTTCACTCCCCGGATCGTCGTGGTCGCGCCTCGTTCGGGCGCTCATCCCCACGACGGCCGGGTCGGGGCCGATCCTGACGTGCGCCGGAAAATTATTTTCCGCGCCGGGAACGCCTACGGCGCCGCCCGCACGGTGACGGCCCCGTCCGCGCCGCGCTCCAGCGCCACCGGCAACGCTGCGGCCAGGCCGTCGATGAAGGCGTCGGGACGGTCCAGGAAAGCGATGCCGGTGACCCGCAGTGCACCGGCATCCGCATCGGCCACGTGCACCGGCGCGCGCCGGTAGCGCGAGAGCTCGCGCGCCACCTCGGCGAGCGGCTCGTCATGGAACACGAGCTGGCCGCGATGCCATGCGGTCAGGCGCTCCACGTCGGCAGGCGCGAGGACATGCAGCCCGCCGGCGTCCGAGCGGACCGCCGCGGGCGCAACGAGCTTTTGCGGCTCGCCGCCGGCGTTGGCGACCTCGATCGATCCCTCGTCGAGCGCGACCTGCGTGGCGTCGTCCGTGCGGCGCACGGAGAAGCGCGTGCCGGTGACGCGCACGGTCGTCACGCCGGACAGCACCGCATAGGGCCGCGAGACGTCCCTGGCGACGATGAAATAGGCCTCGCCGGCGTCGAGCGCGCTCTCCCTGCGATCGCGATAGAAAGTCACGCGCAGCCGCGACTGCGCGCCGAGCTCGATGCGGCTGCCATCGGGCAACGCGGCACGGGCACGCTCGGCGACGCCCGTGGCATAGGCCACGGCGAACAGCGGCTGCGCCGCGTGCCAGCGGTACGCCCAGGCCACCGCAACCGCCGCGACGACGGCGAAGCTGGCACAGGCTGCCCATCGCATCGCCACAGCGCGCGGCCTGCGCGGCGGCGCAAAGCCGCCGGCCTGCAGCGGCAGCTCGTCCAGGCGCGACCAGATTCTCTCCAGGGCCCGATACTCCTGCGCATGCACGGGATCGGCGCGCAGCCACGCCTCGAAGCGTCTTTCCTCGGAGGCATCGAGCCCGCCCGCCACGCGGCGCTGGAACCAGCGGGCGGCTTCCTCGCGGACGGGGGAATCGGACATGGCGGGCATGGGACGATGCAGGCTTAGGGCGGACGGTAGTCTAGCGCTCCTGTCCAACGACGAGCGGGCGCGCCGCCATCCTGACGTGGAGATCAGAAATCCAGGATGTCGGGCACCGCGGCGCGCAGGCTGACGAGCGCGCGGATCACGTGCTTTTCCACCATGTTGCGGGAAATGCCGAGCCGCGCGGCGATGTCCTCCTGGCCGAGGCCCTCGACCTTGAACAGCAGGAAGACCTCGCGGCAGCGCGGCGGCAGCGCATCGACCGCCTGCTGCAGGCGCTCGAGCTGCATGCGCGCACCGGTATGCCGGTCCGGCAGCGGCATCGGGTCGACGATGGATTCGTCCACGCCGGGCTGCTCGGCGTGCAGCGAGCGGGCGCGCATGCGGTCCACCGCGATGTTGATGGCCACGCGATAGAAATAGGCACGCGGCTCGCGCACCGACTGCCGGTCCGGCAGCCCCAGCCAGCGGATCACCGCCTCCTGAAATACATCGGCCGCTTCCTGCACCGAATGCAGCCTGCGCTCCAGCAGCGGCAGCATGTCGCGATACAGCGCGTCGAAATCCAGGCCCGCGGCGGAAGAAGGGGTACCCATGTCCGGGCTCACGAACGCGCGGACGACGAGCGGAACGACACTGTGCTGCGCGCCATGCCGGGACCTCCGTCGGGAAACGACCTTGGCTGGCTGGTGCGCGTGCGCTTGGCTGGCTAGGCGGGATCGGTCCGCATTATCCGGAGGGCGTCGAAACCCTGTCAATGCCGGGCGCCGCGCCTCAGTTGGCGTTCAGCGAGAAGCGGATGGGCACGATCACCCATGCGTCGACCGGCTTGCCTTCGCGCGTGGCGGGCGCGAACT
>DASUFB010000054.1:0-107371 GCA_036274775.1 Burkholderiales bacterium | reverse complement strand
CGCACTGCTTGCGGTCGCGGCCTGGGCCTTGTGGCGCTGGCACAGGCGGCGCGAGGCGAACCGCTACCGTCGCGAGGCGCTCGCGGAGCTTGCACGACTCGAGGATGTTGCCGGCATCCCGCCCCTGCTCAAGCGCACGGCGCTGGCGGCGTGGCCGCGCAAGGAGGTCGCCGCGCTCAGCGGCGCGCAGTGGGTCGCCTTCCTGAGAGCCAGCGGACCGCTGGCGGACCTGCTGGACGACGCCGAATACAGCGGCGTTCCGGTTCCGGGCGAGCAAGCCAAGGCGGCGGCGCAAAGATGGATCCAGGAACATCGCATCGGCAAACCGGAGGAGACGGAAAAATGACGATACCGCCGAAAGCAATCCAGTTCTTTGCGGCGCTCTCGATGGCGATCTGCGCGCTCCTTGCGCAGGCACAAACACGGTCCGCGGATGAACTCGAGCGCCGCGTCCTCGAGCGGCGGGCGTTCGAAGCCGTTGTCTGGGGCATGCCGATCGTCAACTACGACTTGATGCGCCAGGAGATGCTGGGCAAGACGAGCGCGAGGGAGAACCAGGTCGTCTTCTGGGGCAAGCCGCTCGACTGGAAGAACCAGACGCTCACGCCAAACCCCGACACGCTGTACTTCATGGCGTTTTTCAACCTCAAGGACGGGCCAATGGTGCTCGACCTGCCGCCAGCGGGCAGCGACGGATCGTTCAACGGCAACATCGTCACGGCATGGCAAATGCCTTTGGAGGACACCGGGCTGCTCGGCTTGGACAAGGGCAAAGGCGGCAAATACCTGCTGCTGCCGCCGGGCCACAAGGGGCCGGTGCCCCGGGGCTACCATGCGCTGCGTTCCGATACTTTCGGCGGTTACCTGCTGTTCCGCGCCAACCTGGCGAGCCACGGCGATACCGACGTCGCCAGGGCGGTGGCGTACGCCAGGAGGATGAAGGTGTATCCGCTGCGGGGTGCGTCGAAGCCCCCCGCCACCGTGTTCGTCGACGCGAAGGACGTGCTGTTCGATTCGACGATCCGTTACGACGCGGGCTTCTTCGAGCACCTGAACCGCGTCGTGCAGGCCGAGCCCTGGCTCGCACGCGACCGCGCGATGATCGATACGCTCAAGTCGCTCGGCATCGAGAAGGGCAAGCCGTTCCGGCCTGACGACGCAATGCGGGCGCTGCTCGCCGCGGCCGCGCGAGAGGCGGGGGACTGGCTGGAGATGAAGTACGACGCCGGGCTGCCGCCATTTTTCTCGGAGAAGAGCCGCTGGACCTATCCGGCCATGCTTGATGTCATCAAGGCTCAGGGCAACTCGTTCTCCGAGCCGGACGCCTACCCGGTCGACAATCGCGGCCTGGGCTACAGCTACGCCTACGTGGGCATCAAGCGGCTCGGCGCCGGGCAGTTCTACGCGATCTCGATCCGGGACAAGGATGGCGATGCGTTCGATGGCGCCAAGACTTATCGCCTCATCGTGCCGCCGAACGTGCCGGTGGACCAGTACTGGTCGGTGACCGCATACGACAGGCAGACGCACGCGCTGATCAGGAACATGCCGCGCGCCAGCCGCTCTTCCCAGGTCCCGGAACTGCAGAAGAACACCGACGGCTCGGTCGACATCCACATCGGTCCCCAGGCCCCCGCCGGAAAGGAATCGAACTGGCTACCCACGGATCCCGCGCGCAGGTTCGAGCTGATGGCGCGCTTCTACGCGCCGCGCAAGGAGTTCTTCGACAAGAAGTGGGTCCTTCCGGACGTGGAGAAGGTCAGGTAGGCGAGCGTGTACCAGCTCGAATATCCCTGGCTGCTCGCGCTGCTGCCCCTGCCGCTGCTGGTGTGGTGGCTGCTGCCGCCGTATCGCGAAGAAACCGCCTCGGTGCGGCTCGCGTTCTTCGACGAGGTCGCGCATGCCGTCGGGCTCGCGCCCGCGCCCGGCGCGGTGATCCTGCGCACCAACTGGCTGCAGAAGGTCATGGCCCCCTTGTGCTGGGCGCTGATCGTCGTCGCGCTCGCCCGGCCGCAGTTCGTCGATCCGCCGGTCGAGAAGGTGCAGCCCGCGCGCGACCTGCTGCTCGCGCTCGACCTGTCGCAGTCCATGGACACCCGCGATTTCCGCGATCCCGCGGGCGCGCGCATCGCCCGCGTCGAGGCCGTGCGCAAGGTGGTGGCGGGCTTCGTCGAGCGCCGCAAGGGCGACCGCATCGGCCTGATCGCGTTCGGCGACGCGCCTTACCCGCAGGCGCCGTTCACGCTCGACCACGACACCGTGCAGGCGATGATCGCCGCGATGGTGCCCGGCATGGCCGGCCCGCGCACCGCGCTCGGCGACGCCATCGGGCTGGCGATCAAGATGTTCGGCGCGAGCCATGCCCCGGAGAAAGTGCTGATCCTGCTCACCGACGGCAACGACACCGCGAGCCGGATGCCGCCCGACAAGGCGGCCGGCATCGCCAGGCAGAACGGCGTCAAGATCCACACGGTGGCCATCGGCAACCCGCAGGCGCGCGGCGAGGACAAGGTGGACATCGCGACCCTGCAGAAGGTCGCGGCCGCCACCGGCGGCCGCTATTTCTTCGGGCAGGACCAGAAGCAGCTCGAGGAGATCTACGCCACGCTCGACCGCATCACGCCCGCCAACCAGAAGACGCTCACCTGGCGGCCGAAGCGGGAGCTGTTCCACATCCCGCTGGGCATCGGGCTGGGGGCGCTGCTGCTGTACCAGCTCCTGATGATGGGCCGCAGCCTGCTGCGCCCGTCCGGTTCCCGTGGCTGACTTCCATTTCCTGCGCCCGGAATGGCTGCTGGCGCTCGCCGCCGCCGCCGCGCTGGCGTGGATCGTGTCGCGGCGCGAGGACGTGCGCGCGCGCTGGCGCGGCACGATCGCGGCGCACCTGCTCGATCACCTCGTGGTCGACCGGCGCTCGCGCCTGCGCCTGCGGCCGCTGCATCTCACGGTTGCGCTCATCGCGGTCGGTGCCATCGCCGCCGCCGGACCGACCTGGGAGCGCGAGCAGCCGCCGTTCGTCGAGGACCGCGCGCCGCTCGCCATCGCCATCGACCTGTCGCGGACCATGGATGCCACCGACGTCGCGCCCACGCGCCTGGAGCGCGCGAAGCTCAAGGTCCGCGACCTGCTCGAGCTGCGCAAGGGCGCGCGGACCGCGATCTTCGCGTACGCAGGCTCGGCGCACATGGTGCTGCCGCTCACCGACGACGAGGGCCTGATCCGCACCTATGTGGACTCGCTCGCCACCGGGCTGATGCCCGTGCCCGGCAAGGACACGGCGAAGGCGCTGCAGGCAGTCGAGGCCGGGCTCGCGCGCGAGCAGACGCCCGGCACCATCCTGTTCCTGACCGACGGCGTCGAGGCGGGTGCCTTCGATGCCCTGAAAGGCTACAAGGGCAACAACGGGATCGTGGTGCTCGGCATCGGCACCGCGAAAGGCGGGCCGGTGCGCACCGGCAAGGCCTCGTTCCTTGCCGACGCCAGCGGCCGGCGCGTGTTCTCGCGGCTCGACGTCGAGGGCCTGAAAAAGCTGAAGGACGAGGCGGGCATCCCGGTGGCAACCGTGACGCTGGACGACGCCGACGTGCAGTGGATCGAGCGCCACATCCAGTCGCACCTGCAGCAGAGGCAGCTCGAGCAGAAGCTGCGCTGGAAGGACACCGGCTGGTGGCTGGTGATTCCGCTCGCGCTGCTCGGCGCGCTGTGGTTCCGGCGCGGCTGGACCATCCGCTGGGCGAGCGGCCTGCTGCTCGCGCTGGGCCTCGGCCAGCCGGATCCAGCGCACGCGCAGAACTTCATCGAGCGTGCGTTCTTCACGCCCGACCAGCTCGGCCGCATGGCCTACGAGCGCGGCGACTACGCCACGGCCGCCGGTCGCTTCGCGGACCCGATGTGGCGCGGCGTCGCGCTCTACCGCGCGGGGCGCTACGACGAGGCAGTCGAAGCCTTCGCGCAGGTCGACAGCGCGCAGAGCTGGTTCGACCAGGGCAACGCGCACGCGAAAGCCGGCCGCTTCGCCGCGGCGGTCGCAAGCTACCAGGAGGCGCTCGAGCGCCGGCCGGACTGGCCGGAAGCGAAGGCCAACCTCGCGATCGTGCGCAAGCTGGTGCCGAAGCCGAAGAAGGACGACGAGCAGGAAGCGCAGGACCCCAACGAGAAGCCCGACCAGGTGAAGTTCGACGACAAGGGCAAGAAAGGCAAGCAGGGCGAGGTCGAGCTGGCGCGCCAGAGCGCCGAGATGTGGATGCGCAACATCCAGACCACGCCCGCCGAGCTGCTTGCGCGCAAGTTCGCCATCGAGGCGCAGCGGGGCCAGCGATGAGGCGATTCCTGGCCGCGTGCCTGCTGCTCGCCGCCACGTCTGCGCACGGCGCCGGCGAGCCGGTCATCCGCGTGACCATCGACGGCAAGCCGCCCTATCTCGTGGGCCAGCCGGTGCGCGTGGCGGTGGACGTGCTGGTCCCCAACTACTTCATGTCCGGCGTCACCATCCCGGAGATCGGGATCCCCGGCGCGGTGGTGAGCCGCCCCGACGAAAGCACGCAGCACCTGACCGAGACCATCGGCGGACAAAGCTACGCCGGCATCCGCCAGTGGTTCGTCGTCACGCCGCAACGCGAGGGCGAGCTCACCCTGCCGCCCGCAAAACTCACGTTCCGCTACGCTGCCGAGCCCGGCAAGGCCGAGGCCGGCTCGCTCGCGCTGCCGCCGCGAAAATTCGGCGTGCAGCTGCCGGCTGGCGCGAAGACCGCCTCGGGGACGGCGATGCCGGTGGCGAAGGTCACGGTGACGCAGACGCTCGACCGCAGGCCGACCGGCCTCAAGGCCGGCGACGCCCTCACGCGAACGGTGGAAGTGTTCGCCGAGCGCACGCAAGCGATGATGATCCCGCCGCCGTCATTCGAGGCGCCCGGCGGCGTACGTGTCTACGGGAAGGATCCGCTGCTGGCCGACGTGACCGACCCGCGCGGCGCATTCCTCGGCGGCCGACGCACCGATCGCGCGACCTATGTGTTCGAGAAGCCTGGCGACTACGTGCTGCCCGAGATCGATTTCGGCTGGTTCGACGCCGCGGCGCGCAAGCAGCGCCAGGCCGTCGCGCCGAAAATCGTGCTGTCGGTCGCGCCGAACCCGGACTACAAGCCGGAGATCGCACCCGATGCGCCAGCGCCCGCGGCGGCGCCTCCCCCGCCCCGGGCCCCCCACTGGAAGCGATGGCTCGCATGGATCACCGCAGTCGTGCTGGCGGCCTTCGCGGCCGGCTGGCTGGTGCGCCGCTATCTCCCGCCCCTGCGCGCCCGGTTCGCCGCCCGCGCTGCCGCGCGTGCGCGAGCCGAGCCGGCTTTTGCGGCTCGTGTGCTCGAAGCCTGCGCGGCCAATCGCGCGCCCGGCACGTACTCGGCGTTCCTCGCTTGGTCCAGGCATCCCGACGCGGCACCGGCGGACAGTGCCCTGCGCGGCGAACTCGGGGCATTGGAGCGGGTGCTGTACTCGGGACGGGACGCCGCGCATTGGAATGGCGGGGAATTTGCGAAGGCATTCGAGTCTGCGCGCAAGGCTTCGCGCCATGAAGCATCCCATGCGCGGCAGCCGGCGCTTCCCGGGTTGAATCCGTGATCCCGATGCCTATGATCCGGGCGGGATATTGGCCATCCACGGTAAACGACGAGGTCCACATGCTCATCCGCATCGTCGCAATCGCGTGCATGGCTGCGCTGCCGTTGTCCGCGGCGGCGCAAGCCAGCCACGACGACATGAACAGGAGCAACAATCCGCTCACTGTCGCGCCGGGGCTCAATTTCCAGGACATTTACACGCCGCAGCTCTACGGCACCGACGCGCATACCAACGACTTCCTGCTGCGCGGCACGCTGCCCTTGCTGCCGGGAGACACGATCAAGTTCCCGCAGCTCATTCGCGTCACGGCACCGGTCAGCACGCGGCCGGAGCCGGGGGGCGGCTACACGACCGGGCTGGGTGACATCAACGTCTTCGACATTTTCCTGCTCGGGCAGACGGCGAGTGGCATCCAGTACGGGGCGGGCCCGCTGCTCGTCCTGCCGACGGCGAGCGACGACATCCTTGGCACGGGCAAGTACCAGGGCGGCTTTGCCGCGACCGTGGTGCACGCCTCGCCGGACGGGCTCGTCGCCGGCTTGCTGCAGGTGCAGGGCTCCTTTGCCGGCGATGGAGATCGGCCCGACGTCGCCACCGCCACCCTGCAGCCCTTCTACATCCGCAACCTGCAGGGTGGCTGGTACCTGCGCTCGAGCGGCATCTGGACCTTCAACCTGAAGAACGACGACTACTTCATCCCGATCGGCCTCGGCGCCGGCAAGGTCTGGAAATCCGGCGGCACCACGTTCAACCTGTTCGCCGAGCCGCAGTGGACCGTGGCCCACGACGGCGACGGGCTGCCGAAGTTCGCCGTGTTCATGGGGCTCAATCTGACGCTCGGGCAATGAACCCCGGCTTTTTGCAGGCATCGCCTGCCAGGAGACTACGATGAACCACCTTGCGCGAATGATTGCCGCCATCGTCCTTTGCCTGGCGGCGCTTCCCGGTGCCCGGGCGCAGACGTCGTACCACGACGAGCTCGCCGACCTGCCCTTCGACGGCGGCTATCCCACGCGCGAAGGCATGGAAAAGCTCCGGGAGGAGCTGTTCTTCCAGAGGGCGGTGCAGGCCTGGATCTGGGCCCTGCCCGCGCTGAACCTGTACGCCATGAAGGAGGGCTCCGAGGGCAAGTTCGGCAAGGGCTACAACGTGCTGCCCATCTGGAAGGACAGGCTCGACGCGAAGACGCTGGTCACCACGCCGAACTCCGACGTGATCTACGCGATGGGCTACCTGGACCTGAAGAAGGACGGCCTCATGGTGATCGAGGTGCCGCCCGGCCTGCAGGGCATCCTCGACGATTTCCGCCAGCGGCCGCTGTGCTCCGAGCGCCCGATCGGCGGCAAGACGTGGTGCGGCGACGTCGGCCTGCCCGGCCCCGACAGGGGCAAGGGCGGCAAGTACCTGATCCTGCCGCCGGACTACAAGGGCGACGTGCCGAGGGAATTCATGGCCTTCCGCTCGCGCACCTACAACGTCTTCGTGTTCTGGCGCGGCTTCTTCAAGGACCCGAAGAAGCTCGAAGCCCCGGTCAAGGTCATGGAGAAGACGCGGATCTATCCGCTGGGCAGCAGGAAGGGCGCGAAGCCGATGCAGTTTCCCAACGCTTCCGGCGTCGAAGTGAACATGCTCTATCCCACGGACGGCAGCTCGTTCGACCTGCTGAACCGCTTCATCCAGCATGAGTACGTCGACCCGGCGGACATGGAAATGCGCGGCATGCTGGCCTCGATCGGTATCGTCAAGGGCAAGCCGTTCAGGCCCGACGAGCGCACGCGCGATCTCCTCGACAAGGCGGCGAAGACCGCCGCAAGGATGGGCCATGCGGTCGCCTACGGGCCATCGGGCATCGTGCCGGACGGCGCGTGGTACAAGGACCGGCGCTGGCTCAACATGTTTCCCGGCAACGCGACCTTCACGGCCGACAGCTTCAACTACATCGACTCGCGCACCGGCTTCTTCACCAACGCCTATTCCGCGAGTCCCGGCATGGCGGCGAACATGGTGAACGTCGGCGCCAAGTACCCCGTGACCTTCGTCGATGCCGACGGCAACTTCCTGTCGGGCTCCAGCAGCTACAAGCTGCATCTGCCGAAGAACGTTCCGGCCGCACTGTTCTGGTCGGTGACGATCTACGATTCCATCACGGCGACCGGCGTCGACAACGGCCAGCCCTTCCCCTCCATCAACACCATGGACAAGCCCGCGAAGAACGCCGACGGCTCCATCGACATCCACTTCGGCCCGGAGTCGCCCGGCGACGCAAAGAACTGGCTGCGCACGCTGCCGGGCAAGGGCTTCTTCGTGATCCTGCGCCTGTACGGACCGACCAGGGCCTTCTACGACAGGAAGTGGAAACCCGGGGATCTCGAGAAAATCCCCTGATCCGTGCAATCGCGAGCTGACCCGACGACCCGTCAAGCATGAAGGCCAAATCCAGATCTTGAACCACGGAGGCCACGGAGAGCACGGAGGAAAGCCAGTAAGTAAAAATGTGTCGGGTATCGGTGGCATAGCGGACGCTGAAAGAACCGTTATTGTATTGAGCGAGACCATGACTGGATGGACGATGTCGGCTGGTCACGAATGCTTTGGTCTTCCATCCCCGATATTCTCGTCTTTTTTCTCCGTGCTCTCCGTGGCCTCCGTGGTTCGATTTTGATCTGGCGATAAACGCGAAGCCGGGTTGCCGTCCCGACAGCGGACAGCCTCCGTACGATCGAGTCTCGACTACTCCACCCCGGAACCGAAAGCCTGCCGGCGGCGCGGCGAATAGCACCTTGGTCCCATATGCCGGGAGGTCCGCCCGTGCTGCAATGTCATTCGTAAGAATCCCTCGACCCTTCCACGACACCCCACCTTCTCGCAAAAAACCATGAAAACCAATCCGAGCAAGACGAGCCTCCTGCTGCCCATGCTGTGCGCGCTGTGTATCGCCACCCCGGCCGCCGCGGACGAGGCCCCGCAGGGCACCCTGGATCGCATCAAGGCATCGAAGACCATCCGGCTGGGCCACCTCGCCCAGTCGATCCCCTTCTCCTTCGCCGACGACGGCGGCACGCCCCAGGGCTATTCCGTCGAGCTCTGCCAGCGCGTGGCGGCCGGCGTCGGGCAGCAGCTCGGCATCGACGAGCTGAAGGTGCAATGGGTGCCGGTCACGCTCGCGGACCGCTTCGATAAGGTCATCGACGGCAGCGTCGACCTGGAATGCGGCATTTCGACCATGACGCTGTCACGCCGCGAGAAAGTGGACTTCAGCCTCATGACCTGGGTCGACGGCGGCAGCTTCGTCGTGCGCGCCGGGCAGCCGCACGGCGGCCTTGGCGACCTCGACGGCAGGAAAATCGCCGTCATCGCCGGCACGACCACCGAGGCCTCCCTGGCCGAAGCCCTGAAGAAGGACTTCGTCAAGGCCGAGATCGTGAAGGTGAACGAGCACATCGAGGGCCTGCAGGCGCTGGGGCAGGGCAAGGTGGACGCGTATGCCGCGGACCAGACCGTGCTGATCGGGCTCGCGCTCGTGCTGCGCGACAAGCTGAAGCTGGAGCTGGCGGACCGCAACTTCTCGTTCGAGCCGTACGGGCTCACCCTGCGGCGCAACGACCAGGACTTCAAGCTCGCGGTGGACCGCGTGCTGTCGCGCCTGTACCGCACGGGCCAGGTCTCCCCGATCTACGACCGCTGGTTCGGCAAGCTCGGCAAGCCCTCCTCCCTGCTGCGCGCCATGTTCGCGATCGAGGGCCTGCCCGAGTGAGGGCGACACGCGCGGCCGCCGTGGAAACGATGGTTCGCATTCCGTTGCTCGCGCTTGCTCTGGCGGCAACGCTCGCGGGCTGCAGGCACCGCGACATCGGCCCGGATCCCGGCCCGCCCCCGAGGCTGGAGCCCGGCACGCTGGCGAACCCCGCGGCGGAGAACTGCGCCAGGCTGGGCGGCCGGGTTGCCATCGAGCTGCACCCCGGCGGCGGCGAATACGGCATCTGCCTGTTCGGGGACAACCGCCAGTGCGAGGAATGGGCGCTCATGCGCGGCCACTGTCCCGCCGGCGGCCTCAAGGTCGCGGGCTACGCGACGCCGGAAGCGCGCTTCTGCGCCATCAGCGGCGGCAGGTACGCGATCACCGCGGACGCGGGCCGCGAAAGCGAGCAGGGAGACTGCGCATTGCCCGACGGCAGGACCTGCGCCGCGGCCGACTACTTCAAGGGTGCATGCGCCGCGAAATGACGCTGCGCCGTCAGGCCGCGTGATGCGTCCAGTCCACGTCGCAGCAGACGACGAGCGGCCTGTTGCCGGCGCGCACGGCGACGGAAAACGTCACGCAGTGCGCATAGCCCATGGGCGAGCAGTACCGGCGCGTGACCTGCGCCACGCCCGGCTCGCGCACGGCGCGCCGGAAGAAGTCGCGCCGCGACCAGTTGGCCGTCTGGTTGCGGTAGAGCGCCTGGAAATCCATGCCCTGCCGCGGCGGCAGGACCCTCGCCATCACGGCGGGTGCGGTCTGCATGCCCTCGCCGTCGAGCGTGTAGCAGCGGATCGCACCCGGCAGCGCGAGAAATTCCCGGCCCGCCTCCTCGAGGCCCGCGCCGGACTGCAGCCGTGCGGCGAGATCGTGGATCGCATTGAGGTAGGGACGGCGCTGCTCGCGGTGGCGCCCGATCTCCTCGGAGGAGGCATTCCGGAACTTGCGGACGTTCGACGAGCGCAGGACCCCGTCCTCGAGGGTCGAGCGGTCCGCCGCGGACGGTGCCTGTCCCCGTGCGGGCGCGCGCGCGAGCTTGCCCCACAGGCCGTCCAGCAGCCCGGCGGACTCGGGGATGGCCGCGACCGAATCGTGCATCGCGCCGAGGTGGAAGCCGCTGCCGAAATCCGCGTCCGACTCCAGCGCGACCAGCACCTCGCTTTCCTGCTCGAGACCCTCCATGAGCACGAGGATGCCCATCTCGTGCAGCAGCGACACTCCCTTCTGCAGAACCTGGAACGGGCGCGTGTCGGACGCCGCCGCGGCCGTCACCGTGCGGTCGATCTTGACGACCGCCGGCTTCACGTGCCAGATCGTATCGAGGTCGTTGTTGTCGGCGCCGAAGTCGTCGACCGCGACCAGGCAGCCGAGCTGCCGGTAGGCCGCCACCGCGTCGCCGAGCGCTGCGTGCCCGAGGGCGGCACCCGGCACGTCGAGCATGACCTTGCCGCCCGCGAGGCCGTGGTGGCGGAACAGCTCGGACAGGAAGCGCGCGGTGTTGCCGGAATCGAGCAGCACCTCGGGATGCAGGTTCAGCAGCAGCAGCCCGGGCGGCGGCGCGGGCTTCACGTAGTTGCGCACGTGCAGCGCCGCGCACAGCAGGTCCAGCATGGCGGTTTCCGCGAAATTGCGCGTGGGCCCGAACAGGGCCTGCGGCGAGACCGGGCGGCCGCCTTCGTCCAGGCTGCGCAGGCTCGCCTCGCAACCCATCATGCTGCGATAGTGCAGGCTGAACGCGGGCTGGAACACCGACCTCAGCTCGAGGTCGTTGATCCAGCCCGACGTGCGGCCGGACGCCTCCGAAATCATGCTGTGGATGAAATCGAGGCTGTAGCCGGGAAACGTCTTGTCCATGGGTGCGTCCGTCGCGCGGCCCGCCGGCCGCAGACGATGGCGACATGATGCGTGCATTGCACAACCCGGGAAATTGGACCAAAGTCCAATGCCCTTCCGGCCTTCGGCTTCCCCAGAATGGCAGTCACATGGAAAATTTTGCCGCTCTCCGGCCGGCGGCCGACTCCCCTGCCCGGGGGCCTGCGGGCTTCCCGTCCCGCGCGGCGCCGAGCCGGGGCCGCGTTTCAACCGCAACCAAAGCAAAGGAGGAGATGCCATGGCTCTGCAGAACGTCATGCTGGACCAGTTGCGCGCGAACTGGGGGTGGATCGCCCTGCGCGGGGCAGCCGCCGCGGTCTTCGGCCTCGCGGCGTTCGCGTGGCCCGGCTTCACGCTGGTGCTGCTGACGATCGCATGGGGAGCCTACGCCCTCGTGGACGGCGCGTTCGCGCTCGTCGCCGGGTTCCGGCTGCGCGACGGCGGCAAGCCGATGTGGGCGCTGATCCTGGTCGGCGCGCTGGGCGTCGGCGCGGGCATCCTGACGCTGCTGTGGCCCGGCATGACGGCGCTGGCGCTGCTGATGTTCATCGCCGCATGGGCGATCGTCACCGGCATCTTCCAGATCGTGGCCGCCGTGCGCGTGCGCAGGGAGATCGACAACGAATGGATGCTGATCCTGTCGGGCGCGCTGTCGGTCGTGTTCGGCGTGCTGATGGTGCTGAGCCCCGGCGCGGGCGCGCTCGCGGTGACCTGGCTGATCGGCGCCTATGCGTTCGTCTTCGGCATCCTGCTGCTCATCCTCGCCTTCCGGCTGAAGGGCATGAACGCCGCGCCGGCGCCGACGCCCGGCGCATGATGCGCGGGGTTGCGGCGCGGCTCCCGGGCGCGTGCTTCGCCGCGCTGCTGTGCCTGCCGGTGCCGGCAGTGGCGATGATGACCATCGACATCCTGCCCAACATGATCGGCGCCGGCGTGGGCGCAACCCCCGCATGGTCCGGCTCGAAGCAGTACGTCGGCGGCATCGTGCCGGGCGGGCGCTACCAGTTCAGGAACAGCGAGCGCTTCGTCGAATGGTACGGCCCGATGGGCGACGTGAACCTGCTGGAATCGTCGCGCTGGCAGCTCGGCCCGGCGCTGGGCCTGCGCTTCGGGCGCTCGCACGTGGAAGACGAAGTGGTCACGCGCCTGCCCGAAGTCGACTCGACGGTCGAAGGCGGGCTCATGGCGAGCTGGACCTACACGCGAGCCGACGGCATCCCCTGGCGCCTGCGTCTGGGCGTCACCGTGATGGCCGATCTCGGGCACACCTACGAGGGCCTCAATACGAGCACCTTCGCGACCTTCTGGCTGCCGCTGAGCCGCCGCGTGTTCGTCGGCCTGGGCGGCGGCTTCTCCCTGGCGAGCGCCGACTACAACCGCAGGTTCTACGGCGTCGACACGGCGGGCGCCGCGGCAAGCGGCCTGCCGGCGTTCACGCCGGGCGGCGGCCTGAGGCAGTGGTACGCATGGCCCGCAATCGTATTCCGGCTGCAGGGACCCTGGTACGCCGGCGTGGGGGTGTTCTACCAGCGCATCGCCGGCGATCCCGCGGACAGCCCCATCATCACGCAGCGCGGCGACCGCAACCAGGTCACGGGCGGGATCGGCGTGGGATACGTCTGGCAGTAGGCACGCAGCTTCTCACCCGGAAATCCGGTTCCCACGGAGGACAAGTCAATGGCTGCCAGGGCAGGCGCGGGGAAAACCGCGGTGACCGGCGATACCACCGCGATCCGCGGACCGGTGCTGACGTACGCCGGCGACGCCTTCCTCGAAGGCGTCGAAAGCACGATGCGCCATGAATCCGACGCCATCGTCGCCATGGCCGGCGGCCGGATCACGCACTTCGGGCCCGCGGAGAAAGTCCGCGCGCAGCTGCCGCCCGGCACGAAGGTCACCGAGTACGGCGGGGACAGCCTGATCCTCGCCGGCTTCGTCGACTGCCACGTGCATTACCCGCAGACGCAGATCATCGGCGCCGGCGGCAGGCAGATGCTCGACTGGCTGCACAAATACACCTTCGTGGCCGAGCAGCAGTTCGCGGACGAAACCCATGCACGCGAGGTCGCGCGGGTGTTCCTGAAGGAATGCCTGCGCGCCGGCACGACCACGCCGATGGCCTGGTGCACGGTGCACCCGCAGTCGGTGGACGCGTATTTCGAGGAGGCGAGCGCGCTCGGCCTGCGCACGATCGCCGGCAAGGTCCTGATGGACCGCAACGCCCCCGGCGCGCTGACCGACACGCCGCAGAAGGGCTACGACGAAACGAAGGCGCTGATCTCGAAATGGCACGGCAAGGGCCGCAACCTCTACTGCGTGACGCCGCGCTTTGCCGCCACCAGCTCGCCGGAGCAGATGCAGATGGCGGGCGCGGCGTGGCGCGAGCACGAGGGCACCTACCTGCAGTCGCACGTGTCCGAGACCCGCGCCGAGGTCGACTGGATCAGGCAGCTCTACCCGCAGCGCAAGGGCTACCTCGACACCTACGACCACTACGGGCAGCTCGGCCCGCGCGCCGTCTACGGGCACGGCATCTGGCTCACCGAGGAGGAACTGCAGCGCTGCCACGACACCGGCACCGCCATCGCGCATTGCCCGACGTCGAACATGTTCCTCGGCAGCGGGCACTTCAACCTCGGCAACGCGAAGCATCCCGCACGGCCGGTCCGGGTCGGCCTGGCGACGGACCTCGGCGCGGGCACGTCCTTCTCCATGCTGCAGACGCTCAACGAGGCCTACAAGACGGCACAGCTCAACGGCAACAGCCTGCCGGCGGGCGAAGCGTTCTACCTCGCCACCCGCGGCGGCGCGCAGGCGCTCTACCTCGAGGACAGGATAGGCAGCATCGGCGTGGGCATGGAGGCCGACGTCGTCGTGCTGGACCTGAAGTCCACGCCGGCCATCGAGTACCGCATGCGTCACTGCAGGGACTTCGAGGAAGCGCTGTTCGTCCAGATGACGATGGCCGACGATCGTGCCGTGCAGGCGACCTACGTCGCGGGAAAGCTGCTCCACGACCGCCCGCGGATGCATGCGTAGCGCCGCCCGCCGGCGCTTGCCGTGCTACCCTGTGCGCCCGGACGCCATCCAGCAGCAACCGGCTCCGGGCGATGATTGTCGCGCGTGACGTACCGGAACGACACCGAGGAGATCGACCATGAAATCGCCAGGACGGCTGATCGTCCGGATAGTGCTGGCGGCGGCCTGCTGCCTGGCCGTCGATGCGTTCGCCCAGTCCTCGTCGCGCGGCGGCCGCTGGGACCTCGACCTGCACCTGCAATACAACGACTCGAAATCCATCACGTCGGACCACGGCTCGACGGCGGAGGTCGACGACTCGGTGGGCTGGGGCTTCGGCCTGGGCTACAACTTCAACGACCACTGGGGCCTGGAGTTCAACGCGAGCTGGAGCACGCCGGACTACACGGCGACCATCGCCCCCGGCCCGGGCAACGGCGCCGCCGCCCGGCAGTCTTCCGGCATCATGAACATCGCCGCCGCTTCGCTGAACGGCACCTACAACTTCCTGTCCTCCGCCTTCACGCCGTTCGTCACCGCGGGAATCGGCGCCACCTATGTGGACACCAACGTCCCGGACGGGCCGCCCACCAGTACCTGCTGGCAGGATCCGTGGTGGGGCTACTACTGCGGAACCGTTGCCCCCAGCAAGGCGGACACGTACTTCAGCTACAACGCCGGCGCGGGCCTGCGCTGGGACTCGAAGCAGGCGCTGTTCCTGCGCGCGCTGGTCAGCGAGCAGTGGGTGGACGTGGGCGGCGGCGTCGGCACGCCCGGCTTCCTGCAGGTGCGCTTCGACGTGGGCGTGCGGTTCTGACCGCATCCGGCCGTGGGACCGCAACTCCGCGGCAGCCGGACGCCGGGCCGATTCCCTGCCCCAAGGTCCTATATCGCTTTCCTTGCGCCTCCCGCTAAAGTTCTGGTATCTAGATGAAAACTGCCCCGGTGCCGGGGCCCCCGGGGGAGACGAGCCGTGCCAGCCCGTGCGATACGTGATCTGTCCGTCGTGCTGGCCGCGCTCATCGCGGCCGGCTGCTCCAAGGAAGCCCCCCCGCCGCCGCGGCCGGTGCCCCAGGTGACGGTGGTCACCGTGCAGCCCGAGAGCATCCCCTACGTGCGCGAGTTCGTCGCGCAGACCGAGAGCTCCCAGCAGGTGGACATCGTCGCGCGCGTGTCCGGTTTCCTCGACAAGATCGCCTACAAGGAAGGCGATCTCGTCAAGGAAGGACAGCTGCTGTTCCAGCTCGACCCGAAGCCGTTCCAGGCCCAGCTCGAATCCGCGAAGGGCGAGCTGATGGCGCAGCAGGCGCGCTACACCACGGCCACCGCCAACCTCGCCCGCATCAAGCCGCTGGCGCAGGAAAACGCCATGTCGCAGGCCGATCTCGACAAGGCGCAGGGCGAATACGACTCCTCGCGCGCGGCGGTGTTCGCCGCGCAGGCCAAGGTCAAGGAAGCCGAGCTCAACCTCGGCTACACGACCATCCATTCGCCCGTGACGGGGCTCGCCAGCCGCTCGATGCAGCGCCAGGGGGCGTACATCAACGCGGTCGCCCAGAGCGCGGAGCTCACCTACGTGGCCGCGCTGGATCCGATGTGGGTGAACTTCAGCGTGTCGCAGAACCAGATGGCCAAGATCCGCGACATGATCGAGAAGAAGCAGCTCGTGGCGCCTGCGAACCAGAGCTACGACGTCGAAATCGTGATGTCCGACGGCGCACCCTATCCGTTCAAGGGCAAGATCGGCTTCGCCGACCCGTCGTTCAGCCAGGAAACGGGCTCCTTCATGGTGCGCGCCGTGCTGCCGAACCCGAAGAACGCGCTGCGGCCGGGCATGTTCGTGACCGCGCGCGTGCTGGGCGCCGTGCAGCCGGACGCGATCGTGGTGCCGCAGCTCGCCGTGCAGCAGGGCTCGAACGGCCACCTCGTCTACGTGGTCAAGCAGGACGGCACGGCGGAAGTGCGGCCGGTCGTGCTCGGCGACTACCACGGCGACAGGGACATCGTCGTCACGAGCGGGCTTGCCGCGGGCGACCGCGTCGTGGTCGAAGGCGCGCTCAAGGTGGTGCCGGGGCAACCCGTGAAGATCGTGCAGCCGGGCGATGCGGCCAAAGGCGGCGGCGCCCCGGCGGCGGCACCTGGCGCGGGGCCGGCGCAGCAGCAGAAATCACCGCCGGCGGCCGCGCCGGAGAAGCAGAAGTCCGGTGCGCTGGCATTGCCGGGCTCCGCGACGCGCGCCGGCTGACGGCATACCCGGATGTTCACCCATTTCTTCATCGACCGGCCGATCCTGTCGTCGGTCATCTCGCTGCTGATCGTGCTGGCCGGCGCGGTATCCATGTCGGTGGCGCCGATCGAGCAGTACCCCGACATGTCGCCGCCGCAGGTGACCATCAGCGCGATCTACCCGGGCGCCACCGCCGAGGTCATCGCCAACAACGTCGCCGCGCCGATCGAGACGCAGCTCAACGGCATCGACAACCTGCTCTACTTCTACTCGGTCAGCTCCTCCAGCGGCAACGCCGAGATCGTGGTGGTGTTCCGGCCCGGCAGCGACCCGGACATCAACCAGGTGAACGTGCAGAACAAGCTCTCCCAGGCCACGCCGCAGCTGCCGCAGGTCGTGGTGCAGCAGGGCCTCGTGGTGGAGAAGAAGTCGCCCAGCATCATGATGGTGGTGTCGGTGTACTCGCCCGACGAGCGCTACAACTCCGCCTACATCGACAACTACAGCAACCTGTACGTGCTCGACGAGCTGAAGCGCGTGCCCGGGGCCAACCGCTCGTCCGTGTTCGGCTCGCCCGACATCGCGATGCGCGTCTGGCTGCGGCCGGACCGCATGGCCCAGCTCGGCATCACCGTGCAGGAAGTCAGCGCGGCGATCCAGAGCCAGAACCAGGCGTTCGGCGTCGGCCAGATCGGTGCGCAGCCGGCGAAGCCCGGCGTCGAGCAGCAGTTCGTCGTCACCGCGCAGGGCCTGCTCACCAAGCCCGAGGAATTCGAGAACATCATCGTGCGCGCGACCAAGGAAGGCGTGGCGAGCGTGCGCATCCGCGACATCGGCCGCGTCGAGCTCGCCAAGCGCGACTACTCGCTCGCCAGCCGCATGAACGGCAAGACCGCGACGACCATCGGCATCTACCAGCAGCCCGGCGCCAACGCCGTGGCCACCGCCAGGCTGGTGCGCGCGAAGATGGAGGAGCTGAAGGCCAAGTTCCCCACCGGGCTCGACTACAAGATCGTGCTGGACACCAGCCAGTTCACGCTGTACTCGATCGACAAGGTAGTGCACACCTTCTTCGAGGCGGTCGTGCTGGTGGTGCTGGTGGTGTTCGTGTTCCTGCAGAGCCTGCGCGCCACCGTCATCCCCATCCTCGCGGTGCCGGTGTCCATCGTCGGCACCTTCGTCGGCATGCACCTGCTCGGCTTCTCCATCAACATGCTGACCATGTTCGGCATGATCCTGGCGATCGGCCTGGTGGTGGACGACGCCATCGTGGTGGTGGAGAACGTCGAAGCCAACATCACGACCAAGAAGCTCTCGCCGCTCGAGGCGGCGAAGGCGGCGATGACCGAGATCGCCGGCGCGCTGATCTCGATCGTGCTGGTGCTGCTCGCGGTGTTCCTGCCGGTGGCCTTCCTCGGCGGCGTGACCGGCACGCTGTACAAGCAGTTCGCGGTGACCATCGCCATCTCGATGGTGATCTCCGGCGTCATGGCGCTGACGTTGTCGCCCGCGCTCGCGGCCATCATCATCAAGGCGCACCACGGCGAGAAGAACCGCTTCTTCCGGGCTTTCGAGGCCGGCTTCGAGAAGGTCCGGCAGACCTACCTCGCCGGCGCCGGCGGCGTGATCCGCTTCTGGCCCGCCTTCCTGGTCGTGTTCACGCTGGTGATCGCCGGCATCCTGTTCATGTTCCGCGTCCTGCCGTCGAGCTTCGTGCCGGAGGAGGACCAGGGCTATTTCTTCGTCGTCGCGCAGGTGCAGGACGCGGCCAGCCTGAACGTTACCTCGCGCTTTACGTCCGATCTCGAGAAGATCCTGCTCAAGGACCCGGCGGTGCAGGACGTCGGCACGGTCAACGGCTACAGCTTCATCGACGGCCAGCAGAACAACAGCGCCGCGGTGATGTTCGGGCTGCTCAAGCCCTTCGAGGAGCGCAAGGACAAGTCGCTGCTGTCCTTCGACACGCTCAAGCGCCTCAACGCCCAGTTCTTCGGCCGCCGCGACGGCGTCGCCTTCGCCGTCAACCCGCCCTCGATCCCCGGCCTGGGCACCACGGGCGGCTTCGAGTTCTACGTGCAGAACCGCGGCTCCGGCGACCCGCGCGCAACCGGCGCGGCGCTGGAGGCCTTTCTCGCCAAGGCGCGCCAGCGGCCCGAGCTGGCCGGCGTCACGACGACGTTCCGCGCGAACAGCCAGCAGCTGTTCGTGGACCTCGACCGCAACAAGGCCGAGGTGCTCGGCGTGCACGTCAGCGACGTGTTCCAGGCCATGCAGGCCTACTTCGGCTCGCAGGTCGCCGGCCAGTTCTCGCAGTTCAGCCGCGTCTGGTTCGTGATCCTGCAGGCCGACGCGGACTACCGCGCGAATCCCGACGACTTCGGCAAGGTCTACGTGCGCTCGGCGAGCGGCTCCAACATCCCGCTCTCGGCGCTGATCACCACGCGTTATGTCGCCTCGCCGAAGCTGGTGACGCGCTTCAACGGCTTCCCGGCGGTCAAGCTCACCGGCAATCCGGCGCCGGGCTTCAGCTCGGGGCAGGCGATCCGCGCGATGGAGGAGACGGCCACCCAGACGCTGCCCGCCGACTTCGCGTATGCCTGGGCCGGCCAGGCGCTGCAGGAGAAGGAGTCGGGCAGCACGTCGTCGTCGGCCTTCGTGTTCGGCCTGGTCATCGTGTTCCTGCTGCTCGCCGCGCAGTTCGAGAAGTGGACGCTGCCCATCGCGGTCGTGCTGACCGTGCCCTTCGCGGTGCTGGGCGCCCTGGCGCTCACCTGGATCCTCGGTCTGGAGAACGATGTCTACTTCCAGGTCGGGCTGGTGACCCTGGTGGGTCTCGCGGCCAAGAATGCGATCCTGATCTGCGAGTTCGCCATCGAGCGCGTGCATCACGGCATGTCGCCGCGCGAGGCGGCGATCGAGGCCGCCGGCCTGCGGCTGCGCGCGATCGTGATGACCTCGTTCGCCTTCATCCTGGGCTGCGTGCCGCTCGCCATCGCCACCGGCCCCGGTGCGAACAGCCTGCGCGCGATCGGCACCGGCGTGATCGGCGGCATGCTCGCCTCCACGCTGATCGCCGTGTTCTTCGTGCCGCTGTTCTTCTGGCTGCTCGAGTCGGCGAGCGAGCGCTTCGGCGGCAAGAAGGAAAAGCCCGCCGCAGCCGCGGACGAATCGCACGGAGGCGAGGCGTTGGAAACGGACCGCGAACCATGAACGCATTGCGCATGCTCGTGCTGCTGCCCTGCGCGCTGCTGGCGTCCTGCAAGCTCGGGCCCGACTACGTGCGCCCCGAGGTCGAGACGCCGGCCGCGTGGCGCATGGAATATCCGCAGGCCGCCGACGCCGCCAACACGAAGTGGTGGGAGCAGTTCGGCGACACGGCGCTGAACGGCCTGCTCGAGGACGCGCTGCGCGGCAATCTGGAGATCCGGGCGGCCGCGGCGCGCGTCGACCAGCTGCTCGGCGCGCTGGCGACCACGCGCTCGCAGTTCTTCCCGCAACTGGGCTACTACGGCGACGCCAGCCGCAACCGCGCCAGCCAGCGCGGCCCGACCGCGCTGCCCGCCGGCGTCGATCCGACTTATTCGCTCTACGAAGGCGCGCTCACCGCCTCGTGGCAGATCGACCTGTTCGGGCGCGTGCGGCGCCAGGCCGAAGCCATCCAGGCACAGGTCTACGCCAGCGAGCAGGGCCGTCGCGGCCTCGTCCTGTCCATCGCCTCGGCCACGGTGGCGAGCTACATCGGGCTGCGCGCGCTCGACCGGCAGCTCGAGATCGCGCAGGCCACGGCGAAGAACTACGCCGACTCGGTGCACCTGTTCGAGCTGCGCTTCAAGCGCGGCGCGGTCTCCGAGGTCGAGCTGAGGCAGGTCGAGTCGCAGTACTACCAGGCGATGGCCGCGATCCCGTCGCTGGAGCAGAGCATCGCCGCGCAGGAGAACCTGATCTCCATCCTGCTGGGGCGCAACCCCGGCCCGATCCCGCGCGGCCTCGCGCTGGACCAGATCCAGCCGCCCGCCATTCCCGCCGGGCTGCCGTCGGACCTGCTCAGGCGGCGCCCGGACATCCTGCAGGCCGAGCAGAACCTCGTGGCCGCCAACGCCGGCATCGGCGCGGCAAAGGCGCTGTACTTCCCCACCATCTCGCTGACCGGCAGCTTCGGCTCGGTCAGCACCGCCTTCAGCGACTTCCTCACGGGGCCGTCGCGGGCATGGGCCGTCGGCGCCGACCTCGCCGGCCCGATCTTCACCTTCGGCGGCATCGAGGGCCAGGTGCGGTCGGCGGAAAGCGCGCGCGACGAGGCCCTGCTGGTGTATCGCCAGACCATCCTCGCGGCGTTCCAGCAGACCAACGACGCCCTCGTGGGCGCGCAGAAGAAGAACATGGAAGTCGAGGCGCTGGTCAAGCGCGTGCAGGCATTGCGCGACTATGCGCGGCTCTCGCGGCGGCGCTTCGACAACGGCACCGCCAGCTACATCGAGGTGCTGTACGCGGAGAACGAGCTGTTCGGCGCGGAACTGAACTCGGTGAACACCCAGGCCGAGCGCTTCAGCCAGATCATCAACGTCTACAAGGCCATGGGCGGCGGCTGGGTGGACGTCGGCGCGGAGATCGCCGCGCCGAAGCCGCCCGAAGGGAAGTAAGGGGGAGAAACGGCACCGCCGCCGATGGGACCAAGGTCCGATATCCACGGCGCCGGCTTTCCGGCAGGATTTTTCCGCGCCATGGCGGCACCGGCGCATCGCAACCGGAGGGGAGAGACATGACGATCGTCCGACGCAACACAGTCAGCATGGGTCTGATAGCCTGCCTGCTCTGGGCGACGAGCGCGGCCGCCGAGGGCTCGCCCCGCGCGGGCAAGTGGGACTTCTTCTTCGAGGCCCTGTACGCCGACTCCAAGACCGTGCATTCGCAGGAGGGCTCCTCGGCGGACATCGACAGCGACTTCGGCTGGGGCCTCGGCGTGGGCTACAACTTCAACGACCACTGGGGGCTCGAATTCGGCGCGAACTGGTTCCAGTCGGGCTACGACGCGCACATCGCGCCCGCCGCCGGCAACGGGAACAAGGGCCAGAGCATCTCCGGCACGCTGGAGGTATCCAACTTCGGCCTGAACGGCATCTATTACTTCCTGCCGCGATCGTTCACGCCGTTCGTGACCGCCGGCATCGGCGGCACCTACGTCGACACCAACATCCCCAACGGGCCGGCCGTGCCGGTGTGCTGGTGGGATCCCTGGTGGGGCTACTATTGCGCGCCCGCCTATCCGACCAGGTCGGATACCTACTTCAGCTACAACGCGGGCGCCGGCGTGCGCTGGGATTCCAGCAGGTCGCTGTTCCTGCGCGCGCTGGTCAGCGAGCAGTGGGTGGATGTCGGCGGCGGCGCGGGCACCCCCAACTTCCTGCAGGTGCGCTTCGACATCGGCACACGCTTCTGACCGGCTCTGCCCAAACACCGGCCGCAGAAATTCGCTTCGATCGATTCTCGACTGCCGCACCTCAGGGGTAGTAGCGCCAGTCGAAGACCAGGCGCAGCCCGACCGACCAGACCGGGCGCAGGTCGGCACCCGGCGCGCCCGCCGGCGCCACCACGTTGTCCGAGTACGGGATGTCCACCGCCGTGAAGAGCTGGAACAGCAGGGTCGAGCTCTGGTTGGCCGCGAACGAGCGGTAGGGCCGGTATTCGAGGATGGGAAAATCGAGTTGGACCGACTTGTAGTCGACGATTCGCGAGGGCGCCTCGGGCACGACGAGCCGGTCGTCGCCCATGAGGCCGTAGAACGACGCGCCCAGCTCGCGGCCCAGCACGAACTGGAAGCGCCCGAACGGCGTCGCCCAGCCGGACTGCCAGGGAATCAGCCCGCCGTTGCCCGCGGTCACCGCCATGGCCTCGTATCGCTGCGGCGCGAAAAGGTACATCGGCGACAGCAGCAGGAGGTCGCCGGGAACCAGATAGAACGGCATGCGCAGCCGCACGGACAGGGCGGTGCGCGCGGGAATCGCGGCGGTGATGCTGCCGCCCTGCCCGGCCGCCGAGCCGCCCACCGAGTTCGTCGAGGATGCATCGCCCCTCAGGCCGACCGAGGCAAATACCAGCCCGTCCCCGGCCTCGCTCATGACGCCGTCGAGACCCACACCCACGCGCGCAGCGAGCTCGACGCCCAGGACCGCGCCGTTTCCGCCCGGGGTGGAGAATCCCCCCTTCACGCCGCGGGCGTCGAAGCTGCCGGCGAGCCCGATGAAGGCGCCGAGCTCGCTGCGCGACCGCGGCATGGCGCCCAGCCCGGGACCGAGGCCGGGCACCGGCGTGGGCTGCAGCACGTCGCCCAGCCCCGCCAGGAAGGTCTTCCGGTAGGCCGGATCGCCGATCTCCGGCTCCTTGCGCTTGGGCAGGACGTCGTTCCTGCACGTGTCGAAGCCGTCCGGCCCGTCCGATGCCGCGGCGATCGGCGGCAAGGCATGCGGCCCGCCGCGGCCCATCGCCGCGTCCAGGACCTGCTCCAGGCTCTGCCGCACCGATGCGGCGGCGCGCTCGGCGTCCTCCTGCCGCATGTGCGCGTCGCCCATCAGCACCATGGAGCCGTTGCCGCTCCACGGGAAAGCCTCGAGCCCGGATTCGTTGTACGCGTCGTGCGTGCCCTTGCGCTGCGACGTGTCCCCCCAGGTGCCCGCGACATGGCCCGAAGCGAAGGCATCCTCGAGGAAGTGCAGCGCGAAGGCCTCGTCGAACAGCATGGAGCGGATGAGCACCCGGCGCTCGTCGGGCTGCAGGGAGCCCTGCGCCAGCCGGGCCGCCTGCTGCAGGGCGCTCAGGTGATACCAGACGTACACGCCGACGGCGCTCAGCTCGGAGCCGGCCAGCAGCGTGAGCCTCGCATACTCGTCGAGCGTCGTCCCGGTGTGGGGACGGGCCAGCAGGAAATGCGCGTTGTTCGAGCCCGCGCGCGTGGCGTATTCCGGGTCGGCGCGCTGCAGGCGGATGTCGGAGGCCCGCAGCGCGTTGATGCGGTCCGCGCGCGCCTTCTCGCTCTGGATGCGGCGCTTGAGGTCGACGATCGCGTCCTTGCTGCCCGGCACCTGCTCCACCGGCGGCAACACGTCGATGCGCGACAGGTCGGCCTTGAGCTGCGCGGCGACGTCCGCGACGGCCAGGATCCAGTCCGACTGCAGGACGGTGTCTTCGAGGCCGCGCGCCGAGCAGGAGTGGTCGCCCGCGATCGCCGCGAGCGCCGCCCAGTCGATGCATTCGGGCGCGACACCCTGCTGCGCGTCCGCGCCCTGCCCGCACAGCCGCTTCTCGTGCCCGGCGCGGGCCTCGGCCCAGAGCTTGTCGAAGTCCGCGCGGCGCTGCGCGTCGAGCTTCCCGACCGCGAGCAGCGCGATGTCCCGGTGCTCGGGATAGACGAACGCCAGCGCGGGCGCGGCCGCGATGCAGCCCGCTGCCGCCAGCATGGCCGCGGCGGCCGTCCTTCCGGTCACGCCCCGGCGGAGCATACGGCGACGCTTCCATGCTTCCGGCATTTGGCACTCCATCGCTGTTTTTTGTGCCGGCCATTGTGCCTCCCGGCGACCACGGGCGGAAGCGGCGCAAATCTCCCACGGTCGGGCCGGCGCCCCGCCCGTGTCTGCGCATCGCCGTATTCGTCTATGCTACGCGCGAGCGCTGGAAAAGCCGCCGGGGGAGGGAGACGTCAATGAATCGTCACACTACAAGAACAACGTGGCGCAGCATCGGCCTGCTGGCCGTCGCAGCCCTGCTTCCGGGCTGCGCCGGCTACGGCCCCTCGATCATGCCGGACGACCGCCTCGGGTACACCATGGCCGTGGCGCGCTCGCTGGAGGAGCAGTTGCTGCTGAACATCGTGAGGCTGCGCTACGGCGAGGCGCCGTCCTTCGTGGACGTCTCCTCCATCGTGGCCGGCTACGAGTACGTGCGCGAGGGCAGCCTGTCCGGCGAGGCGCACATCAACAACGGCGCCGACAGCTTCATCTCCCCCAGCCTCGGCCTGCGGCTCACCGAGAAGCCCACGGTGACCTACTCGCCGCTGAGCGGCGAGGGCTTCGCGCGCACCGTGGTGGCGCCGATCCCCCCGCACATGATCCTGCTGCTGCTGCAGTCGGGCTGGTCCGCCGACGGCATCCTCAATATGAGCGTGCGATCGATCAGCGGCTACCGCAACCGCTTTGCACGCATGGGCGGCAACATGCCGCCCGACCCCGAGTTCGCGCGCATCACGCACCTGCTGCGGGTGCTGCAGGACAGCGGCGCCGTCGATTTCAGCGTGCGGGAAAACAAGGACGGCAGCAAGGACCAGGAGCCGGCGAAGACCCGGCCGCGGACGATATTCCTCACGCTGCGCGCCTCCGCCGACGCCCCGACGCGCTCGGCCGTCGACGAGCTGCGCACCCTGCTGGGCACGACAGGTTCCGGCGAGATTGCCATCTCGGTCGGGCTGCTCAAGCCCAACGACGGCAGCGTCAGCCTTTACACCTTCTCCCTGTTCCAGATGCTGATAGCGCAGAGCCGCAACGTCGAGGTCCCCGCCGGCCTCACGCGCATCGGGCCGCCCGCGCCGGACGACGGACACAAGACTCCCACCATCTCCGTGCACAGCGGGCGCGACAGGCCGAAGACCGCTACGACCGCGGTGCCTTACGGCGGCCACTGGTACTGGATCGATGGCGACGACGCCGAATCCCGGGTGACCCTCATGGCGATGACGATGCTCTACCGTCTGCTCGAGTCCGACGCGCCGGGCAACCTGCCCGTGCTCACCATCCCGGCGGGCTGACTTGATCCCGGAGAGCCGCCGTGCGCGAGCCGCCGCATTCGTCTGCCTCGCCCTGGCGCTGGCGACGGGCCGCGCGAACGCGGCCGAAGACCGCTTCTGGCCCGAGTTCGACGGCTTCTACCAGGTGGATCCGCGCACGCGCGTCTTCCTGCTGGGCTCGGCCACGCGCGCGGAGGAGCCCGACGACCGCGAAGGCAAGGCACGCTTCGAGGACGGCACGCTGGGCGTGCACCTGGACGTCGCGCTCGAGCCCGTGTGGCGCACGAATCGCGCCAACGCGGACTGGGTGAAGGACCGCTACCTGTGGATGCGCGTGGGCTACAACTACGTCGGCAACTACCACGCGAACGGCGATCGCTACCACGAGGATCGCGGCGTCCTCGAGCTGTCGACGCGCGAGCCCGTCGCCCTGGGCCTGGCGCTGACCGGGCGCCTGCGCTGGGATGCCCGCGACATCGACGGCGCATACTCGAACCGCTATCGCGTGCGCGGCGGTTTCGATCGGCCGTTCACCGTGCAGGGCGTCAGCGTGACGCCCTACGCCCATGCGGAGATCGCCTACGACACGCGCTTCGACGAATGGAACCGGCAGCGCTACCAGGCCGGCGTCGAGATCGGGCTCACCCCGTTCTGGCGCATCGAGCCCTACTTCGCGCGCGAGAACGACAGCGTCCTGAACCCCTCCCGGATCAACGCCTTCGGGCTGGTCCTGAAGTATTTCCACTGAAAGGCGGCCGTCGGGACGAACGCGGCACGAACAGTCGAGCACATCGCTGACTTTGGGAGTAGGCTAGTGATTCCGCGGCAATCGCCGGCGGGAATCCGCAACCGGGGAGGCTGAAAATGAAACGCTATGCCATCGCACTGCTGGCGGTCCTGGCCGTGCCGGGCCAGGCCATGGCGCAGGACAAGCAAGGCGCGGTCGTCGTCGACACCACCGAGGCCATCGTCACGGTGGTCGACGTGGACCGGGAGGCGCGCACCGTCGTCGTGCGCGGACCGAACGGCAGGGACGCGCTGGTCAACGTGCCGCCCGAGTCGCAGAACCTCGACCAGGTGCACCCCGGAGCGAAATTCCGGGTCCGCTACCTGCAGTCCGTGGCCCTGTCGATCGCCAAGGGCGGCGCCGCGATCGCATCGACCGGCCGCACCGTCAATCTGGCGCCAAAGGGCGATACGCCCGGCGGCACCATCATCCGGACCGCTCAGATTTCCGGCGTGCTGGAATCCATCGACCGCTCCAGCCGGCTGCTGTCGGTGCGCGGGCCGGACGGCAGGCTGCTGGCGTTCACGGCCGACGATTCCGTGCAGGGGCTGGACCAGCTCGAGCAGGGCAACGTCATCAGCGTCGAATTCACCGAAGCGATCGCCATGCGCATGATCCTGGAGAAATAGCGCATGCCCCGACAGGAACGGATTCCCGCAATGAAGCGGATGCTTTGCGGCCTGGCCGGCCTGCTGGCACTGGCCGCCTGCAGCACGACGGAGCTCACCAACAGCTGGCGCGACCCGAAGTACTCCAGCGGGCCGATCAAGTCCGTCCTGATCTTCGGCATCTCCAACCAGGCCAGCGTGCGCCGTGCCTTCGAGGACACGTTCGCCAGGGAGCTGACGGCAGCCGGGGTGACGGCCGTCCCGAGCTACACGGTGGTGCCGGCCGACGGCCGCCTGTCCGAGGACATCCTCAAGGAGGCAGTGAAGAAATCCGGGGTGCAGGGCGTGCTCATCACGCGCATGGTCGACCGGCAGAGCGAAATCTCTTCCATGCCGGTGGGGTCCGTGGCGCCGGCGTACTACGGCAGGAGGCCCGGCTACTACGGCGGCTACGCCGGCGCCTGGGTCGGCTTCTACGAGCCCGTCAGCGTGCAGCAGTACAACTACGTCGTATGCGAGACCACGCTGTTCAATGCGGATTCGCCGGAACCGGCATGGTCCGGCACCACGCGCACGCTGGAGCCGGACAACGTCGCCAAGGCCACCGAGGGCTTCGCCAGGACGATGATCCCCGTCCTGCGCAAGGAAATGCTGATCTGAGCCCGCGCAGGCGCGGGTCGCTCGGCGAGCAGAACCCTTCATTCATACGGAGGAGAATGACATGAGCACGACCAGGAACCTCATCGCGGCGACCACGCTGCTTTGCGCCTGCCTCGCGCCCGCGGCGCGCGCGGACAGCGGCGTGTACATCGGCGGCGGCATCGGCGCCAGCCAGATCGACGACAAGGCCGGCACGCCCGCCGGCACGAGCTTCAGCGCCAGCGACTTCGCCTACAAGGGCTTCCTCGGCTATTACTTCGACGCCATCCCGCTGCTGCGCCTCGCCGGCGAGGTGGGCTACCGCGACCTCGGCGAGCCCGAGGACACCAGTGCCGGCGTCGCCTCGAGCTACCGCATGAAGGGCCTCGACTACAGCGTGCTCGCCGGCGTCGGGCTGGGCCCCGTCGACCTGTTCGCCCGGGCGGGCGGCATGTCCTATGATCTCACCAAGACCCACGCCGGCGTCGGCAGGGATTTCCATGGCACCGCGCCGCTGGTGGGCGCGGGTGTCTGGTTCAGCGTCTTCGGCATCGGGGTGCGCGCCGAGTACGAGTACATCGACGTCGACGAGCTCGACGGCGCGCAGATGGTCTCCGTCAGCGCCTTCTACAAGTTCTGACCGCCCGCCGCAGCCGGGCATGCACCCGGCTGCGCGCCTAGCTGCTGATGCTGGCAGCGCGGATGGCGTACTTCGGCAGGCTCACCGGCCCCGGAGAGGCCTGGATGTACTTGACGTTCTCGAACGGGATCAGGAGTACTCCGCCGTCCACCTCCACCAGCATGTGGCGCGCGTTCAGGACCTCGTTCAGCTTGAGATTCACCGCCGCCTCGTTCTCCGCCTGCTTCGGGAAATTCAGGCTCATCTTCGTGCCGTCCATGAAATGAATCGTGAGTCCGCGGTCGTTCATGTCCGCCTCCGTCGGTTGCAACCGGCGCATTCTCCACCTTTTCCGCCCGCGCCACGAGCGGCAGCCCGTGCATCCCGACGCGCCGGTACGGGCTCGGGTAACCTGGGCGCATGGCAATGAGATCTCATCCGTGGCACCGTCTCCTCGCAGTGCTGCCCGTTCTCGTCTCGGGCTGCGTCCTGCTGGACCTCGGCAACGTGCCGCAGCAGCAGCGCAAGATCGACAGCGCCTGCCGCATCGAAGGCACCGTGGGCACCCGGGGAAATCCGGACCATGCGCTGGTCGTCGTGCTCGCGCGCCTGACGGGCCCCGACCCTCACAGCCGGTCGTCCTGGAGCCTCGCCGACCACTTCGTCCTGGAACGGGCCGGCCGCTGGCAGTTCTTCACGGGCGACGGAACCTACGGCGTCGTAGCGTTCGAGGACGCCAACGCCGACTTGCGATATGAGGCGGGGGAGCCCTACCGGCGCATTCGTGAGGGCGAGCTCGTCCAGTGCACGGCGGGCAAGCACGTGTCCGGCATCGACCTCGTCGTTTCGGCCGACGACCGCCCCCGCGAAGAGGGCGACGTCATCGATGTCGCCGCCCTGCAGGCACGCACGGCCGGCGACCAGGTGCAGGTCACGCTGGGCGAAGTAACGGCCGTCGGGGAAGTCACGTCCATGGACGATCC
Source organism: Burkholderiales bacterium (assembly GCA_036274775.1). GTDB lineage: Bacteria > Pseudomonadota > Gammaproteobacteria > Burkholderiales > JACQAP01 > JACQAP01. The sequence continues at coordinate 78,493 of DASUFB010000054.1, read as the reverse complement.
CCGCTTCACCGACGAAGTCGCGGCCATCGGCCTGTGGCGCCCGTTCGATTTCCTGTTCGACTACCACCCCGGCATCTATCTCCTCAAGCCCTACGACCCCGGCAAGATCCCGGTCGTGTTCGTGCACGGCATCGCCGGCAATCCGGCCAATTTCCGCACGATGATCGAGCGGCTCGACCGCCGCCGCTTCCAGCCCTTCCTGTACTTCTATCCTTCGGGCGGCCGCCTGGACGTCATCGCCGACCACCTGACGCAGACGATGATGAAGCTGGAGGCACGCTACGGCATCCGCCGGTTCTACGTCGTCGCGCACAGCATGGGCGGGCTGACCGCACGCGGCTTCGTGCTGCGCCACGGCGCGCTGGCGGAGCGCGTCGACATTCCGCTGTTCGTGACGCTGTCCACACCCTGGAACGGGCACAAGGCGGCCGCCCAGGGCGTGGAATTGTCGCCCGCCGTCGTGCGCGTGTGGTATGACATGGCGCCCGGGAGCGCCTACCTGACGAGCCTCTACTACGCCGATGCCGAAAAGCGCGTTCCGGTGCGGCTGGGGCCGGCCACGGCGCACCACCTGATGTTCTCCTTCCGCAGCAGCGGCACGCTGAGCATCGGCGAGGCCAACGACGGCACGGTGACGGTCTCCAGCCAGCTGCGCCAGGAAGCGCAGCGCGACGCGGTGCGCCTGTACGGGTTCGACGAGACCCACATGGGCATCCTCGAAAGCCGGGAAGCCTGGTCGGTGCTCGAAGGCCTGCTGAACGATCCCGCCGCCCGCTGACGCGGGCCGCCATCCCGGCTTGCCGGGACCTCAAAGGAAGCGGTTGGGCTGCAGGAACATGCCGAGCAGCAGCGCGCCCTCCGGCGCACGCGCGACGTGCCGGCTGCCGGCCGGGCGCCAGACGTACTCGCCCTGCCTGACCTCGCCTTCGTCGTCGACCAGGCGGCCCTCGATCACGAAAGTCTGCTCGATGCCGGCGTGCTCGTGCAGCGGCAGCACCGCGCCGGGCGCCATGCGCGTCAGCGACGTCATCAGGCCGGTCTCCTTGTCCTCGAGCAGCAGCTTGATCTCGACGCCGGGAAACGCGGTCTCGCGCCACGGCAGCGCGTCCAGCTTCACGTAGCGCGAGGATTTCGGCGCGAGCTGCGCTTCTTCGGGCCAATCCGGTGTACGAGCTGACATGGCGATTCCTTCTCAAACTCTACATCTCAACACGAAGACACGAAGGACACGAAGACACACGAAGAAGAGCAATAGAGAAAATGAGAATGAACTGGTGGATAGTCTGCTGCGACCGTCATTATGTGCACTGACCGATGGACCACATCATGCCGTCCTTCCTGCTTCGCGTTTCTTTTTTCTTCGCTTTTCTTCGTGTTCCTTCGTGCCCTTCGTGATGAGATTGAAATTCAAACCTGCGTAAGCAGGGGCTTGCCGGCGAAGAAAGCCGCGAGGTTGTCCACCACGAGCTGCCCCATGGCCGCGCGCGTCTGGTGCGTGCCGCTGGAAACGTGCGGCTGCAGCACCACGTTGTCGAGCCTGAACAGCGCCTCGGGGACCTTCGGCTCCGCGACGAACACGTCGAGCCCGGCCCCCGCGAGCCGGCCATTAGCGAGCGCGTCGACGAGCGCGGGCTCGTCCACGGTAGAGCCGCGCGAGACGTTGACGAGGTAGCGCTTCGGCCCGAGGGCGTCCAGCACTTCCCTGCTCACGATCTTCTCGGTGGCCTTGCCGCCGGGGCAGGCCAGCACCAGCACGTCGACGGCCCCGGCCATGTCGACCGGGCTCGCGTAGAACTTGTACGGCACGTCGTCCTGCTCGTGGCGGCCATGGTAGGCGACCTTCATGCCGAACGCCTCGGCGCGCTTCGCGATGGCCTTGCCGATGCGGCCCAGGCCGATGATGCCCATGGTCCCGCCGGAGACCTTGTCCGCGAGCGGCGCGCCGCCCTTCAGCCAGTTGCCGGCGCGCACGAACCTGTCGTTGAACACCGTGCGCCGCATGGTGGCGAGCACCAGCGCCAGCGCGTTGTCGGCCACGCACTCGGTGAGCACGTCCGGCGTGTTGGTCACGGCGATGCCGAGCGTCTTCGCCGCGGGCACGTCGATGCCGTCCACGCCGACGCCGAAACAGGAAACGATCCCGAGCTTCGGCAGCCTGCCCATGAGCGCCACGCTCATGCCCTCGTGGCCCGCGGTCGCGGCGGCCGTGATGCGCGCGGCGAGCCCGGCGACGAAGGCATCCCTGTCGGGCGCCTGGTAATAGCGGTGCACCGTGTAGGCCTCGTCGAGCGCGGCCATGGTGGCGGGAAACAGCGGGCAGATCAGCAGCAGGTCGGGTTTCATGTGTTTTCCGGTTCGGTGTTCTCGTTCGCGGCGGCCATGCGGCAGCCGGCCGCCGCGAGGATACCACCGACCTGCGGCGCGGCGCTCAGGGCCGGTCGACGCGCCATTCCCCGTCGTCGCCCTTGCATGTGGTCACCGTGAGCCTGTTGTCGCGTCCGCCCGCGGAGCTGTACACCTCGAGGTCACGGCACCTGCGGCCCCCGCGCTCGAAGGCCGGCCCGGGCGTGAGCTCCCCGTGCGCGGAAGTCAGCGGATTCGACCAGGCCCGCATGACGCCGTCGGCCCCCGTTTCGAGGGTGGCTTCCGCCGTGTCCATCAAAATGCGGGTGTCCTCTCCCGTCATGTGCCGCAGCGGCACGTCGCCCAGCCCCATGAGGTTCATCGCCACGGCGGGGGCCGCGGCCGCCAGCATCACCGCCAGGGCCGCGCGCCGCGCAGCCCCCGCCTGTCTCTTCATTTTCCCGCCCTCTCTCAATCCTGTGCGAACGTCAAAGCGCTTCACGGCGACGCGGCCTGCCGGCCGTGCTGCTGCAGGCGGCCGCGCACCAGGTTGATGTGCACGCGCAGCGTGTACAGGAAATGGCTGAACATGGTGGGCACGCGCAGGTGGTTGGCGCGCGACTCGAGCCGGTCCAGCCTCGCGAGCAGCGCCGCGGTATCGGCCGTGCCGGACGGCGACTCCATCTCCCGCTCGAGGAACTTCAGCTCGCCGTAGAGCAGGAAAATCCGGCGCCGCACGTACCAGCCGTACAGCGAGGGCGTCAGCCGCACCAGCGGCAGCAGCACGCCGAGCACGGGAATCAGCACCACGAGCAGCCGCCCGACCAGCACGGCCATCCAGAACGGCATGTAGCGCATCAGGAACGGCGGCCCGGTGCGGTAGTACTGGCGCGCCTCGTCGCTGAGCGCGAAGCCGATCGGCTCGGCGGCGGGAAACTGGCCCGCTTTCTGGAATATGCCGGGCGCCGAATGCACCTGCGCCGCGGCTTCGAGGAGCAGGTACTGCAGGGCGGGATGCAGGTCGCCGCGCACCACGAGGTTCGCCTTGGACGCGACCAGGACGAGGTCGCGCGGCGGACGGTTGGTCTTGAGGTCGGCTACCCCCTGCGGCACGACGAGCTTGCTCAGGAAAGGCCGCAGCGCCACGTGGGCATCCGCCCGCGGAAAGGAGGCCGCCGTCACGCCATCGGCGGTGAGCAGCTCGTGTACCTGCGCGGATTCCCACGGGGCGACCAGGATGGCGACGTCGATCCCGCCGCGGCGCATCGCCGCCGGCACGTCTTTCGTCGGCATGTCGACGATGCGCATGATGCCGGGATCGAAGCCCACCGCGGCCATCAGGTCCAGGCCGAGCTTGCGCGAGCCGCTGCCCACCTGCCCCAGGAACAGGCGCTTGCCCCTCAGGGCGTGCGGCGAATCCGCGGGCAGCGGGCCGCGCACGAAAATCCAGACCGGCTCATAGAACATCGTGCCCAGCGACAGGAGTCCCTCCGCGGCCTTCGCATCGGCGACACCGCCCTGGACCATCGCCACGCTGATGCCGGACGACGGGTCGTCCAGCAGCCTGAGGTTGTCGACGCTGCCCGCCGAGGGCACCAGCCTGAGCTCGACGCCGTGCCGGGCCAGCACGTCCCGGTAGCGCTCGCCGAACGCCTCGTAGGCGCTCCCGGGCGCGCCGGTGGCCATGGCGATGCTGCGCGGCGGCGCGGGCCGCACCACCAGCAGGAAGTACAGCCCCGCGGCCAGGGTCGCCGCGATGAGCGCCGCAGCGATCCACCCGGCCAGCCGGGGCACGGAATCCTGGCGTGAAAAAATCATGGCGGCATCGGAAATCGCGACATCGGGGATTTATTTTTGGCTGGGCGATACCGCAGGTGCATGGCCGCACGGACCGGTGGCGGGATTGTAAGCGCCCTGCGCGAGCGCCGTCACTTTCCCCCGTTCGCCGCGGCCCGGACTATTGGACCAAAGCCCAATAGGCGGCAGGCCGGGCGCCTGACAGACTGGGCCTGTACGTCTGCCCGCACGACACACCGAGGAGAATCCCATGATGCGCACGCTCGCCGCCGTTGCCACGTTCCTGATCGCCAGCCTGCTGCCGGGCTGCGCGGAAATGAAATCCATGACGGGCCAGTCCTCGTCCTCGGCGCTCACCGGCCTGCTCACGCAGCAGCTCGGCGTCACCGAGACGCAGGCCACGGGCGGGGTCGGCTCCATCCTCAAGCTCGCGCAGGAGAAGCTTTCCGCGGGCGATTTCGACCAGGTCGCCAAGGCCGTCCCCGGCGCGGACAAATACCTCGCGCAGGCCAGGCAGCTCCTCGGCGGCGGCAACGTCGGCGACAAGGCCGGCCTGCAATCCGCCTTCTCCAAGCTCGGCATGGGCTCCGACATGGTGAGCAAGTTCTCGCCCATCGTGACCCAGTTCGTGGGCCAGTCCGGCGGCAGCCAGGCCGGCAGCCTGCTCGCCGGCGTGCTGAAGTAGCCGGTAGTGGCTGGAATCTGAACCGGGCGGCTGTATCAGATACGAAGACCGATTCAGATCTTGAACCACGGAGAACACGGAGGGCACGGAGGAAAACGGAAATCGAGGGAAATGTTATCGGGTATCGATGAAGTATCGAGTGCCGAAACGAAAATCGATGATCGGTTTTCCCATTTCGATATTCTTTTTTGCTTTCCTCCGTGCCCTCCGTGTGCTCCGTGGTTCCGCATTAGATCGAATCGATGATCGACCAGTCGGAATCCCCGGCGGGTTGCCGGTCCGGCGATCCGCTACACTTCGGGGTTGCGCACACCGACCGTCCCGAATACGGAGATCCCATGACACGCAACGTCCAGGTCCAGCTCGCCAGCCGCCCCACCGGCCCCGTGGTGGAATCCAACTTCAACATCGTCGAGACCGACGTGCCGAAATGCGGCGGCGGCGAGGTGCTGGTGAAAAACTACTGGCTCTCGCTCGATCCGTACATGCGCGGGCGCATGAACGCGGCGAAGTCCTACGCGAAGTACGTCGAGATCGGCGAAGTCATGACCGGCGGCACGGTCGGCAAGGTCATCGAATCGAGCAACCCGAAATTCAAGGTCGGCGACCACGTCGTCGGCTCGCTGGGCTGGCAGCTCTACGCGGCGAGCAGCGGCGAGGGCCTGAACGTCGTCGACGTCAACATCGTCCCGCCGCAAGCCTACCTCGGCGTGTGCGGCATGCCGGGCGTGACCGCATGGTTCGGCCTGCTGGAATATTGCGCGCCCAAGGCCGGCGAGACCGTGCTGGTGTCGGCGGCGAGCGGCGCGGTCGGCGGCGTGGTCGGGCAACTGGCGAAAATGCAGGGCTGCCGCGCCGTGGGCATCGCCGGCGGACCGAAGAAATGCGAGTACGCGGTGAAGGAACTGGGCTTCGACGCCTGCGTGGACTACAAGGCCGGCAAGGTGCTCGACGACCTCAAGGCCGCCTGCCCGAACGGCGTGGACTGCCTGTTCGAGAACGTCGGCGGCGAGGCCATGGACCATTCCTTCCGGCTGCTGAACCCGTTCTCGCGCGTGGCGCTGTGCGGCATGATCTCCGACTACAACCGGCCGGAGGCCTACGGCGTGCAGATGATGCGCGCGCTGCTCGTGAACCGCGTCAAGCTGCAGGGCTTCATCGTCTTCGACAGGCAGGACCTCTATCCCAAGGCCGTCGCCCATCTCGTCAAGGCCGTCGCCGCGGGCAGGATCAAGTACCGCGAGACCGTCGCGGAAGGCATCCGCAGCGCGCCGCAGGCGTTCATCGGGCTGCTGAAGGGGGAGAACTTCGGCAAGCAGCTCGTCAAGCTCGCTTGACCCGCCGCCCACCGCCTGCCACTTCCACCCAACGCGGAGGCACGGAGGACACAGGGGAAAACAGCAACGAACGGAAGATCCCAGGCGGTGGTTGGTCTGCTCCTTTTACCTTTCCTCTTTCCTCTTTCCTCTTTTCTCTTCCCCTTTCGCCGGACCGCCGGCACGGCGCTTTCCCGAGAGCGCTTTCCTGCCGCGGCCGCCGATGACGCCGGACGCAGCGAATCCCAGCAGCCGGCGAAAGGTCGGGCACTCCATGTGGCTCGGCGCAACACAGGCCGCGGCGTGTCTCAGGCCGTCGCGCATTGCGCTCAACCTGCGGATCGTCCCGTCGAGTTCCTTCGCCTTGCGCGCGAGCAGCCGCCGGTCGATCTGCGGGCGCCCGTCCGGCGCGAACATGCGTGCGATCTCATCCAGGGAAAAGTCCGCGGAGCGCCCCAACGCGATCAGCGCAAGCCGTTCCAGCACCCCGGGATCGAACACGCGGCGCAAGCCCCGCCGGCCGACCGACGAGATCAAGCCCTTTTCCTCGTAGAAGCGCAGCGTCGACGCGGGAACGCCCGATCGCCTCGCCACCTCGGTGATGTCCATCGCCGCCCCTTGACTTCAAGTTGACTTGAAGTGGCACTCTGCCTTCCATGCCGCTTTCAGGCAAGCGGAAAGGAGAATCCCATGGACTTCCTGATCTTCAGCATTCTCATCGGCGCCGGTGCGACGGCGGTGACGGACCTCTGGGCGATCGCACGCCGGCGATGGCTCGGTATTCCTGCGCCGGACTACGGCCTGGTGGGCCGCTGGGTCGCCCATCTCGCCAACGGACGGTTCCGCCACGATCGCATCACGGCCTCGCCCGCCGCACGCGGGGAACGCCTCATCGGCTGGGTCACGCACTTCGGGGTCGGCATCGGATTCGCCGCGATCCTGCTCGGCATCTGCGGGCTCGCATGGGTCCGCAACCCGACCATCGCGCCGGCGCTGCTCGTCGGCGTCGCCACGGTCGCGGCGCCGTTCCTCATCATGCAGCCCGGCATGGGTGCCGGAATCGCCGCCAGCCGTACGCCACGCCCGTCCGCCGCCCGGCTCCAGAGTCTCGTTACGCACGCGGTTTTCGGCATCGGGCTTTACGCCACGGGCCAGCTCGTCAGCTTCCTCCGGTTTGCGCAGTGAAAGCGCGGTCCGCCCACTCAGCATTCAGCAATGGCCTGGCCGGGGTGCACCTTGAAGCGCGTGAAGAAGTCGATGGCAGCGAAGGAGAAGATGCGGCTGGTTGCGCATACTCCCGGCGAACGATCGAACGCACCTACTTCAGCTTGTAGCGATCCGGCTCCTCGAAGAAGTCGATCGCCTTGCAGCCTGCCGGCACGCTGGCGCTGTGCACGACGCCGGCCGGAATATAGTACGTGTCCCCGGGGCCGAACGAGCACTTCTCGCCGCCGATGACCATGTCGATCCGGCCCTCGAGCACGATGCCCCATTGCCCCTTGTGAGCGTGCGGCGGAATCTCGGTATCCTGGAAGATCTGGAAGAACACGAGCTGGCCGTGGCGCGATTGCAGCACGCCGGTCTTCAGCACCGATGAAGGAAAGGGCAGGTCCGCCTCGGGCAGGCGGGTAATCATGTCGGGCAGTTCCATCGGCTCTCCTTTCGATCGATTGGATATCTACTAGGTTCCGCGGACCGGTTCCGTTCCGGAAACGCGCTGGAATCATAATATCGGCCGGGCGTCCATTGGGCGGCGGATTGCACGGACGAAATCAGCGCACGGAAACTGGTGTGGCCTCACGGCAGCTGCTTGCCGCCGCGGAGCATCGCCTCGAACTGCGCGGCCGGAACGGGCTGGCTGAAGTAATAGCCCTGGATCTCGTCGCAGCGGTTCAGGCGCAGGAAGCGGCAGTGCTGCTCGGTCTCGACGCCCTCGGCGATCACCTTGAACCCGAGGTTGTGGGCGAGCGAGATGACCGCGAGCACGATGGTCGCGTCTTCCGCCTCGGTGAGCATGTTGCGCACGAAGGACCGGTCGATCTTCAGCGTGTCCACGCGGAAGCGTTTCAGGTAGCTCAGGCTCGAGTACCCCGTGCCGAAATCGTCGATGGACAGCTTCACGCCGCGGGCCCTGAGCTCGCGGATGGTGGCGATCACCTTCTCGACATCCTGGGCGATCAGGCTCTCGGTGAGCTCGAGCTCGAGCTGCTCGGGCGGCAGGCCGGTATCCCGGAGCGTGCGCATCACCCAGGCGACCACGTCCTGCTGCAGGAACTGGCGCGCGGAGATGTTCACCGCGACGCAGACCGGGGGCAGCCCGGCGTCCAGCCAGGCCCTGGCCTGCGAGCACGCCGCCTGCAGCACCCACTCGCCGACCGGCACGATCAGGCCGGAATCCTCCGCGATCGGGATGAAGCGGGCGGGGGACACCGCGCCCAGCTCGGGATGGTGCCAGCGCAGCAGCGCCTCGCAGCCGGTGACGCGGCCGCTTTCCAGGCTCACCTTGGGCTGGTAGGCGAGCTCGAGCTGGCCCGCGGCCGCGGCGCCGCGCAGCCTGGTTTCCAGGTCGATGCGGCGCTGGGTCTCCTCGCTCATCTCGCGCGTGAAGAACTGGTAGGTGTTGCGGCCGAGGTCCTTGGCACGGTACATGGCCACGTCGGCGTTGCCGATCAGCACGTCGGCGGTTTCGCCGTCCTGCGGGAATACGCTCACCCCGATGCTTCCGGACAGGTGAATCTTGCGGTCCTGCACGGCGACCGGGCGGTCGAGGCTCTCGACGATCTTCCGGGCGACGATGTAGGCGTCGGTGGCCTTGCGCAGGTCGGTCAGCAGGACCAGGAACTCGTCGCCGCCGAGGCGGGCCACGGTGTCGCCCTCGCGCACCAGCGTGACGAGCCGCTCGCTCGTGGCCTTCAGCACCGCGTCGCCGAAGGGGTGGCCGTAGCCGTCGTTGATCACCTTGAAGCGGTCCAGGTCGAGGTAGAGCAGCGCGAGCTGCCGGCCGGTGCGGCGAGCGTGCGCGACGGCCTGGGCGATGCGGTCCTGGATCAGGTTGCGGTTCGGCAGGTCGGTGAGGCCGTCGTGCGTGGCGAGGTAGCTGATGCGCCGCTCGGCCTGCTTGCGCTCCGTGATGTCGTTGTGAATCCAGATGCGCCCGTAGTAGCGCCCCTCCCGGTCGCGCACGGGCGCCGAATACAGGTCCACGACGGAGCCGTCCACGAGCTCGATCTCGTCGTGGCCGATCTCGTCGGGATGCGCGTCGAGCCAGGCGATCCTGGCAATGAACTCGGCGGGGTTCTTCGTGCGCTGCGCCGCGAACTGGCGCTGCGGCGCGACGTTGGGATCGGCGACGAGATCCGGCGGGAGCTTCCAGATCTCGTTCAGGCGCCGATTCTGGATGACCTTTCTGCCGTGCCGGTCCACGACGTGGATGCCCGCGATGGAGCTCTCGACCTGGGCCTCGAACAGCGCGGTCTTCTCCCGCAGGGCTTCCTCCATTTTCTTCAGCCCCTCGATGTCGGTGCCGACGCCGACGAAGCCCTTCCGGCCGCCGTGCTCGAAGCGCACGCCGGTGAAGAGGTAGGGGATCCGCCGCCCGTCCTTGAGCAGGTAGTCCGCCTCGACCTGGGCCTCGCCCTTCTCGAGGACGTCGCCGATCCGGCTCGCGACCAGCGCCTTTTCCTGCTCGACGAAGAAGTCCATCGGGTGCATGCCCTCGAGCTCCCCGGCGCTGTAGCCGGTGACCCGCTCGAGGTTCTTGTTCCACCGCAGGAAGCGCAGGCTGTCGTCGAAGTGGTAGAAGACTCCCGGCAGGCTGTTGAGGATGGAGTCGGAATAGTCGCGCTCCTGCCGCAGGGCCTCCTCCATCTGCTTGCGCTCGGTGATGTCGCGGCTGACTCCCAGCAGGCCCAGCAGCTCCCCGTTCTGGCCGTAGAAGGGCGTCTTGATGGTGTCGAAAGTCCCGGCGCGCCCGTCGGTGCCGGGAATCTTCTCCTCGGTGCGCTGCGGCTGTCCGGAGGCGAAGAGCTTCTGGTCCTGGTCGCGGTAATACGCCGCCCACTCCCCGGACACGATGTCGAAGTCGGTCTTGCCGATGAGCTGGCTTTCGGAGACGCCCAGGTAGTTCTCGAAGGCCCGGTTGCAGCCGAGGAAGGCGAGGTTCTTGTCCTTGAAGAAGACGAGGTCGGAGATGCTGTCGATGAGGGCGCGCAGCAGCGCCCGCTCGCGGCGGATGTTGTCCTCGACCCTGCGCAGGGCCGCGTCCTTCTGCTTGCGCTCTGAGACGTCCTGCATGGCGCCGACCATGCGCACGCCGCGCCCGGATGCGTCGCGCAGCACGTGCCCGCGGTCGAATATGTCCGCGTAGCTGCCGTCCTTGCGGCGAAAGCGGTATTCGTCCGACCAGGTTTCCCCGGTGCCGTCGATGACGGCGTGGATGTGCGCGATCACGCGGTCCCGGTCCTCGGGATGCAGGCGGCCGGTCCACGACTCGATGCCGGGATCGATCTCCTCCGCGGAATAGCCGAAGAGGGTCTGGAAGTTCTCGTTCCACCAAATGGTGTTCGTGGCGAGATCCCAGTCCCATACGACGTCCCTGGTGGCGCGGGCGGCCGCGTGGAAGCGGGCGAGGCTCTCGCGCAGGGCATCCTGCGTGCGCTTCTGCGCTTCGATGTCGGCGCCGATGCCGACGAGATCCCGCCGGCCGTCGTGGTCGAAACGCACGCCGGTGAAAAGATAGGGGATCCGCCGCCCGCCCTTGAGCAGGAATTCCGCCTCGGCCTGGGACTGGCCCCGCGCGAAGACCTCGGCGACCTTGGCCGCGATCAGCTCCCTTTCCCCTTCGGGGAAGAAGTCCTGCGGGCGCATGGCGGCAAGCTCGGCGGCGGAGTAGCCGGTGACCTTCTCGAAGTTCCTGTTCCAGCGCAGGAAGCGCCCTTGCTCGTCGAAGTGGTAAAAGGCTCCCGGCAGGCTGTTGAGGACGGTGTCGGCGTAGTCGCGCTCCTGCAGCAGCCGCCGCTCGGCGCGTTTGCGCATCTCCACCTCGGTGGAAAGGTCGTCGAAGTTCTTCTTCAGCCGCCCGGCCATGTCGTTGAACGAGCGCGTGAGGACGTCCAGTTCCTCGAGCGGGCTGCCGGGCAGTTGCTGGTCGAGATCGCCGTCGGCGAGTGCCCGGGTGGCGATGGAAATGCGCCGGATCGGGGCGGTCACCTTCGAGGCGAGGACCGCGGCCACCGCGAGCGACAGCAGAAGCGCCAGGGCGAAGATCATGGCCGAGCGGCTGTTGCCCGCGCGGACGCCGGCCAGATAGTACGCCTCGGGCATGGCAGTGACCACGAGCCAGTCACCGTGGCCGCCGCTGCGGTCCTGATAGGCCGTGGCGCGGGCCAGCCAGGTTTCCCGCGACAGCGGCCTGGGGTTGACGCGGGTGAAGCGGAACTGCCGGTCCGGCGGGAGCCTTTCCAGCCTGCCGGACACGGTTTGCCCGAGCTGGCTGATCGCGGCCGCGACCACGGGATCGTCCGGCGGGGCGGAGGAAGCGATCGTTCGGCCGGAACGGTCCATGATGAAGGCGCGGCCGTGCGCAGAGACCGGCAGACGGCCGAGCAGGCCGGCAACGACGCCGGCATCGTCCGCCGCGCCCGGATGCGACAGTTGCTCGTCGAGCTGGAGATTGATGTTCTCGGCGATTTCCTGATGCAGCCGCGTGGCGAGCCGGTCGGCGTCCTGCGCGGCGCTGCGCAGCGTGACGTAAGCCGTCGCGCCGACCATCAGCAGGACGAGCACGATGAACGGCGCGAGGATCAGCATGCGGATGGGAACGCTCGATTCCGCCGCCTGCGTCGCGGCGTGCATTCCGCCGGGGCCGGATTCCCAGATCCACTCCCGCCGGCCCAGCACGCGTTCCTTCACGTGGCCGGGGATGTCCGCCCAGAAAAGACCCAGCTGCCGCGCGAGGGGCAGGGCGCCCAGCATGGCCGCCGGCGCGATGAGCCAGGTGATGCCGGTGGTGAAGAAAAGCGCCGGCGTGATGGTCCGGAAGGCAAGCTCCGGCGTGAATTTGTCCGAGCAGATATAGCCCCACAGCACCGGCTCGACGGCCATGAAGACCAGGACGAAGCCCAGGTAGCGGCCCCAGGTCCGCGCGCGTCGGAAATCCGGGTCCCTGCCGAAAAGCTGGTACGCGATCCAGAAGCACGTCGGGTTGATGAAGTACCCCGGCAGCCAGTCGAGCAGGAACAGGGGCGGCACGCCCTCGATCAGGTCGGAAAGACCGTAGGCGAACGGCACCGTGATCAGGGCGGGGTAGCCGAACAGCACGATGCACAGGAAAACGACCAGATCCTTCAGCGACTCGAACGTCTGTGCACCCGGCACCAGCACGATGAACGAGCCGACGTAGCCGGCGACGATGATCAGGATGAACGTCAGCGGAATGCTCAGGAAAGCCTTCGCGTCCCATGCCTGACGTTCCCGTCCCAGGCCCCAGCGCCCGCCCGGCCGCAATGTGAACCCGCCGAACGCGCAGACCATCAGCCCGAAACCCAGGCAGTAGCCGAGCCGGCCCCACACCTCGAGCAGGGGAAGGGGGAGGGCCCCGAAGGTTTCCTCAATCCAGCTGACGATGGTGTTCATGCGCGGAAATGGTTGCCCGGTCGCCGGCGCGGCCGCGCGCGCGCTCCCCCGTCGCGGAGATCGCCACGTGCCCTCGCCGTCATGGAGCCCCCCTGCTCATGATCCCGAATTCCTTCCCGATCCTGCGGGGGACGTCCTGCAAAGCGTCATCGCCGGCGCCTGATGCATCGCCCTCCCCCGCGGCCGACATGCCGGCAGAATGTAGGCCGTCATGCGCCCCGACGCAAGCCGCCGCCGTCGCAACGCCCGCCTCGCGGCGCCGTGCGCGCTATCGCGTGAAGGCCCAGAGCAGCAACGGGAACAGGATCGACGACGCCAGCGCGGTCAGCGCCATCGCCACGCCGGCAAAGGCGCCGGCCTCCTCGCTCACCTGGAAGGCACGGGCGATGCCCATGCCGTGCGCAGCGAGGCCGATGGCGAACCCGCGCACGCCGTGGTCGCGGACCTTCAGGAAATTCAGCACGTATTTCGTGGCGATGACGCCGATGACGCCGGTCACCATGACCATCACGGCCGTGAGCGACGGCAGGCCGCCGATCTTTTCGGAGATGCCCATGGCGATCGGCGCGGTCACGGACTTCGGTGCGATGGAGCGCAGCGTGACCTCGTTCGCCCCCAGCAGCCACGCGATGCCCACGGCCGAGCCGGCCGCGACGGTGCCGCCGGCGAGCAGCGCGCCGATGACCGGGATGATGAAGCGCCGCAGCTTGCCGAGCTGGGGATACAGCGGGACGGCGAGCGCGACCGTCGCCGGGCCCAGCAGGAAATGCACGAACTGCGCGCCGTCGAAATAGGTCTGGTAAGGCGTGCTCGTCACCGTCAGGATCAGCACCAGCACGGCCACCGAGATCGGCACGGGGTTCAGCAGCGGGTTGAAGCCCGCACGCCTGTAGATCCAGTACGCGCCCTGGTAGACCAGCAGCGTGACCGTCAGCCCCAGCAGCGGCGTCGCGGAAAGATAGACCCAGATGTCGTTGAGCCGCGGCGTCATGCCTGCTCCCGCCCCGCGAAGCGGCGCATCAGCCACTGCATGATCAGCGCGGTGCAAGCGATGGTCAGCAGCGTGCCCACGACGAGCGCCACGGTGATCGGCAGCCATTCGTCGCGCAGCCGATGCAGGTGCACCATGACGCCGACGCCGGCGGGCACGAACATCAGCGCGAAGTGCTGCAGCATGCCGGTGGCCGTGGTGCGCAGCTCGGCGGGCACATTGCCGCGGATCGCGAGCGCACCGAGCAGCAGGATGAAGCCGATCACCGGGCCCGGCACCGGCAGGGCGAGCACGTGCGAGATCGTCTCGCCGATGAGCTGGAACACCAGCAGGACGGTCAGGGCGCCCAGCATGATGGGGTCCGCACGGGCGGGTCTCCGTTGGCAGGGGGGAAAGAACGTGGGGGCAGCGCGGTCAGATTATGCAGGCATGCGCCAGGCCGTGCCAGCCGCGTGCGGCGCTTTGTGATTTAATCCGCGACGATCCCGGCCCATTCCGACAAGGAGCTTCCCATGCTGCGTCCGTGCGCCCTGCTCTGCCTGCTTGCCCTCGCCGCCCCCGCCCTGGCGGACGACCTCGCCGCCGCGGTCGACCGGCGCGCGCGCGAGCTGGAGCCGAAGGTGATCGCCTGGCGGCGCCACATCCACCAGCACCCGGAGCTGTCCAACCGCGAGGTCGAGACCGGCAAATACATCGCCACCCACCTGCGGGCGCTGGGCATGGAGGTGCAGACGGGCATCGGCAAGACCGGCGTGGTGGGGATACTGAAGGGCGGCAAGCCCGGCAAGGTCGTGGCCCTGCGCTCGGACATGGACGCCCTGCCGGTGGTCGAGGAATCGAGCCTTCCCTTCAAGTCGACGGTCAAGACCGAGTATCTGGGCCAGCAGGTCGGCGTCATGCATGCCTGCGGCCACGACGCGCACATGGCCATCCTCATGGGCGTGGCCGAGGCGCTGGCCACCGAGCGCGACCGCATCCCGGGCACGGTCAAGTTCATCTTCCAGCCCGCCGAGGAAGGCCCGCCGCCGGGCGAGGAAGGCGGCGCACCGCTGGTCATCAAGGACGGCGCGCTGGAGAACCCGAGGCCCGACGCGATCTTCGGCCTGCACGTGATTTCCGGCATCCCGGCCGGAATGATCACCTACCGCCCGGGCCCGCTGATGGCGAGCGCGGACTGGCTCTACATCACCGTCAAGGGCAGGCAGACGCACGGTGCCTGGCCGTGGTCCGGCATCGACCCGGTGGTCACCTCGGCCCAGATCATCCTCGGCCTGCAGAACATCGTCGCACGCCAGATCGACATCTCGAAGGAGCCTTCGGTCGTCACCGTGGCCACCGTGCACGGCGGCGCACGCAAGAACATCATCCCCGACCAGGTCGAGATGACCGGCACGCTGCGCAACTTCGACGAGGGCATCCGCCAGGAGGTGCACGCGCGCATCAAGCACATCGCCGAGTCGATCGCGGAGGCGAACAACGCCACGGCCGAGGTCAGGATAGACAAGGCGGTGCCGGTGACGGTCAACGACCCCGCGCTCACGGAAAAAATGATCCCGACGCTCAAGCGCATCGGCGGCGAAGGCGGCACGCGCGTGAACCAGCGCGTCATGGTCGCCGAGGATTTCTCCTACTTCCAGCAGCAGGTGCCGGGCCTGTTCTATTTCGTCGGCGTCACGCCCGGGGGCGAGGACATGGCCAAGGCGGCGCCGAACCATTCCCCGCGCTTCTTCGTCGACGAGTCCGGCCTGGTGCAGGGCGTGCGCTCGCTGGCGGCGCTGGCGGTGGACTTCCTGACGCTGCCCTGAGGCCGTCTCAGAACGGCAGCGAGGTGAAGAGCGTCACGCCGGTGATGTCGCCGCTGGTGCGCACGGCGATGCCGATGCGGTCGAAGTCGAACAGCTTCAGCGACCAGGGCTTGCGCGTGACGATGCTCAGCGCCACCTCGAATTCCTCGCGCACGCGGTTGTCCGGCTGGTCGAATTCCGCGAAGCTGAGCCGGTTGAAGTAGTAGTAGTACACGGGCGTGAAGCCCACGAACACCGTCCTGCCGAACAGCTCGCGCTCGGTCGGGATGGTCATGTCCAGGCCGCTCGCGAGGTAGCCGAAGGGGTGGTCCGGCCCGCCGCGCGTGCGGTAGCCCGCGCTCGCGAGCGAGTTCGCCAGCGCGAATTCCACGCCGCCGTTGCGCGCGAAGACGTAGCGGCTCTTGACCCCGAAGTCGTAGATCCAGGCGGACTCGTGGCCCTGCAGTTCCTGGCCGTAGCCGGCGTCGGCGTAGGGGCGCAGGCTCCAGTCCGGCGTGACCTGGAACTGCCACTCCAGGCCCGGCATCAGGCTCGCGGTGCTGAGACTTTCCGGGATGTCGCCGTGGGTGACATCGCCGAGGTCGTAGTCGTAGACGCCGAAGGTCATCGACAGCTTGGCCTTCAGGCCGTAGCCCCCGTCCGCCGGGTCCTTCAGCGCCCGCGAGAACGGCAGCTGCAGCACGCTGACGGAACGGTCGCCCGCCGTGTAGATCCCGGTGCCGAAGGTCGCCGCATAGTACCAGTTGATGAGGTCCTGGCGGTCCTGCACGGTCCTGGGCTGGACCTGTTGCGCGTAGACGGCGGACAGCAGGAGCAGGGGCGCAGCGAGCGCCAGCGCGCGGGGGAACAGCTTGAACAACGGCGTGCTCCGAAACAGCCTAGTGCGGAGCGGTAACGATACCGCTTCCCGGCGCTTTCCAGAAGGCCCCGCCTAGCATGATCGCCGCGAGGCACTCGCGCCGCTGCAGGATCGCCACGTCCTGCAGCGGATCGCCGTCGACGAGCAGCAGGTCCGCGAGGTAGCCGGGCTTCACCTGCCCGAGGCGACCGCCCATGCCCATGATCTGCCCGCCCAGGCGCGTGGCGGCGAGGATGGCGTCCATCGGCGGAAACCCCAGCAGGCCGACGAAATGCGCGATGTCGCGTGCGTCCGTGCCCACCGGGTTCCATGCGAAACCATAGTCGCCGCCGATGAGCACGCGCACGCCGCGCGCATGCAGGGCCTTCATGCTGGCAATGCCCTGTTCCAGCTCGTGGGCGACGCCGCGGGCGGTGGCCACCTCGCGGGTGATGCCCCACGGCGCCGCCTCGTGCAGGGTGGCATGGAGGTGCCCGAGCACCGGCGCGACGAACACGCGCTCGCGCGCGTCCGCGAGCAGCCCGCAGGCCTCGTCGTCGAGCAGCGTGGCGTGGTAGATCACGTCCACACCGTGGCGCAGGCACATCTTCACGGACTGCGCACTGCGCGCGTGCGCCGCCAGGCGCCTGCCGTGCGCATGCGCGACGTCGCAGACCGCGGCGACCTCGGCCTCGTTCATGACCGTCGTATCGGCGGGCGACGCAGGCGTGCCGGCGTCGCCCGAGACGTTGATCTTCAGCGTGTCCACGCCCTCGCGCACCATGAGCCGCGCGCAGCGGCGGAATTCCTCCGGGCCGTTGCAGACGACGGCGAAGTTCTCGCGGTACATGTGCGGCAGGCTCACGTCGCCCAGCCCCGCGCTCACGGTGAGCTCCGGGCTGGCGGCGAGCGTGCGCGGCCCGGGGAATTCGCCGGCGAGCACGGCGTTGCGCAGGGCGACGTCGAGCCTGGGCTTGGCGGCCGCCGCGCTGAAGCAGCTCGTGAAGCCGGCATCCAGCATGCGCCGCGCGTTGGCCGCCGTCTTCAGCATGTGCTCCTCCGGCGGGATGAAGCCCATGTCGACCGACTGCGCGGCGTCGGTGAAGGTCAGGTGGGAATGCGCCTCGATGAGGCCGGGCATCAGCGTCATGCCGCGGCCGTCGACGACCTGCGCGTCGGCGGCGGCGATGGCGGCCGCCCCCGGCGCCACGGCGGCGATGGTGTCGCCGCGCACCAGCACGGAGCCGTCGAACGGCGCCGCGCCCGTGCAGTCGAGCACGCGCACGTCGCGGAACAGCGTCGCCGCCATGACGGATCCGGCGCGCGCCCGCTACAGGTTCTCGATGTACATGCGGTTGTACGTCGGGCTGATGATGACCTGGTTCACGCAGGCGTGCGCCGGCATCTGCGCGATGAACAGGATGGTCGCGCCGAGGTCCTGCGGCTGCAGCATGCGGGCGCGGTCCTCGGCGCTGGGCGGCACCGGCCGCCGGTCCATGATCGGGGTCGCCACCTCGGCGGGGCAGATGGCGCAGGCGCGGATGCCGTTGGCGCATTCCTCCATGTTGATGGTCTCGGTCATGGCGGTGACCGCGTGCTTGCTGCCGTTGTAGGCCGCGCCGGTCAGCTTCGGGTGGAACACGCCCGCCCACGACGACACGTTGACGATGAGGCCGTCCTTCTTGGCGCGCATGGCCGGCAGCACGGCGTGGATGGTGTAGAAGGAGCCGTCGAGGTTGATGCCGATCACGTCGCGCCAGCCGTCGACGGTCTGGTTCTTCCAGTAGCGGTTCGGCGTGTTGAGCCCCGCGCTGTTGACGAGGATGTCCACGCGGCCGTGCCGGGACAGGATCGCGTCGGCGACCTTCTTCACGGCCCTGGCGTCGGAGACGTCCAGCGCCTCCACCTCCGCGATCCCGCCCTTGATGCGGATTTTTTCCGCTTCGGGGGCCAGCACCTCCTTGCGGCGGCCGGACATCACCACCGTCGCGCCCGCCTGCGCCAGCGCCTGCGCACCGGCCAGTCCTATGCCCGTTCCCGCACCCGTGATCCAGGCGACCTTGCCCTTCAAGCTGCTCATCGTTTTCTCCAGTCAGGCTGTCTTTGCAATCTTGCGCTCGACGCCGCGCGCGGCGCCGAAAACGGCTTTCAGCGCCGCGGCGGACTCGGCCACCGCCCGGCGCGAAGCGTCCAGCGTCCCGCCCATGAGGAAAAAGCCGTGCACGGCCCCCTCGTAGTTGGCCAGGCGCACCTGGTTTCCGGCCTCGATGAGCCGCTTCGCGTATTCGATGCCCTCGTCGCGCAGCGGATCATAGCCCGCCACCAGGACGAAGGCCGGCGGCAGCGCCGACAGGTCGTCGCACAGCAGCGGCGCAAAGCGGAAATCCTTCGCGTCCTTGCCGCTCCTCAGGTACTGCTTGTAGAACCACGTGATCGAGTTGCGCGACAGAATGTAGCCTTCCTTGAACCTGTGATGGGATGCGGTCTCCGGCTCGGGCGCCACGCAGGGGTAGATCAGCAGCTGGAAGGCGAGCTTCGGGTGCGCCGCATCGCGCGCGAGGATCGAAACGACCGCGGCGAGGTTGCCGCCGGCACTGTCGCCGCCCACGGCCATGCGGCCCGCGTCACCGCCGAACTCGGCCGCGTGCAGCGCGACCCATTTCGTCGCCGCCATGCAATCCTCGACCGCAGCCGGAAACCTGTGCTCCGGCGCGAGGCGGTAGTCGACGGAGACGACGAGGCAGTCCGCCTGGTTGGCGAGCATGCGGCAGACGGAATCGTGAGTATCCAGCGAGCCGATCACGAAACCGCCGCCGTGGAACCACATGAGCACCGGCAGCTTCTCCATGGGCCCTGGCTCGCGCGGCGTGTAGATGCGGATCGGGATTTCAGATCCCGGACCAGGGATGCGCCTGTCCTCGGAGCGGTGGATGGTGTCGCTGAACTTCAGCTTGTCGACGCGCGCCGCGTACTGCTCGCGCCCCTGGTCGGGCGTGAGCTGCCAGACTTCCGGCAGCGCGGCTTGCTTGGCGAGGTCCAGCAGGACTTGCACTTGCGGATCGAGCGGCATTTCCTTGTCTCCAATCTAATTCTTAATTCTCATCACGAAGGACACGAAGATACACGAAGAGAAGCAGATACGAGAGGAGGAGAAACAGATCGGAGAAAGGTCAGCGGGCCGCAGCCATTAGACCATTGTCAATATGCTCAAACTCCATCTTCATTCCCTTGGTTTGCCCTTCTTCGTGTCCCTTCGTGTTCTTCGTGTCCTTCGTGGTGCGAGGTAGGCCGTACTAGTCTTTGGCAGTAGGGTACAGGAGCTTGAAGGTACCGGTGGCCTTGGCGAGCAGCGTGCCGTCCTCGGCTTGCAGCTCGCCCTCGGAGAATATCAGGGAACGGCCGGCGCGCTGCGCGCGACCTTCGCCGGTGACCGCGCCCTTGGCGGCGGCGAGGAAGTTGACCTTCATCTCGACCGTCAGCGCGCCGTTGCAGGTCTCGTCCAGCGAACGGCCGGCGCTCGCCAGCGCCACGTCGAGCACGGCCATGAGCACGCCGCCGTGGATCGATCCCCAGCTGTTCTCCAGTTCCGGCCGCGGATCCAGCCGCAGCCTGACCACGCCGTTGCCGCGCTCGGTGATGCGCACGCCGAGGTGCTCCACGAACGGGACGTGGATGTCGAATCCCGCCTTCTGCTGCGCCATTGATCGCCCTTCCTACATCGACACCAGGCCGCCGTCGACCGCGATGGTCTGGCCGGTGATATAGGCGGACGCGTCCGAGGCGAGCAGCACCGCGAGTCCCTTCAGGTCGTAATCCGTGCCCAGGCGCTTCATCGGCGTCATCTCGAGGATGATCTTCTCGGCGTTGTCGATCATGCCCTGCGACATCTTCGAGGGGAACACGCCGGGCGCGATCGCGTTCACCGTGATGCCGCGGGTCGCCCATTCCACGGCGAGCGAGCGCGTGAGGCTCACCACGCCGCCCTTGCTGGCATTGTAGGCGATGGTGGGCATCATGCGCGGATCCGTGCCCACCAGTCCGGCGATCGACGCCAGGTTCACGATGCGGCCGTACTTTCGCGGCAGCATGCTGGCCTTCGCCACCGCCTGGCTCAGCAGGAACACTGCGGTGAGGTTCAGGTTGATGACCTTGTACCAGGCATCGAGCGGATGGTCCTCGGCGGGCGCGCCCCACGCCGCGCCGGCGTTGTTGACCAGGATGTCGATCTGCTTTTCGCCCTTGAGCACCTGCTCCACCAGCGGCCTGACCGCATCGGTGTTCTGCAGGTCGTTGACGATGGTCAGGGCGTCGATGCCCTGGGCCTTGAGGTGTGCCCTCGCCTCCTCCAGCTCACCGGCCTTGCGCGCGGTGATGACCACGCGTGCACCCATTTCGCCGAGGGCTTCGGCCATCTGGAGGCCGAGCCCGCGAGAGCCGCCCGTAATCAATGCAACCTTTCCCGACAGGTCGAACAGTTTCTTGACGTTCACCATGTGCTCCGATGCCTGGACGATTGTGCTTGCATAGTCGAATGCCGAAGCCCTACGCGCCCCTGCCCGCGAACGGGCGTTCCGCTAACGAGTCCGGGGCGCCCTCAGCGAATTGGAGCCCGAGGCCGCGAGACCCGCCGGTGATCAAGGCAACCTTGCCTGACAGATCGAATAGTTTCTGTACCTTCACCATGCGCTCCGATGCGTAGTCGATTGTACGAACGGCGATACGTGTGCCTTCACACCGATCTGGCTTTTCTTCGTGCTCTTCGTGTCCCACCCTGCTTAAAACCAGGCGTCCTGCATGTCGAGCGTGGTGCGGTCCAGGCTGCCGAGCAAGGCCGCCCATTGTGCCGTCTTCGCAACTTCCCAGCGGAAGAACCACGCGCAGGCGTGCAGTTTACCGCGATAAAAATTCCGGTCCGCCTCGTGCGCCGCGCCCAGCCTGCCTGCGGCGACCAGCGCCTGCCTGAGCCAGAGCCAGCCGATCACCGTGTGCCCCGCGAGGTCGAGGTAGACCGAGGCGTTGGCCAGCCCGAGGTCGACCTCTCCCTTGCCGAGGGTGCCGAGCAGCTCGCCCGTCGCGGCCAGCATCCGGTTCAGCGCCTCCTCGAGGGCCGTGCCGCAGCGCCTGACCTCGGCGTCGTCGGCGGCCTTGGCCTCGCGGGCGACGGCCGCGATCTCGCGCGCGAGCAGCTTCATGCCCGCGCCGCCCTGCATGCCCACTTTGCGGCCGAGCAGGTCGAGCGCCTGGATGCCGTTCGTGCCCTCGTGGATCGGGTTGAGCCGGTTGTCGCGGTAGAACTGCTCGACCGGATGCTCGCGCGTGTAGCCGTAGCCGCCGTGCACCTGGATGGCCAGGCCGTTGGCCTCCAGGCAGTACTGCGACGGCCAGGCCTTGGCGACCGGGGTCAGGATCTCCAGCAGCAGGCGCGCTTCCTCGCGCGCCTTTGCGTCCGGCGACGTATGGCCCTCGTCCACCAGCCTCGCGCAGTACAGGCACAGCGCGAGCGCGCCTTCCACGTAGGCCTTCTGCGCGAGCAGCATGCGCTTCACGTCGGCATGCTCGATGATCCTCACCTGCGGCCGGGCGGCGTCCTTGCCGCCCGGCAGCCGCCCCTGCGGCCGCTCGCGCGCATAGGCGAGCGCATGCAGATAACCGGTGTAGCCGAGAACGGTCGCACCCATGCCGACGCCGATGCGCGCCTCGTTCATCATGTGGAACATGCAGGCGAGGCCCCGGTTCGGCTCGCCGACGAGCTCGGCCCGGGCGCCGCCCTTCTCGCCGAAGTTCAGCACGCAGTTCGTGGTGCCGCGGAAGCCCATCTTGTGGTTGAGCCCGGCGAGCGCGACGTCGTTGCGCTCGCCCAGCGAGCCGTCGCCATTCACGAGGAACTTCGGCACCAGGAACAGCGAGATGCCCTTCACGCCGGGCGGCGCGCCCTGGATGCGCGCGAGCACGAGGTGGACGATGTTCTCCGAGAGGTCATGCTCGCCGGCCGAGATCCACATCTTGTTGCCGGTCAACCGGTAGGTGCCGTCCGGGTTCGGAACGGCGGTCGTGCGGATGTCGGACAGCGACGAGCCGGCCTGCGGCTCCGACAGGCACATGGTGCCGAAGAAGCGCCCGGACAGCAGGTGCGGCAGGTAGGTTTCCTTCTGCGCCGGCGAGCCGAACACGCGGATCAGGTTCGCGTTCGCCACCGTCAGGAAGGGGTAGGCGGCGGTGGAAACGTTGGCCGCGTTGAACCACGCGAAGCAGGCCTGCGCGATCGTCCAGGGCAGTTGCATGCCACCCAGCTCGAAGTCCTGCGCGGCAGCCATGAAGCCCGCCTTGCAGAAGGCGTCGAGCGCCTCGCGCACCTCGGGGATGATCTCGACCTTGCCGCCGCGGAAGCGCGGCTCGTCAAGATCCGCCTTGCGGTTGTGCGGCGCGAATTTCTCCTCCGCGATCTTCGCCGCGGTATCGATCGCGGCATCGAAAGTCTCGCGCGAGTGCTCGGCGAAGCGCTCGCGCTCCGTCAGTGCCCCGACGTCCAGCAGCTCGTAGAGGACGAAGTCCAGGTCCCGGCGATTCAGCAGCTTAGATTGCATGCGAGACCCTGTTTTCCGACGTCTTCTACCGATTACTTCTCATCACGAAGGACACAAAGATCACGAAGACACACGAAGAAAGGCAAGAGGGCGACAAGGGACATGAATGTCACGAAGGATCATGGACAACGGCACCCAACATCAACCACGGCGGGACATATGCCGTCGAGCACTTTCTCTTATCGTTTGCTTCTCTTCGTGCCCCTTCGTGGCCTTCGTGTTCTTCGTGATGAGACTTGGGCGTTAGACAACCTCGAAGAGCCCGGCCGCACCCATGCCGCCGCCGATGCACATCGTGACGACGACGAGCTTGACGCCGCGGCGCTTGCCCTCGATCAGCGCATGGCCGGCGAGCCGGCTGCCGGTCACGCCGTAGGGGTGGCCCACCGCGATCGAGCCGCCGTTGACGTTGAGGCGATCGTCGGGAATGCCGAGCTTGTCGCGGCAGTAGATCACCTGCACGGCGAAGGCCTCGTTCAGCTCCCACAGGCCGATGTCTTCGAGTTTCTTGCCGGTTTGCTTCAGCAGCTTGGGAATCGCGAACACGGGACCGATGCCCATTTCGTCGGGCTCGCAGCCCGCGACGGCGAAGCCGCGGAAGATGCCCAGGGGCTTCAGGCCCTTGCGCGCGGCGGCCTTGTCGCTCATGACCACCTGCGCCGAGGCGCCGTCGGAGAACTGGCTGGCGTTGCCCGCCGCGATAACGCCACCCTCGATGGCGGGCTTGATCTGCGACACGCCCTCGTAGGTCGTATCCGGGCGGATGCCCTCGTCCTCCGATGCCGTCACCTGCTTCGTCGATTCCTGCCCCGTGTTCTTGTCCACGACCTTCATCGTGGTCGTGATCGGGACGATCTCGTCTTTCGTCTTGCCGGCGGCGCGCGCGGCCGCCGCGCGAAGCTGGCTCTGCACGCCGTAGCGGTCCTGCGTCTCGCGGCCGATCTTGTAGCGCTTGGAGACCATCTCCGCGGTCGCCAGCATCGGCCAGTAGATCTCGGGCTTGTGCTCCTCGAGCCAGGCCTCGCGGATCATGTGCTTGTTGGCCTCGTTCTGCACGCAGGAGATGGATTCCACGCCGCCGGCCACGAAGATCTCGGCCTCGCCCGCGAGGATGCGCTGCGCCGCCAGCGCGACGGTCTGCAGGCCGGAGGAGCAGAAGCGGTTGACGGTCATGCCCGACACCGTGACCGGCATGCCGGCGCGGATGGCGATCTGGCGCGCGATGTTCTGGCCGGTCGCGCCCTCGGGCGTGGCGCAACCCATGATCACGTCCTCGACTTCGGCCGGGTCGAGCTTCGCGCGTTCCAGAGCAGCCTTGACCACGTGCCCGCCCATGGTCGCGCCGTGGGTCATGTTCAGCGCGCCCTTCCAGCTCTTGCACAACGGCGTCCTTGCGGTCGAAACGATTACGGCGTCGGTCATTTCAATCCTCCATGCAAATCTGAACCACGGAGGACACGGAGGACACGGAGGAAAGGCAAAGACGAGAAGGAAATCCCGGGGTAAGGAAGCGAGATCAAAATCTAGCCAACCCAGGCAGCCGATCGAGAGTCGACGGGCAGGTCCGATCCAACCGCTTTCTTGCTCTTGCTTTTCCTCCGTGCCCTCCGTGTCCTCCGTGGTTCAAGAACTAGCTATTGAACTTCTTGCCTTCGGCGACGAGCTTCTCGAGCAGCGCCGCGGGCTTCCAGAACTCGCCGTGCTCGGCGTGGAAGCGCCTGATCGTCGCCAGCACCTTGTCGAGGCCGACAGTGTCGGCGTAGAACATCGGGCCGCCGCGGTAGCGCGGGAAGCCGTAGCCGTAGATGTAGACGATGTCGATGTCGGAGGCCCGCAGCGCGATGCCCTCCTGCAGGATCTTCGCGCCCTCGTTGACCAGCGCGTAGATGCAGCGCTCGACGATCTCCTGGTCCGTGATGGCGCGGCGCTGGATGCCGGCCGCCTTCGAGGCCTTGACGATGAGCTCCTCGACCACCGGGTCCGGGATCGGGTCGCGCTTGCCGGCCTCGTAGCGGTACCAGCCGGCGCCGGTCTTCTGCCCGAAGCGGCCCAGCTCGCAGACCTGGTCTGCGACCTTCGAGTAGCGCAGGTGCGCCGGCCGCGTGGCCGCCTGCCGCTTGCGGATGTACCAGCCCACGTCGAGGCCGGCGAGGTCGCCGACGCGGAACGGTCCCATCGCGAAGCCCAGCGCCTCGATGGCCTTGTCCACCTGCTGTGGCGTCGCGCCCTCCTCGAGCAGGAAGCCGGCCTCGCGGAAATAGCCGTGCAGCATGCGGTTGCCGATGAAGCCGTCGCAGACGCCGGCGACCACGCCGACCTTCCGTATCGTCCTGGACAGCTTCATGGCGGTGGCGAGCACGTCCTTGCCGGTCTTGCGCGCGCGCACGACTTCCAGCAGCTTCATGACGTTGGCGGGGCTGAAGAAGTGCAGGCCCAGCACGTCCTGCGGCCGCGAGGTCGTCGCGGCGATCTCGTCGACGTCCAGCGTGGAGGTGTTCGTGGCCAGGATGGCCCCCGGCTTCATGACCTTGTCCAGCTCGGCGAACACCTGCTTCTTGACCGGCATGTCCTCGAAGACCGCCTCGATGACGATGTCGGCATCCCTGATGTCCTGGTAGCTGGTGACGCCCGTGAACAGGCCCATGCGCTTGTCCATGGCCTCCTGCGTGAGACGGCCCTTCGCGACCGTCGCCGCATAGTTCTTGCGCACGATGCCCAGCCCCTTGTCGAGCGCGGCCCGATTCAGCTCCAGCACCTTCACGGGAATGCCGGCGTTGGCGAAGTTCATGGCGATGCCGCCGCCCATGGTGCCGGCGCCGATGAGCGCCGCCGATCTGATTTCGCGCGTCGGCGTGTCCTCGGGCACGTCGGGAATCCTGGCGACCTGACGCTCGGCGAAGAACAGGTGGCGCAGCGCGCGCGACTCGTCGGACTTCACGAGCTTCTCGAACTGCTGGCGCTCGACCGCGAGCCCCCTGGCGAAGGGCTGCGACACGGCCGCCTCGACGCAGGCCACGATCGCCGGCGGCGCGGGATAGCCGCGCCAGGCCTTGCCGATGCGTTCGCGCGCCGCGGCGAAGAACGCCTGGGGATCGCCCACCGCCGCGCTCAACGCGCTGGCGCGGCGCACGGGGGCGCCTTCCTTGAGCAGCCTGTTGGTATAAGTGATCGCGGCCGCGCGCAGGTCGCCGCTCACGACCTCGTCGACGAGGCCGGCTTCCCTGGCCTGCTCGCTGGAGACCGGATCGCCGGAGACCATCAGGTCCAGCGCCTTTTCCACGCCCATGAGACGCGGGGAACGCTGGGTGCCGCCCGCGCCGGGCAGGATGCCGAGCTTCACCTCGGGCAGGCCGATCTGCGCGCCGGTCAGCGCGATGCGGTAGTGCGCGGTGAGCGCAAGCTCGAGGCCGCCGCCCATGGTCGGGCCGGACACGGCTGCGACGATGGGCTTGGTGACCGTGTCCATGTAGGCCAGCAGGTCGGCCAGCGTGGCCTTGCCCGGATCGTAGGGCTTGCCGAACTCGCTGATGTCGGCGCCGCCGCTGAAGTTGCGCCCGCCGCCGATGATCAGGAAGGCGCGCACGTGGTGGTCATGGTCGCCCTCCTTGAAGGCGTCCAGCACGTCCTGCAGCAGGCCCTTGTTGACCGACAACGCGTTGACGGGGGGATTGTTCAGCGTGATGACGCCGATGGCTCCCTGCTTCTGGTAATCGACGAGTGACATGGATGCTCCGAATTAAGGCTGAACCACAGAGGCACAGAGAACACAGAGGAAAAGCCATGAAGGGGAATGAATGATTCCAGGATGCAACTCAGTCCGGCATTTATCGAACCATGCCGTTTTGCATCGATCATTCCCTTTCCGGTCTGCTCGCCTTTCCTCTGTGCTCTCTGTGCCTCTGTGGTGAGCAGGAATTACACTTCCAGCCATTCCTTGCGCACGGCCTCGTTCGCGCGCAGCGCGTCCGGCGTGCCCTCGAACACGATCTTGCCATGGCCCATGACGTAGACGCGCTGCGAGATCTTCATGGCGATGGTGAGCTTCTGCTCCACCAGCAGGATCGATACGCCGCGGTTCTTGATCTCGTCGAACAGGTTCGCCATCTGCTCGACGATCTTGGGCGCGAGGCCCTCTGTGGGCTCGTCGATCATGACGAGATCGGGGTCGCCCATGAGCGTGCGGCACAGGGTCAGCATCTGCTGCTCGCCGCCGGACATGACGCCGGCGGGCGCGTCCGCCCTTTCCTTCAGCCGCGGGAAGAGCGCATACATGTCGTCGATGCTCCACCGGCCCTGCTTGCGCGCGGACTTCATGCCGAGCAGCAGGTTCTGCCTCACGGTGAGCGACGGAAAGACGTCGCGGTTCTCGGGCACGTAGCCCAGGCCGCGGCGCGCGACCAGGTAGGTTTTCAGCCCGCTGATCTCGCTGCCCTTGAACTTGACCGAGCCGGTGCACGCCACCTGCCCCATGATGGACTTGATGGTCGTGGAGCGGCCCACGCCGTTGCGCCCGAGCAGGCTCACGATCTCGCCCGGCTTCACGTGCAGGTGCACGCCGTGCAGGATGTGGCTCTTGCCGTAGTACGCGTGCAGGTCGCTGACGTCGAGCATCAGTGCTGCTCCGTTCCGAGGTAGGCTTCCTGCACCGCCTTGTTGGCGCGGATCTCGGCCGGCGTGCCGGTGGCGATGATCTCGCCGTAGACCAGCACCGAGATGCGGTCCGCCAGCCCGAACACGACGCTCATGTCGTGCTCGACCATGACCAGGGTCTTGCCTTCGGTGACCTTGCGGATCAGGGCGACGGCCTCCTCGGTCTCGCTGCGGCTCATGCCGGCCGTGGGCTCGTCGAGCAGGATCACGTCCGCACCGCCGGCGATGGTGATGCCGATCTCCAGCGCGCGCTGCTCGGCATAGGTCAGCAGGCCCGCGAGCCGGTCGCGGCGGCGCGACATGCCGATGCGCTCGACGATCTCCGCGGCGCGCTCGCGCACCGGCTTCAGCCCGTCCACGCGGTGCCAGAAGGAATACTTGTAGCCCTGCGACCACAGCACCGCGCAGCGCACGTTCTCGTACACCGACATGCGCGGGAAGATGTTCGTGATCTGGAAGCTGCGCGACAATCCCTTGCGGTTGATGATCTCGGGCTCCAGGCCGTTGATGGCCTCACCGTTCAGCTCGATGCGACCCGAGCTCACGCCGAAGCGGCCGCTGATGAGGTTGAACAGCGTCGACTTGCCGGCGCCGTTGGGGCCGATGACGGCATGGCGCTCGCCGGCCGGGATCGTGAGGTTCACGCCGTTGATGATGGACGTGCGCCCGAAGCTCTTGCGCACGTCGTGCAGCTGCAGCGCCGGTGCGGACATCATGTCCTCTGCGTCGCGGCGCGGCGGCTCATACGACACCCTTGTTCTGCATGTCCAGCGTGACGCCCTCCCAGGCACGCACGACCACTTTCCGCGCGCCGTAGACCAGCGCGGCGCCGACGAGGAAGACCACGGCATTGGTGATCCAGTAGCGCACCCCCTCGGGATCGAGCGGGATGCCGAAGTAGGAGAACGCCCCCGAGGCTTCGCTCGACTCGTAGTGGTAGATCAGCTCGATCAGCGCGAAGAAGCCCGCGAGCATGATCAGGCCCGCGCCCGCAGCGAGCCCGTACGAGGGCAGCAGCCTGCGCATGAGGCCCGCGGTCCACACCGGCTTGTGCAGGGCGATCAGGTTGGCGATGCCGCCCGGCGAGAACATGATGATGACCAGGAAGAACAGGCCGAAATAAAGCAGCCAGGCCTGGGTGTAGTTGGACAGCGCGGACTGCAGCAGCGTGACCAGCACGGCGCCGATGATCGGCCCCCAGAAGTGGCCGATGCCGCCGATGAAGGCCATCAGCACGACGTTGCCGGAAGCCACGAGCCCGAGCGTCTCGGCGGTGACGATCTCGTAATTGATCGCGGCAAGCCCCCCGGCGATGCCCGCGAAGAAGCTGGCGAGCGACATCATGAGCCAGCGCACGCGGGTGGTGTTGTAGCCGATGAATTTCGCGCGCTCGGGATTGTCCCTGACGGCGTTGGCCATGCGGCCCAGCGGCGTGCGGGTCAGCGCGAACATGGCGATCATGGAGACGAGGAGCCAGCCCGCTATGAGGTAGTAGACCTGGATCTGCGGGCCGTAGGAAAGGCCGAGGAAAGGCTTGCCGACCTGGCGGTTCGTGGCGATGCCGCCCTCGCCGCCGAAGAAGCCGGTGAACATGAGCGCGCTCGCCGCCACCATCTCGGCGATGCCGAGCGAGATCATCGCGAAGGGCGTGCCGGCGCGGCGCGTGGTCACGAACCCGAGGATCAGGCCGAACACGAGCCCCGCCGCCCCGCCGATCAACGGCACCAGCGTCACGGGGAACCAGAGCCTGCCTGCGCCGATCAGGTTCAGCGCGTGCGCACAGAAGAAGGCGCCCAGGCCGAAGTAGACGGCATGGCCGAAGGACAGCAGGCCGGTCTGGCCGAGCAGCATGTTGTACGACAGCGCGAACATCACCGCGATGCCCATCTGCGACAGCATCGACAGCGCGAAGCTCTGCGAGAAGATGAGCGGCAGCGCGATGAACACCGCGGCCACGCCGCTCCAGAATACGAACCTGCGCAGGGTAAGGACCTCGCTCATCGCTGCGTCCCCGCCGCACCGTCGCATGCCGGTCGCCGCATCATCCCTCCCTCGTGCCCATGAGGCCGCGCGGGCGCACCATGAGCATGAGCACCATCAGCAGGTAGGGCAGCACGGGCGCGGTCTGCGCGATGGTGATCGACCAGACGCCGTGCCAGCCGGAAGTTGCCGGGATGTCGATGCCCAGCTCATGGAAGAGATCGAGCATGGAATAGTCGAAGGCGACCGAGAACGTCTGCAGCGCGCCGATGATCAGCGAGCCGAAGAAGGCACCGGCGAGCGAGCCCATGCCGCCGAACACGACCACCACGAAGACTATGCTGCCGACCGCGGTGGCCATGCCCGGCTCCGTGATGAAGGCGTTGCCGCCGATCACGCCGGCGAGTCCGGCAAGCGCGGTGCCGCCCGCGAACACCAGCATGAACACCCGCGGCACGTTGTGCCCGAGGGCCTCGACCATGTCCGGATGGGTCAGCGACGCCTGGATGACCAGCCCGATGCGCGTGCGCGTGAGCAGCAGGTAAAGCGCCACCAGCATGCCCACCGACACCAGCATCATGAAGCCGCGGTACGCGGGGTACTGCGTCGTGAACAGCGTGAACAGCGTGAAGTCCAGCGAGGCGGGCACGCGGTAGTCTACCGGCGCACGCCCCCAGATGAGGTGCACGAGCTCCTCGACGACGTAGGCGAGTCCGAAGGTGAACAGCAGCTCGGCGACGTGCCCGAACTTGTGCACCGTGCGCAGGCCGAAGCGCTCCGTGAACGCGCCGAGGATGCCCACCGCGACCGGCGCGATGAACAGCGCCGGCCAGAAGCCGATGTACAGCCCGGTCTGGTAGGCGAAATACGCGCCGAGCATGTAGAAGCTCGCGTGCGCGAAGTTGAGCACGCCCATCATGCTGAAGATCAGCGTCAGCCCGGAGGAGAGCATGAACAGCAGCAGCCCGTAGGACAGGCTGTTCAGCAGGGTGACGAGGAAGAATTCCATGATCGGGCAGTGGCCGGTGACTAGTGGTTAGTGTTCAGTGAGCACAGTGACGATCGATCGCCGCGAGTCTTGAATCTTTTACCGGCCACTGACCTCTATCTCTGGAACTTGCACGTCGTGGGCATCACCGTGTCCTTGCCCTCGATGCGCGCGTCGGTGCGAAAGCCCAGGCCGGTCTTCTCGACGTCGAACTTCACGTCCCTGCCGTTGGCCTTGACCAGCGTGGAAACGTACAGCGGCTGGATCAGCTGGTGGTTGTCCGGCCGGATGTAGACCTCGCCGGAATCATCCTCGAACTTCAGGTTCTCGAGCGCCGGCGCGACCTTGTCGGGGTCCGCGCTGCCGGCCTTCTCCATCGCCGCGACCAGCGCGTTGACCGACTCCCGGACCGACGAATAGTACATGTCGTCCTTGACGTCCGGGAAACGCGACCGGTAGGCGGCATTGTGCTCGGCCGCGGCCTTGCCGATGTTCGAGTGCCAGGTCGTCACCTGCTTGATGTGATTGACGCCGGCCTCGCCGAAGGCCGTCACGCCGCCGGCCGCACCGGCGTAGTAGGTGTAGAAGTCGACCTTCAGGCCGGCATCCTTCGCCGACTTGATCAGCAGGGCGATGTCGTTGCCCCAGTTGCCGGTGATGACGCTGTCCGCGCCGGAGGCCTTGATCTTCGCTATGTAGGGCGCGAAATCCTTGACCTTGCCCAGCGGATGCAGGTCGTCGCCGACGATCTCGATGTCCGGGCGCTTGGCGGCGAGCATGGCCTTCGCGGACCTCGACACGGCCTGGCCGAAGGAATAGTCCTGGTTGATCAGGTAGACCTTCCTGATGCCCTTCCGGGACGCCATGTAGGTCGTCAGCGCCTGCATCTTCATGTCGCCGTCGGCATCGAAGCGGAAGTGCCAGTAGTTGCACTTGTCGTTGGTCAGCGCCGGATCCACGGCCGCGTAGTTCAGGAAGATGACGCTCTTGTCCGGGTAGCGTTCGTTGTGCTTGGCCACCGCATCGGAAAGCGCCAGCGCGACGCTGGATGCGTTGCCCTGCGCGATGTAGCGGATGCCCTGGTCGGCGGCCTGCTTGAACATCAGCTGGGCCTCCTGCGGGTTGGTCTTGTGGTCGAAGGGGACGATCTCGAGCTTCCTGCCGCCCAGCACGCCACCGCGGGCATTCACCGCCTCGGCGGCGATCTGGTAATGGCGCAGGCCGATCTCGCCGACGTTGGCGAACGGGCCGCTCAGCCCTTCGATGAAGGCGATCCGGATGGTCTCCTCTGCGTGCGCGCCGGCGCACAACGCCAGCGCGAGCGTGGCGCACAACAGCGCCGTCCTCGGGAATGTCATCTCGATGTCTCCTCTTTTGCCTGGTGAACGCGCCTCGTCTGCGGCGGTCCTGCGTGCTGTTGTCCGGCGCCAGGGCACGGCCGCCGTCTGAACTGCCTCTAGTTCTTATGGTGTCGCCTGCCGGGCAGGGGGCGGAGCACCCATGCCGGCAGCGGCCGTCGCCGGCCGGTGCGCGTAAGGTATTGATCGTGCGGCCACCGGCGATACGGGCCGGATTCTATTCGCAAAGCGCAACGGTTGTAAACGAATTGAGTACGCGGCCGCCCGCGCACCACGCTCGTTTTGCGCTGCAACGAGCAGGGGCCCCTCGCCGGCAGCCGCGACGCTGCGCGGGACCAAGCTGCTAGAATCGAACGCACCAAAACTACATCTGGGGAGCGGGCGATGCACGGCCTGATGATGGATGTTCCGCTGCTGATTTCCTCGCTGATCAAGCACGCGGACCGCTACCACGGCGGCACTGAAATCGTATCCCGCATGGTGGAAGACGGCAGCATCCACCGCTACACCTACCGGGACGCGCACCGGCGCGCCCGCCAGCTCGCCAACGCCCTCACGGGGCTCGGCGTCGGCATGCACGACCGCGTGGCCACGCTCGCCTGGAACGGCTTCCGCCACTTCGAGGCCTACTATGCCGCGGCCGGCATGGGCGCCGTGTCGCACACCATCAACCCTCGGCTGTTCCCCGAACAGATCGTCTACATCGCCAACCACGCGCAGGACGAATACGTCTTCGTCGACCTGACTTTCGTGCCGCTGGTCGAGGCGCTGGCGGACAAGTGCCCGAACGTGAAGGGCTGGATCCTGATGACGGACAAGGCGCGCATGCCGAAGACGAAGCTCGGCAACGCGCTGTGCTACGAGGAGCTGGTCGACAGCCATTCCGACGACTTCGACTGGCCGGCCTTCGACGAGCGCACGGCGTCCTCGCTTTGCTATACGTCCGGCACCACGGGCAACCCGAAGGGCGTGCTGTACAGCCATCGCAGCACGCTGATCCACTGCTACGCGTCGGCGCTGCCCGATGCACTGGATATTTCCGCGCGCGACACCATCCTCCCCGTGGTGCCCATGTTCCACGTCAACGCATGGGGCCTGCCGTACTGCGCGGCCATGGTCGGGGCCAAGATGGTGTTCCCCGGCGCCGCGCTCGACGGCGCGAGCGTCTACGACCTGTTCGAGAAGGAGAAGGTCACGGTTTCGGCCGGCGTGCCGACCGTCTGGCTCGGGCTGCTCGCCTACATGAAGCAGAACGGCAAGGCCTTCAGCACGCTGAAGCGCACGGTCATCGGCGGCTCGGCCTGCCCGCCGGCCATGATCCGCAGCTTCGAGAAGGACTACGGCGTGCAGGTCATCCATGCCTGGGGCATGACGGAGATGAGCCCGCTCGGCACCGTGAACACCTTCAAGGCCAAGCACGCCGGCTGGAGCGACGAGCAGCGCCTGCAGCTGCAGAACAAGCAGGGCCGGCCGATCTTCGGCGTGGACATGAAGATCGTCGACGACGAGGGCAAGGACCTGCCGTGGGACGGCAAGGCGTTCGGCGACCTGCTCGTGAGCGGGCCCTGGATCTGCCGCGAGTACTTCCGCGCCGAGGGCGGCAGCATCCTGCGCCGGGAGGCGAACGGCCGCGACTGGTTTCCGACCGGCGACGTCTGCAACGTCGACGCCGACGGCTACATGCAGATCACGGACCGCTCCAAGGACGTGATCAAGTCCGGCGGCGAATGGATCAGCTCCATCGACCTCGAGAATACCGCGGTGGCCCACCCGGCCGTGGCCGAGGCCGCGGTGGTCGGCGTGCGCCACCCGAAGTGGGACGAGCGGCCGCTGCTGATCGTCGTGAGGAAGAAGGACGCGCAGGTCACGCGCGAGGAGATGCTGAAGTTCTTCGAGGGCAAGGTCGCGAAGTGGTGGATGCCGGACGACGTGGTCTTCGTCGACCAGCTTCCGCATACGGCCACCGGCAAGCTGCTGAAGACCAAGCTGCGCGAGGACTTCCGCGACCACAAGCTGCCGACGGCGTGAGCTGACCCTCGACGCATCACGCCTACCTCAACGGCGATGCACCACAGAGGCACAGAGGAAAGCAAAACATGGCGTGAACGAACAACAGACCCCATGGCGGACATCCTGCTCTGGAAGTTTGCTGTTTGACCGTTTCTTGTCTTTATTTCTCTGTGCTCTCTGTGCCTCTGTGGTGAAAACGCCCCTGGTCTAGTAGCCCCGCTGGCGATCGACCAGTCCCAGCGGCGGCTCGCCGCGTTCCAGCCTGGCGATGTTGTCGACGATCTGGGTGGCCGCGGCTTCCAGGACGGTCGGCGCGGCGGCGTGCGGCGTGACGACGATCTTCGGGTGGCGCCAGAACGCATGCGACTGCGGCAGCGGCTCCTCGCGGAACACGTCGAGCATGGCGCCGCCGAGCCGGCCGGCGTCCAGCGCAGCGACGAGGTCTTCGTCCGCGACGTGCGCGCCGCGGCCGATGTTGATCACGTAGCTGCCGCGCGGCATGCACGCGAACGCCTGCGCATCGAGGATCCCGCGGGTCGCCGGCGTCAGCGGCAGCACGTTGACCACGACCCGGGAACGCGCCAGGAATGCGCCGAGCCTTTCCCGGCCCGCGAACACTTCGACAGCCTCGATCCTCCTGTCCTCGCGGACCCAGCCGGCAACCGGATAGCCCGACTGCGCGAGGCGGCGGGCCACCGCTGCACCGATGACGCCCAGGCCCATGACGCCCACGGGCCAGTCCGCCGCCGGCGACCATGGCTCGCGCTTCCACTCGACCGCATGTTGCCGGTCCAGGTAGGTGTGCAGCCCGCGCTGGAACGCCAGCACGCCGAGCAACGCGTATTCGGCCATCGGCGCCGCCATGCCGGCTTCGACCAGGCGCAGCACCGGGACGCCGTCGGGAATCTGCGGATCGTCCAGCACGGAATCGACGCCCGCACCGAGCACGAGGACAGCTTTCAGGTTCGGCAGGCGCGCCAGCAGGCCGTGCGGCTGGCGCCAGACCAGCGCGTAGCGGATGTCCTCCGGCCTGCCCGGATCGGGCCAGACCCGGAACGGCATGCGCGGGAAAGCCGCGACGAGGACCTCGCGCCAGGCGTCGGGGGGATCGGAATCGCTGCAGAACAGGATGGCCAAGGCGAAGAACCGTGAATGACGTGAATATCGTGAATGTCGTGAACGCGGTGAATCGACGAGCGCCCGGCGTCGGGGAAGACCGCCAGGGGAGCGGCCTGACCGATCGCAGGAATCAAAAGTTTCGACTCAGGCCCGACACCTCCGTGCGACATTCACGATATTCACGATATTCACGGCCTCTTTCACGGTGCCCGCACTTCCAGGTTGTCGATGAGCCGCGTCTGGCCGAGCTTGGCGGCGCCGAGGATGACGAGGTCCCTGTCGTTGGCGTCCGGGCGCAGCACGCCGCGCTGGGTGCGCACCACGACGTAGTCGACGTGCCAGCCGTGGCGCGCGAGCAGCGCGCCGGCGGCGTATTCCATGGCGACGAAGTTGCGGTCGCCGCCGAGGATGGCGTCGCGCACCCCGAGGATGGCCTCGCGCAGGCGCACCGCCTCCTTGCGCTCCTCGGCCGACAGGTAGCGGTTGCGCGAGGACAGCGCCAGGCCGTCGTCCGCGCGCACCGTCTCCGCCGGGATGATCGTCACCGGAATCGCGAACTGGTCGACCATCTGGCGCACGATGGCAAGCTGCTGGTAGTCCTTCTTGCCGAACACGGCGTACTGCGGCTGCACGCTGTTGAACAGCTTCAGCACGACCGTGGCCATGCCGCGGAAGTGCCCCGGCCGGAAGCGTCCCTCCAGCTTGTTGGCGACCTTCGGCGGGTCCACGTAGAAGATCTGCGGAACCGGGTACATCTCCTTCTCGTCCGGGGCCCAGACGATGGTGTTGCCCGCGGCCGCGAGCTTCTCGCAGTCCTCGTCGAAGGTGCGCGGATACTTGTCGAAGTCCTCGCCCTGGCCGAACTGCAGCCGGTTCACGAATATCGTGGTGACGGTGACGGGCGCGTGCGCGAGCGCGATGCGCACCAGGCTCAGGTGGCCGTCGTGGATGTTGCCCATGGTGGGCACGCAGGCCACCAGCGGCTCGTTCTTCAGGCGCCCGCGCAAGGCGGCGAGTGTCTTGATGACTTCCATGTCTGGAGGGGCCGGGATGCAGGGGTCAGGAGCCGGGTCTTTCCCCCTGGCCCCCAGTCCCTCTCCCCTGGCCCCCGCTCCTCCTAAAAGCTGTGCTCCGCCGCCGGGAAAGTGCCGGCCTTGACTTCCTTCACATAGCGCCCGATCGCGTCCGCGATCGAGGCCGAGCCGTGCATGAAATTCTTCACGAAGCGCGGCTTCTTGCCCGGGTAGATGTCGAGCATGTCGTAGAGGTTCAGGATCTGCCCCGAGCAGTGCGGCCCGGCGCCGATGCCGATCACCGGTATCGACAGGGCCTCGGTCACGGCCTTGCCCACCGCGGCCGGCACGAGCTCCACCACCATCAGGCTCGCGCCCGCGCGCTCGAGCGTCCTGCCCGCGTTCACCAGCTGCTGCGCCGCGTCGTCGGTCTTGCCCTGCACCTTCCAGCCGCCGATCGCGTGCACCGACTGCGGCGTGAGCCCGATGTGCCCGCAAACGGGGATGCCGCGGCTGGCGAGGAACTCGACCTGCGGCGCCATGATCTCGCCGCCTTCGAGCTTGACCATGTGCGCGCCGGCACCCATCAGCCGTGCCGCGTTCTCGTAGGCGCGCTCCACGCCCGGCTGGTAGCTGCCGAAGGGCAGGTCGCCGAGCACCAGCGCGCGCTGCGTGCGCCGCGCGACGATGCGCGTGTGGTAGACCATCTCGTCCATGGTCACCGGCAGGGTCGAGTCATGGCCCTGCACCGTCATGCCCAGCGAGTCGCCGACCAGGAAAATGTCGACGCCCGCGGCGTCGAGCAGCGCCGCGAAGCTCGCGTCGGTACAGGTGAGCATGGTGATGCGATCGCCGTCCTGCCGCATCTTCTGCAGTGTGCCAGTCGTGACTTTCATGGCTCGATCTTTTTGACGGGTTCAGTCGCCGCGGCTGAAGAACTCCCGCGGCCCGCGCATCTGCGCAATGCGGCGCAACAATAAATCAAAATCGCCGGCATCATCAACAAAATTCAGGCGGTCGCTGTTGACGATCAGCAGGGGCGCCGCGGCGAACTGGTAGAAGTACCGGCTGTAGGCCTCGGCGAGCCGCACCAGGTAGTCGGCGGAGATGTTGCGCTCGTAGGCGATGCCCCGCCGGTGCACGCGCTCGATCAGGGTATCGGGGGAAGCCTGCAGGTAGATCACCAGGTCGGGGGCCGGGGCCTGCGGCATGAGGTGGCCGTAGATCTGGTGATACAGATGCAGCTCGTCGTCCGCGAGCGTGAGGCTCGCGAACAGCGGGTCCTTGTCGAGGATGAAGTCGGCGACGGTGCCGCCCTCGAACAGGTCGATCTGCCTGAGCCCGCCGACCTGCTGCACGCGCTGGAACAGGAAGCACAGCTGCGTGGCCAGCGCATGCCGGCGCGGATCCTCGTAGAAGCGACCGAGGAAGGGATTCGCCTCCGGGTCCTCGAGCATGAGCGTCTTGCCGAGGTGCGCCGCCAGCCGGCGCGCGAGGCTGGTCTTGCCGGCGCCGATCGGCCCCTCGACCACGATGTAGCGGCATTTCTCAGGCGCCATGGATCTTTTCCACACCGCGGCGATCCATGCGCGCCAGCACCTGCGCGACCTGCATGCCGCCGCGCAGCTGCGCCCGCGGCGCGATCTCCGCCAGCGGGACGAGCACGAACGCCCGCTCGTGCATGCGCGGATGCGGCACGGTCAGTCCCTCGTCGTCGATCGCGGCGTCGTCGTAGGTGAGCAGGTCGAGGTCCAGCGTGCGCGGCGCGTTGGGCGCCGTGCGGCGGCGGCCATGCCTGTCCTCGATGGCTTGCAACGCATCGAGCAGTGCGCGCGGCGGCAGCGTGGTCCCCAGGCTCGCCACGGCGTTGATGAAGTCCGGCTGGTCCGCGTAGCCGACGGGCGCCGTGCGATACAGAGAGGATACGGCCAGCACGCGCGTACCCTCGATTGCACCGAGCTCCGCGATCGCCTGCCTGACCTGGCGCACCGGGTCGTCGAGGTTGGCGCCCAGCGCGACGAACGCCTGCACCCGCCGCCCGCCCGCTGCGGCACGCCGCTCAGGAGCCATCGTCCCCGAGCCCGGGCGTATTCACTGCGCGTCGGCGGGCGCCGCCGCGGCGGCTTTCGCGGCGCCGGGCTTGCGCCGGCGGCGCCTGCGCTTCGGGCCGCGGTCCGGCAGCAGCATCTGCGCGCGCGTCTGCTCGTCGGCCTTCTGGAAATTGCCCCACCACTCGGAGATTTCCGCGTCGACCTCGCCGCTGTCACAGCGCAGCACCAGGAAATCGTAGGCAGCGCGAAAGCGCGGGTGCGCGAGCACGCTGTACGGCCGCCGGCCCGAGCGCGCGAGGAAGCGCGGCTGCAGCGCCCAGATCTCCTTCATATCGGCGCCGAAGCGCCTCGGGATGGACAGCTTCTCTGCCTGAACCTGGATCACGTGGTCCATTGCCTTGAACAGCGCCGGCATGGGGCTCGCGCCCGCAGCCTGCTCCGTCTTCCAGGCCGCCAGCACCTCGTGCCAGAGCAGCGCCGCGAACAGGAAACCGGGCGAGGTGGGCTTGTCGGCGCGCACGCGCTCGTCCGTGCTCTTCAGCGCCATCATCACGAAGCGCTCGCCCATCGGCTGCTCGAGGATCACGTCCAGCATCGGCAGCAGGCCGTGGTGCAACCCCTCCTGGCGCAGCTGCAGCAGGCAGGCACTGGCGTGCCCGGAGAACAGCAGCTTCATCATTTCCTCGAACAGGCGCGCAGAGGGCACGTTGGCGAGCAGCGGCGCGAGGCTGCGGACCGGCGAGCGCGTGGCGGCGTCCAGCTTCAGGCCGAGCTTGGCCGACAGGCGCACGGCGCGCAGCATGCGCACCGGGTCCTCGCGGTAGCGCTGCTCCGGCTCGCCTATCATGCGCAGCCGCCGCGCCTTGAGGTCGTCGAGCCCGCCGCAGAAATCCAGGATCTGCTCGGTGGCCGGGTCGTAGAACATGGCGTTGATCGTGAAGTCGCGGCGCG
The DNA here is from genome assembly GCA_036274775.1 of Burkholderiales bacterium. Lineage (GTDB taxonomy): Bacteria > Pseudomonadota > Gammaproteobacteria > Burkholderiales > JACQAP01 > JACQAP01. Next base: position 39,381 of record DASUFB010000054.1, on the reverse strand, counting down.
TGGCGTCCTCCTCCTGCGTGCCGAACGCGTTGTCGCGCAGGATGCGCCCGTGCTCGTCCGCGCGCTGGTCCTCGCCCTCCTCGCCCTGGCGCGCGCGGAAAGTGGAGACCTCGATGGTGTCCTCGCCGAACATCACGTGCACGAGGCGGAAGCGCCGGCCGATGATGCGCGAGCGCCGGAACACGGCGCGCACCTGCTCCGGCGTGGCGTCGGTGGCGACGTCGAAATCCTTGGGCTCGAGGCCGAGCAGGAGGTCGCGCACCGCGCCGCCGACGACGTAGGCGACATAGCCGCGTTCCTGCAGGCCGGCCGTCACGCGGCGCGCGCTGGCGCTGATCCTGTCGCGCGACAGCCCGTGCTTGCTGCGGGGAACGACGAGCGGCTCGGAGGTTGACGATGACCGGCCGGAGAACACCCGGCGGAGCAGTTTCCGAATCATCGGGCGGGAAGGACGGTTCAGGCGGCGGAGTGAAAGCCGCGATTATACATGCGGCCCCGGTCCGGACGGCCGCTGCGGCAGGAACAGGCGCTCGCCGCCCGCGTCGACCGGCGTCAGCGCGAAGCCGTACAGCTCGCCCAGGCGCGCGGCGCTGAAGGCGTCCGCGGCACCGCCGGCGTGCCAGCGTCCCTCGCCGGAAAGCAGCAGGAACCTGCTGCAGTAGCGCGCAGCGAACAGCAGGTCGTGCAGGACCATCAATACGAGCGCGCCGCGTTCCCGGGCTTCGAGCGCAAGCCGCTCCAGCATGGCCACCTGGTGCGGCAGGTCCAGGTTCTGCAACGGCTCGTCGAGCAGGTAGGCCGCGGGACGCTGCGTGAACAGCGCCGCGGCACGCGCGCGCTGGCGCTCGCCGCCGGAAAGCGACACGAACGCGCGGTGCGCGAGACCATCGAGGTGATGCAGCCCGAGCTCGCCGTCGGCGATGCGCTCGTCCTCCGCACTCCAGCCGAACGGGCTGCGCGCATGCGGATAGCGTCCGAGCAGAACGTAGTCGCGCGTGCTGCCCCAGAATTCACCGCTGTCCTGCTGCAGCAGGACCCCGACGCGGCGTGCCAGGCGCCGCCGCGGCAGCGTGCCGAGCGGCTCGCCGTCGAGGGATACTGCACCGGCATCCGGCGGCCGCAGGCCCGCCAGCGCGTGCAGCAGTGTCGACTTGCCGCTGCCGTTGCGCCCGAGCACGCCCCAGACCTCGCCGGCGCGCAAGTCGACCGACAGGCCTTCGATCAGCATGCGCCCGGCATAGCCCAGGCCCAGCGCTTCAGCGCGCAGCATGGTCCTGCTTTCTGCCGAGCAGCAGCAACAGCGCGGGCACGCCGATGAGCGCGGTCAGCACGCCGACAGGCAGCTGCAGCGGTGCCAAGGCGCTGCGCGCGACCGTGTCGGCCAGGGTCAGAAGCCCTCCCCCGGCCAGCGCGCTGGAAGGCAGCAGCCAGCGATGGTCCGCGATTCCGGCAAGGCGCACGAGGTGCGGCACGATGAGACCGACGAATCCGATCGTGCCGCCGACCAGCACGGAGGTCACCGCGGCAGCCGCAGCCATCGCAAACAGCGCGACTCCGACGCGGCCTGCCGCGATGCCCAGCGATTGCGCCTTCAGCCGGCCCAGCGCGAGAACGTTCATCGCCGGCGTGAGCGGCATGGCCACCGCGACGAGCAGCGCCGCGACCAGCAGCGCCGGCCAGGCGTCGCCGGCATAGCCGAGGTCGCCCATGAGCCAGTAGAGCATGCCCTTCACCGCGGCCTGCGGCGCCAGCACGAGGATGAGGCTCAGCAGCGCGTTCAGTCCGGCGGCGACGACCACGCCGGTGAGCAGCAGGCGGTAGGGATTCCAGTCGCCGGAGCGCAGGCCCATCGCGAGCACGAGCAGGGCGACGGCGACGGCGCCGCCGAGCCCCAGGGCCGTCTGTGCCGCGGCGCCCGCCCCGACCAGCATGCCCGCCATCACGCCCAGCGCGGCGCCGCCCGAGATGCCGAACACGTAGGGATCGGCGAGCGGATTGCGCAGCAGGGCCTGCATCAGCACGCCGGCATACGCCAGCAGGGCGCCGCAGGAAAAGGCCGCGACCACGCGGGGCAGGCGCAGCTTCCAGACGATGTCGGCGACCGCCCCCTCGCCCGGATGCACGAGGACCGAGAGTATCCTGCCGGGCGCGATCGGCACGCTGCCGGCCGCGAGACCTACGAGCACCGCGGCAGCAGCCGCCAGGGCCAACACGAGCAAGGCGGTTCGGTGCGACATGGCTCGGGCGGACCGGCGCGCGGTGTTCAGCGCAGGCTGATGACCCGCCAGTCGTGCCGCAGGGCGTGTTCCTTCAGCGTCTCGTCGGGATCGACCGCGACCGGGTGGCTCACGATGGAAAGCAGGGGCAGGTCGTTCAGCGAATCGCTGTAGAACCAGGTCTCGCCGACGTCCTCCCAGCCGATGCCGTGCTCGGCCATCCACGCCTTGAGGCGCTCGACCTTGCCTTCGCGGAACGACGGCACGCCGCGGACCCTTCCCGTGAACTCGCCGCCGGCCTCCTCGGGCTCGGTGGCGATCAGATGCTCGATGCCGAGTTCGCGCGCGATGGGGCCGGTCACGAAGCTGTTGGTGGCGGTGATGATCACGCGCGCGTCATCGCGGTGGCTGTCGACCAGGTCGCGCGACTTGCGCGTGATGATCGGCAGGATCTTCTTCTGCATGAATTCCGCGTGCCACTGGTCGAGCTGCCTGCGCTTGTGCCGCGCGAGCGGCTTGAGCTGGAAATCGAGGAACTCGGCGATGTCCAGCGTGCCGGCCTTGTATGCCTCGTAGAACCTGCGGTTGCGGGCCTCGTAGACCTCGCGGTCGAGGACGTCCTTCTCGATGAGGAACTGCGCCCATTCGAAGTCGCTGTCACCGGCGAGCAGCGTGTTGTCGAGGTCGAACAATGCGAGGCGCATGGGAGGGAAGTGCGGGAGGAAAACGAGGCCGGCCGGGAACCGACGCGCAGCGTGCAGTATATCGCAATTGCCGTGCCGCGGCCCCGGGAACGCGCTACTGCGCCGCGCCGTCGCGCTCGCGCAGCAGTTCCTTCAGCAGCGGCAGCGTGATCGGGCGCTTGGCTTCCAGCGAATGGCGGTCCAGCGCATCGAGCACGGCCATCAGCGACGGCAGGTCGCGGCCGAGGTGGCGCAGCAGGTATTCGACCACGCCTTCCGGCAGATCGAAGGAGCGCTCGGCCGCGTGCGCCTTCAGCGCCACCGCCTTCTCTTCGTCGGTCAGCGCGTGCAGCTGGTAGACGAGCCCCCATCCCAGCCGCGTGAGCAGCTCCGGGCGCAGCGGCAGGCGCGCCGGCGGGGCGATGCCGGCGGCCAGCACGATGCCGCCGCGCTCGCGCATGTGGTTGTACAGCGCGAAGAACGCGCGCTGATTGCGGGCGTCGAGCAGGTCGACGTCGTCCACCGCCACCGCGCGCAGCGCTCCGGGCGTCTCCGGAATCGCCCCGCCGCGGGCGACGTAGGCACAGGCAAGACCGGCCGCCGCGAGCGCGGAGACGGCGGCACGCAGCAGATGCGTGCGGCCGCTGCCCGGCTCGCCCCACAGGTACAGGCAACGCTCGGCCGCGCGCCCCGCCGCGACGTCGCGCACGTGGGCCAGCGCTTCGGCATTGCGGCCCGGGAAGAAATTGTCGAGCGCCGGCTCGGGGGGCGGCGCGAGCGTGAGGGCGAGCTGCTTCATGCGGATACCGGGCGATGCGAACGCGGATTGCCGCGGGCATTTGGAGTAAAATCCGCCGCGCGGCCAGATGCGTGAAGGCCAGGTACGTGAATGCCGGGCACGCGAACCGCGCGGGCCCGAACGTGCGGGCGGATCAGCCGCCACTTTATCCCGAAGACCCCGCCGACTCAACCTTGAAGACCCCTCCCGCCACCGCCCTGACCTACCGTGACGCCGGCGTCGACATCGACGCCGGCGACCAGCTCGTCGAGAACATCAAGCCTTTCGCCCGGAAGACGCTGCGCGAGGGCGTGCTCGCCGGCATCGGCGGCTTCGGCGCGCTGTTCGAGGTGCCGAAGAAATTCCGCGAACCGGTGCTCGTGTCGGGCACCGACGGCGTCGGCACCAAGCTCAAGCTCGCGTTCCAGATGAACCGCCATGACACCGTCGGCATCGACCTCGTGGCGATGAGCGTCAACGACATCCTCGTGCAGGGAGCCGAGCCGCTGTTCTTCCTCGACTACTTCGCCTGCGGGAAGCTGGACGTCGACACGGCCACGCAGGTCGTCAGGGGCATTGCGGCGGGCTGCGAGCTGGCCGGCTGTGCGCTGATCGGCGGGGAGACCGCGGAGATGCCGGGCATGTACCCGCCCGGCGAGTACGACCTCGCCGGCTTCGCGGTGGGGGCGGTCGAGAAAGGCGCGATCATCGACGGCGCCGGCATCGCCGCAGGGGACGTCGTGCTGGGGCTCGCGAGCAGCGGCCCGCATTCCAACGGCTACTCGCTGATCCGGCGCATCGTGGAGGCCTCCGGGGCAAACCTGTCATCCGCATTCGACGGCCGGACGTTGGGAGAGGCATTGCTCGCCCCCACGCGCATCTACGTCAAGCCCGTGCTCGCGGCGCTGCGCGAAGTGAGGTTCAAGGGGCTCGCGCACATCACCGGCGGCGGCCTCGTGGAGAACCTGCCGCGCGTGCTGCCGGAAGGCGCATGTGCCGAGCTTGCGCGCGGCGCCTGGCCGCGCCCGCCGGTGTTCGACTGGCTGCAGGCGGCAGGCAACGTGGCCGAGGCGGAAATGCGTCGCGTGTTCAATTGCGGCATCGGCATGGCGGTGGTGGTCGCGGAAGGCGACGCGCAGCGTGCGACCGAGGCGCTCGCCCGCGCGGGAGAAACCGTGTACCGCATCGGCCTCGTCCGCGCCCGGCGGGCGGGCGAAGCGCAAACCGTGGTGACGTAGCGAGGCCGGGATGAAGCGCCTCGTCATCCTGATCTCGGGCCGCGGCAGCAACATGGGGGCGATCCTCGCCTCGGGGCTGCCGGCCGAGGTCCGCGCGGTGATCAGCAACACCCCTGCAGCAGCCGGCCTGCACATCGCCGGGGCCGCGGGCGTGGCGACGCAGGTGGTGGACCAGAGCAAATTCGCGAGCCGCGTGGAATTCGACCGCGCGCTCGGCGATGCGGTGGACGCCTGCCGGCCGGACCTCGTGGTGCTGGCAGGCTTCATGCGCATACTGGGCGCGGAATTCATCGCACGCTTCCAGGGCCGCATCATGAACATCCACCCGTCGCTGCTGCCGGCCTTCCCGGGACTCGGCACGCACCGGCAGGCCATCCGCCGCGGCGTCAAGCTGCACGGCTGCAGCGTGCATTTCGTCACGCCGGAGCTCGACGCCGGCCCGATCGTGATCCAGGCGGCGGTGCCCGTGCTGCCGGACGACGACGAGGCCACGCTCGCGGCGCGCGTACTCGAGCAGGAACACGTGATCTATCCACAGGCCATCCGCTGGTTCCTCGAGGGCAGGATCTCGCTCGAGGACGGCCGGGTCAGGATTTCCGGGGCGCTGCGCCATCCCGGCGCCGTGCTCTCGCCAATGGCGGCATGACATGAAACGTCTCCCCCGCCTCGCAGCCCTGCTGCTTTGCATCGCACCGCTCACGCCATTGTGGGCCGCGCAACCGCCGCACCGCGTGCAGATGAGCATGGAGGTGCACACCGGCGGGATGCACCTGGGCGAGGCCCGCGACGTCCTGGAGCACGACGGCAGGCAGTATTCCGTGGTCAGCGAATCGAAGACCGTCGGCCTCGCGGCGATCCTCTACAGCCTCAATGTCCGCCGCGAAGCCAAAGGCATCGTCACGAAATCCGGGCTGCGGCCGCTGCACTTCCAGGAGGAAAACAGCCGCAAGCCCAGGCGCAGCGCGGACTTCGACTGGGAAGCGCGCAAGCTCACGCTGACCGACGGCGACAAGGTCGCCAGGGTGGACCTGCCCGACAACGCCTTCGACCAGACGAGCTTCGTCTATGCGTTCGCGTTCCGGGCGCCGGACGAGGAGTTGCCGACGGTATACCTGACCGACGGCCGCAAGCTGTCGGACTACACGTATCGCCTCATCGGCAAGGAGAAAATCCAGACCGCCATGGGCGAGCTCGACACGGTCCATTTTCAGAAAGTACGCGCGCCCGACGACAAGCGCGGCTTCGACGTCTGGCTGTCCGTCGACCACCATTACCTGCCGGTGCAGGTCCGCTACGTCGAGAAGGACGGGCGCGAGATCGACTCGACGGTCACCGCGATCTCCTACCAGTAGATGCGCGTCGACGCCGCATCGATGCAGGCGGCCACGGCTGCCGCCGGCCTGGCGCTGCAGCTGTCGCACCCGGCGGACGCCGTGCTGCGGCATTTCTTCGCCGCGAACCGCGAGCTGGGCCAGCGCGATCGCGCCTTCATCGCGGAAACCGTCTTCGCGATCCTGCGTCACAAGCGCCTGCTCGAGAAGCTGGTCGCGGACGCCACGCCGCGCAGACTCGTCTGCGCGGCGCTCGTGAAGATCCAGGGATACGGCCTGGGCCAGCTCGAGCCGCTGCTGAAAGATGGCGACCTGGACTGGCTGATTGCTCTCAAGGCGGCCGACGCAAGCAGCCTGCCGCCCGCGGTGCGCCTGAGCCTGCCGGACTGGCTGTACGACCGGCTGGTCTCGCAGACTTCCGTCGAGCAGGCCGAGGCCTTCGGGCGTGCCATGCTCAAGCCCGCGCCCCTCGACCTGCGCGTGAACACGCTCGCCGCGAGCCGGGAGCAGGTCCTGGAGCGGCTGGCGGCCGACGGCTTCGAAGCGGCGCCCGCGCGGTTCTCTCCGTCGGGCATCCGCCTCGCCGGCAAGCCCGCGATCAACCGCAACGATTTGTACACCTCGGGTGCCGTCGAAGTGCAGGACGAAGGCAGCCAATTGCTTGCCTACCTGCTGGCACCCAGGCGCCGGGAAATGGTCGTGGACTTCTGCGCGGGCGCCGGCGGCAAGGCCCTGCAGATCGGCGCGATGATGCAATCGCAGGGGCGGCTGTACGCCTTCGACGTTTCCGCGAAGCGGCTGAAGAACCTGCAGCCGCGGCTGCGCCGGTCGGGCTTGTCCAACGTGCATCCTCAGCTGATCTCGGACGAAAACGATCCCCGCGTGAAACGACTGGCCGGAAAAATCGATCGCGTGCTGGTCGACGCGCCGTGCAGCGGCCTTGGCACCCTGCGGCGCAATCCCGACCTGAAGTGGCGCCAGTCCCCGCAGTCCGTCGACGAGCTCGCAACGAAGCAAACCGCCATCCTGCGGGCGGCCGCCACGCTGCTCAAGCCGGGCGGCCGCCTGGTCTACGCGACCTGCAGCGTGCTCGCCCGGGAAAACCGCGACATCGTGGAAGCCTTCCTTTCGGCCCATCCGGACTTCGGGCGCGTCAGCTGCGGAGAAACATTGCGCGAAGGCCGCATCGACCTCGAGTGCGGGGATTTCCTGGAGCTGTCCCCGCAAGTGCACGATACCGACGCCTTCTTCGCGGCGACCCTGAGGAAGGCGTCCTGACCGCGACCGAGGCAGCCACGCCTGCGGGCTTCGCCCTGTCTCTTCCTCGCCCATGCGGCCCATGCGCTGGCGGCAAACCGGAGCCCGCAGCCGGCGTCCAGGTGGTTTCTTTCGGCGACAACGACATCAACCTCGAGCTCCCGGCGTGGATGCAGGATCTGGAGTCTGGCCGGGGGAACCTGGTTTCGGACCTGAACCTTGCGCTGTACCGGAGCTTTGCCGTGAACGGCATCGAAATTCCCTTTCCGCGCCGGGATATACGCGCCCTGGACAAGGTTGAGCCCGGGCAAACCGGCCCCATCTGGGGCCATGCGCCCCGGCTGTTACCAAAATTTACCTTGCGAAACGGGGCTCTTACTGTACAATTTCGCACGTTATCTTTCTGATTTTTCGAGGTTACCTGCATGGACGTGAACGGGTTGCCGGAACTGCCCTCCTGGGCGAATGGACTCGTTGCAATGCCGTGGTGGGGTTACGTGCTGATCACGCTTTTCCTGACCCACATCACTATCGCGGCGGTGACGATCTACCTGCATCGCCACTCCGCACACAGGGCCCTGGACCTGCATCCCGTCCCCGCGCACTTCTTCCGCTTCTGGCTGTGGCTGACCACGGGCATGTCCACCAAGGCGTGGACGGCCATCCATCGCAAGCACCATGCGAAATGCGAAACCGCCGAGGATCCGCACAGCCCGCAGATCCTGACGCTCAAGAAAGTCCTGCTCGAAGGCAGCGAGCTCTACCGCGCCGAAGCCGCGAACCAGGAAACCCTGGACAAGTACGGGCACGGCACGCCCGACGACTGGGTGGAGCGCAACGTCTATTCCCGCGACAAGGCCGGCATCGGCATCATGCTGGTCGCCGACATCCTGCTGTTCGGGCCCATCGGCGTGACCGTCTGGGCGGTGCAAATGCTGTGGATCCCGGTGACGGCCGCGGGCATCATCAACGGCGTGGGCCACTATCTCGGCTACCGTACCTTCCAGGTGGAAGACGCCAGCACGAACATCGTGCCCTGGGGCATCCTCATCGGCGGCGAGGAGTTGCACAACAACCATCACGCCTATGCCTCGTCGGCGCGCCTGTCGAACCGGTGGTACGAATTCGACATCGGCTGGTGGTACATCCGTGCGCTCGAATTCCTGGGGCTCGCGCAGGTCAAGAAGCTCGCGCCCAGGATCAGGCTGGAAAGCGGCAAATCGAAGTGCGACCTGCAGACGCTGCAGGCCGTCATCACGCACCGCTACGACGTGCTGGCGCGTTTCACGCGGTCGCTGCGCACCACGTGCGCCGAGGAGCTGCGGCGCCTGCGCGAGCACAGATCGGCTGCCCACGCAGTGGACCTGAAAACGGTCAAGCGCTGGCTGCACCTGGATGCGAGGCAGGTCCCCGAGCAGGACAGGGCCAAGCTCGACGAGGTCCTGAGCACGAGCCGGGTGCTGGCCACCGTGTATTCCATGCGCCAGGAGCTGGCCGCCCTGTGGCAGCGCTCCACGGCCACCAAGGAGCAGCTGCTCAGCCAGCTCGAGGACTGGTGCCACCGCGCGGAGAAAAGCGACATCGCGCCGCTGCGCGATTTTTCCCGCAAGCTGCGCTGCTACGCCTGAAGCCGGACCGGCAGCCCAAAAAAAGCCCGCCTGACGGCGGGCTTTTTTTCGTTCCAGGCCTGCGGACTACTTCAGCTTGGTTTCCTTGTAGATGACGTGCTTGCGCGCGACCGGATCGAATTTCTTCATCTCGATCTTGTCCGGCGTCGTGCGCTTGTTCTTGGTCGTCGTATAGAAGTGACCGGTTCCGGCAGACGACTCGAGCTTGATCTTTTCCCTCATGACGCTCTCCAGTAATGCCCTAGATTTTCCCGCCGCGGGCGCGAAGGTCCGCCAGCACTGCGTCGATGCCCTTCTTGTCGATGGTGCGCAGGCCGGCGTTGCTCACGCGCATGCCGACCCAGCGGTTTTCGCTCTCGACCCAGAAGCGGCGATACTGCAGGTTCGGCAGAAAGCGGCGCTTGGTTTTGTTGTTGGCGTGGGAAACACGGTTCCCCACCACCGGCTTCTTGCCGGTCACTTCACAGACTCTGGCCATGTCGGCTTCTCCAGGCTTCGGGGACCGGCATGCATGCGGGCCGCCCGGACAAAGATGCGCTTTATATCATAGTTCGGGAGGCCCCCTCAACCCGCCCGCCTACAGCAGCCCGCGCTCGGCGAACGACATGGTCACGCCCCGCCCCACCACGAAGTGGTCCAGCACGCGCACGTCGACGAGCGCCAGTGCCTCCTTCAGGACCCGGGTCAGGCTCTCGTCGGCATGGCTGGGCTCGGCCACGCCCGAAGGGTGGTTGTGGGCGAAAATGACACCGGCCGCGTTGTACTGCAGGGCCTTGCGCACGACTTCGCGCGGAAAGACGCTGGTTTGCGTGAGCGTGCCGTGGAAAAGCTCGTCCACCGCCATGACCCGGTTCTGCGCATCCAGGAACAGGCCGACGAAGACCTCGACCTCGCGGTCCTGGATCGAAATCCTCAGGAAATCGCGCACCGCTCCCGGGGAGCTCAGGTTGACGCCGGCCCTGATCTCGGCCGCCAGCGCTCGGCGGATCAGTTCCCTGGCAGCGTGCAATTGCGCGTATTTCGCCGCCCCGATGCCGGGCAACGAGCAGAACGCTTCCCGGCTCGCGCCGACGATACCGGCCAGCGAGCCGAACTTGGCCAGCAGCGCGCGGGCCAGCTCGACGGCGCTTTTGCCCTTGACGCCGATGCGCAGGAAGATCGCGAGCAATTCCGCGTCCGACAGGCTCCCGGCTCCCTTCGCCAGCAGCTTTTCGCGCGGCCGATCGTCCTCCGGCCAGTCGGAAATCGCCATGCGTCCTCCCGGACTTTTATATTAGACAACAAGAGTTTACACTTCCCATCCGGGGAATTTGCTAGACTGGACCAATGGCCGACTTGAGCAACAAGCGCATCCTGCTGGGCGTGACGGGAGGCATCGCCGCCTACAAATCTGCCGAGCTCGTGCGTGAACTCCAGCGCGCCGGTGCAGACGTGCGGGTCGTAATGACCGAATCGGCCTGCCGTTTCATCACTCCGGCCACCATGCAGGCCTTGTCCGGAAAATCCGTATACACGGACATGTGGGATACACGTGTGGACAACGGCATGCCCCACATCGAGCTGTCCCGTGACCGCGACCTGATCGTCGTGGCGCCGGCGACCGCGGACTTCATCGCCAAGCTCGTGCATGGCGGTGCAAACGACCTTCTTTCCACGCTCTGCCTCGCGCGCGAGTGCCCGCTCATGGTCGCGCCCGCGATGAACCGGCAGATGTGGGAAAACCCGGCCACGCAGCGCAACGTCGCGCAGCTCAGGCAGGACGGCATCGTCGTTCTGGGCCCGGACGCCGGCGACCAGGCTTGCGGCGAGGTCGGCCAGGGCCGGATGCTGGAAGCCATCGACCTTGCGCGTGAGGTCGCCGCATGGTTCCAGCCGAAGCTGCTGTCCGGCGCCCGCGTGCTGGTCACGGCCGGGCCGACGTTCGAGCCCATCGACCCGGTGCGCGGGCTGACCAATCGCAGCTCCGGCAAGATGGGCTACGCAGTGGCGCGCGCGGCCATCGAGGCCGGCGCAAGGGTCACGCTGATCTCCGGGCCGACGTCGATCGAACCGCCCAAGGCGGCGCAACTGGTTCGCGTGGAAACGGCCCGGGAAATGCTCGACGCCGTGAACGCCCATGCGGGTGCAGCGGACATATTCATCTCGGTGGCCGCGGTGGCCGACTACCGCGTGGCGAACCCGAGCGTGCAGAAAATCAAGAAGGACAAGGGCGTGCCCGAAATCGAGCTCGCATTGAATCCGGACATCATCGATGCGGTTGCACGGCGTACCGATGCGCCGTTCTGCGTGGGCTTCGCCGCGGAAAGCGAAAGGCTCGAGGAGCACGCCCAGGCCAAGCGCCGCCGCAAGCAACTGCCGCTGCTCGCGGCAAACCTGGTCCAGTCCGCGATCGAGGCCGACGACAACGAGCTCGTGCTGTTCGACGACGAAGGCAGCCACCGGCTCGGCCGCTCCGGCAAGCTGGAGCAGGCACGCCTGCTGATCCGCCACATCGCGAGGCTCTACAAGCCGCGCAGGTCGGCCCTGCCCGCCTGACCCCGGCAGAACAAGAACGCATTCATGCGCGACATCGACGTCAAGATCCTGGACGCACGCCTGCGCGACCAGATGCCCGCCTATGCGACGGGCGGCTCCGCAGGACTGGATCTGCGTGCCTGCGTCGATGCGCCGATTCAACTGCACCCGGGGCAGACCGAGCTGATCCCGTCCGGCCTCGCCATCCATCTCGCCGATCCCGGCCTCGCGGCGGTGGTGCTGCCGCGCTCCGGCATGGGACACAAGCATGGCATCGTGCTGGGCAATCTCGTGGGCCTGATCGATTCGGACTACCAGGGGCAAATTTTCGTGTCCGTCTGGAATCGCGGCGCGAGCGCGTTCACGCTGAACCCGATGGAGAGGATTGCGCAGCTTGTGGTCGTACCCGTCGTGCAGGTGGGCTTCAACATCGTCGACGATTTCGCGCAGAGCGCTCGCGGCGCGGGCGGCTTCGGAAGCACCGGCAGGCACTGACCGGTCGCGCGAAAAGAAAAGGCCGGCTGGAAGCCGGCCTTCTGCCTGCGCCGATGCGCCGGGCCGCTACTTCGAGTTCGGAAACTCCATGGGTTTCTCGTCCGCATTCTTGTACGGATCGGAAATCTCGCCCGCCGCGATGCGGCGCTTCTCTTCCCAGCGCAGGAAGGTGATCACGCTGATGATTTCTTCCATGCTCATCGTGGTGCCGAATGCGCCCATGGTGCCGCCCAGGTTCTTGGGCACGCCCCCCGCGATGATCGCGTAGATGCTCGAATTGGTATTGCCGGCATAGTGGAACCTGCCGCAGGACAGGCAGGGACCCTTGGCGCCATGCCCGTCGCCGCCGTGACAGAAGGCGCAGCGCCGGCCGAACATGTAGCGCCCCTGTTCGACGACCTTCATATCGTTGGTCGGCACCTCCATGTCGTCGGCGTTGGCCTTGTGCTGGGCCATCGCCGGCATGGACACGCAGGAAATGACGGCAAAGAAAGCGACGGCCGCCAGCCTGGCGAGGGTTGCTTCGAATTTCAGAACTGCTGACATGACAAACGAACCTCCTTGAAAAAGCCTACGAGAACGGCGGATAGAACGGAACATCGTAACTCTCGATGATCTGCTTCATTTTGCCATTGGCCAGCAATTCCGAGACAGATTCGTCGATGAACTTCGCCAGCGACTGGTCCTGCTTGCGCACGACGAAATTCAGGTTCCAGCGCTGATCGGGCTCCGGCACGTAGCCGTCGACCATGTGGAATTTCGCATTGGGAAACTCGCGGCGCGCCGATGATATTGCCGTACCCCAGACCAGGGCGGCGTCGATCTCGCCCTTGGCCATGCCCTCCAGGATCCGGCGGTTGTCCAGATAAAGCCCGCGCGGGATGTCGTGCTGGAACAGGTAGTCGTCGATGGGCGTGGACATCGGCACGCCGACCTTGATGCTCGCGTTCTTGAGCTCGTCGAGCGTCTTCATGCCGGCCGCCCTGCCCTGCACGATCAGCACGTAGCCCATGCCAAGGTAGGGCTTGGTGAACGCGAGCTGGCCCATGAGCATGTCATCGTCGCCGCTGTCGGACAAACCGAGAAACACGTCGCAGCGCTTCCTGAGGATCGAGTTGCGGAACGCGCGCGAAGTCCCGCCGCGCGTGCCGGTGTCCGCCCAGACCATTTCCAGGCGCATGCCGCCGCGTTTGGCGATCTCGCGCATGATCTCGACGTCGTATCCCGGCGGATCCGAGTTCTGCGCCGAGGAGGGGAAGGAATACGGATCGGCGCAAGCCAGCAGCTTGCCCTTGGCCTTGGATCGTTCCAGCGTGTCCGTGATTTCGTCCGGGTCGGTTTGCGCCCGGACCATGGCACTCGCCGCAGCGAATGCAACGGCTACAGCACACCACGCGATCAGCTTACGCACTTTCAACTCCTGTCATTGCAATTCAAGCACATCCCTGTCGGCCTGCGCGGCGTTCGCGCCGTCTTTGCACCTGTATGGATCACCGTCAACGCCCTTCGTTCACAAAAAAGAAGGGGGGCAGAGTCTTCGCCCCCCTTCCGCATTGCATCGACTCCTAAAAAGTCGCCTGAGTCGACTCTCGCCGCCGAATTACTCGACCGCGAACACCATCAGGCCGCCGCCCTTCTGGTTCTTCTTCAGGAACTCGGAGTAGAAGATCGGCCAGATGCCGCCGCCGCCCGCGCCGTACACGAAGGCAACGTACTGCTTGCCGTTCTGGGCGGTGAACGTCGTCGGGTTGCCGTGCACGCCGGAGCCGACCTGGAAGGACCAGAGGTGCTCGCCGGTTTCGTCGTTCAGGGCGTTCACATAGCCTTCCGGATCGCCGTAGAACACCAGGCCGCCCGCGGTGGCCAGGATGCCACTGGTCGCCGGGTAGCTCTGGGACTTCTGCCAGACCAGCTTGCCGGTGGCCGCGTCGTAGCCCTTGGTGTGGCCCGCGCCCGCGTTGAAGTTGATGATCTTGGCGCCCAGGTACCACTCGCCGCGCTTCCATTCCATCTTCTTGGCCTGGAGGTCCATGGCGAAATCGTACACCGGCACGTAGACCATCTTGGTGCGGTGGCTGTAAGCCATCGGGTGCCATTCCTTGCCGCCGTCCAGGGACGGAGCGATGTCGGTGGTCACCTTGTCGTACACCACGTCCTTTTCAGGATAGTTGTAGATCGGCTTGCAGTTGTTGGCAGGCGTGATCGGCTTGGTCCAGTTCACACGCTGCAACGCCGTGACCCAGACGCACTTGTGCTCCTGCCCGGCCTTGCTCTTCACGGTATTGACGCGATCGATACCGTAAAGGTGGCCGTTGCGCGAGCCGTGCAGCCAGAGCTTCTTGCCGCCGACGTCGACCAGGATCATTTCATTCACGCCGTCGTAATCGTACGGATCGTTCGGCGTGTAGTTGAAATAGCTCTTGATCTTGCCGGTTTCGGGATCGAGCAGCAGGTTGCTGTTGGTGAACAGGTTGTCGCCCACGCGGACATGGCGGTCGAAGTCCGGACCGGGGTTGCCGACGGGCCAGTACAGGGCGTTGGTCTCCTTGTCGTAGGAACCCGTGATCCAGGCCGAGCCGCCGCCGTACTTCCACGATTCGCCGGGCCAGGTGTCGTTGCCGGGCTCGCCCGGGCCGGGGATCGTGTAGGTCTTCCAGATCGGGGCGCCGGTGTCGGCGTCGATCGCCGCGATCCAGCCGCGCACGCCATATTCGGCACCCGCGGTGCCGAAGATGATCTTGTTGTGCAGGGCCATCGGCATCAACGTGAAGGTCTCGGCGTAGGTGTAGTCGCCGATCTTCTTGTCCCAGACCACCTTTCCGGAGCCGCTGTCCAGCGCCACGATGTGCGCGTCGAGCGTCGCGAGGTAGACCTTGTTCTTGTAGACGGCCACGCCGCGGTTCACGACGTCGCAGCACAGCTTCGGGAACACGTCACCCGGCAGCTCGCGCTCGTACTTCCAGGCCACCCTGCCGGTGGCGCCGTCGACGGCGATGACCTTGTTGAAGGACGTCGTGACATAGACCATGCCGTTCACCGCGACGGCCTGGCTGTCCTGGCCTTCCAGAACGCCGAACGACAGGTTCCAGACGGGGGTCAGCTTCTTGACGTTGTCCCGGTTGACCTGGGTCAGCGGGCTGTAGCGGGTGGTATGGTAGTCACGGCCATACAGCAGCCAGTTCTGCGCATCCTTGTCCGCGTTCAGGAGCATGTCGTCCGTGACATAGTTCGGATAGAGCTTGGATTCAGCGCTGTCCAGACCTTGGGCGGAGACGACTCCTGAAGCACCGAACGCCGCGACGGCGGCGAGGGATACCGCAGCACGTTTGAAGTGCAACGATTGCTTCACCATTTATGTGAGACCTCCCGAAGAAGTGCGCAGCGTTTCGAGCCAAGCCACCGCGCAACAGGTTTTGATTTACTGCCTCGATGCGTAAAGCAAGACGTACAACCCTTGGTACTAAGGCGGTCCAATCCGAGCTTTACTGCAGGGCGAAAGTAAGAGTTTCCCCCCTGCAATGTCAAGATATTTCTGGGTTGTGGCCGTGATGTCTTCCCATACGCGCGTATTGCGTTGCACAAATATCGATATCGACGAACGCAGCGCCGTCCGGCGAATCCGTCCACACCCGCTTTTCCGCCACTGGCGCTTGGCTACGCGAACTACCCCGCCTGCATTTTCCGGTTGCCCGCGGTCCGTACCGGTGCCGCGATGTGCGTTTGCAAAATCCCGCGCATCGCGCGCGGAGTTGCAGTGGACGAAAGTCTTTCGCGACGTGCAAACTGCGCACGTGCAATCCTGGTTCATCGTTTCGCTGGTCAAAACTTCTGCGCGCCTCGCCGCAGGATTGACGGTCGCTGCGCTGGCATCCCTGATTTTCGCATCGTTGGTGCAGGCCGATCCGCTGCTCACGTATCCCCTGCGCATCAAGCATCACGAGGTCCGCGTCGAAGTCGCCAACACCGAAGCGCAGCGCCTGCGCGGGCTCATGCACCGCGAGCGGCTCGCCGAGGACGGCGGCATGATTTTCGTCTACCCGCGCCCCGAGGTGACGGCGATGTGGATGAAGAACACCCGCATCGCGCTGTCCGTGGCTTTCATCGACGCCGACGGACGCATCCTCAACATCGAGGACATGACGCCGTTCACGGAAGACGCGCACGCTTCGCGCGGAGCGGCCGCCTACTCGCTGGAAATGAACAAGAGCTGGTTCGCCCGGCGCGGCATCAAGGCCGGCGACCGCGTAGAGGGGCTCGCCGCGCTGCCTCCCGCGCAATAGCGGGGAAGCAGAAGCACATGCGGGTGCACCGTGCGCCCCCGCGGGCTCAGGCGTGGAAGAAAATCGCCGTATGGGCGCCCGCAGCCATCATGAACAGCATCGGGATGGACAGCGCCACGTTCAGGCGGGAGACAAGAAATGCCACGCGCCTCGCCCTGGCTTTCTGCGCGTCTGTCGCCGGCTTGATTCCCAGGATCTTCTTCTGGTTGGGCCAGATGACGCCCCACACGTTGAACAGCATGACCGTGCCGAGCCACGCGCCCATGCCGATGGCAGCGTGGCTCGGCCGCAGCAGGAAAGCGTTGCCGAAGTTTGCCCCCAGCAGCGAAGCCCCCGCGAGCCACGTGGCCAGGGCGGCCCAGCGGAAGTAGAACAGCGCACGCGGCGTCACGTGCTTGGTGATGCCGGCAGCGGTGCCGTCGCCCTGCGCCGCCTTCAGTGCGTCGACCTGCACGAAATTGAAGTAGTAGAGCAGCCCCAGCCACATGACGCCCGCGAGCAGGTGAACCCAGCGGGATATCGCAGGCCCGAAGTCCATGGTGTCACCCCCCGATCAACGCCCTCACCACGAAATACAGAATCACGGTCAGGACCAGCCCCGAAATCACCGTGCCCCACAGCGAATCCAGCGGATTCTTCATTCCGCCCCTCCAGTGAAAAGCCGGCCCAGTGTAGTCGCGCGGCCCGGCACACCGCAACAAGCCGCCGTCGCGCCCGCGCGGAACGGGCGGCGCGCCGCAAAACAAAGGGCGCCGGGGCGCCCTCTGGCCGGAACCCGCGCGGACGTCAACCGCCGAAGTTCTTGCCGGCGAACTCCCAGTTCACGAGATTCCAGAACGCGGCGACGTAGTCGGGCCGCTTGTTGCGGTAGTCGATGTAATACGCGTGCTCCCAGACATCACAGGTGAGCAGCGGCTTGTCGGCGCCGGTGAGCGGCGTGGCGGCGTTGGAAGTGTTGGCAATGTCCACCGAGCCATCGGACTTCTTCACCAGCCAGGTCCAGCCGGAACCGAAGTTGCCGACCGCGCTCTTCGTGAACGCCTCCTTGAAGGCATCGAAGCCGCCGAACTTCTTCGCGATCGCGTCGGCGAGCGGCCCCTTGGGCTGGCCGCCGCCCTTGGGCGACAGACAGTTCCAGTAGAAGGTGTGATTCCAGACCTGCGCGGCATTGTTGAAGACGCCGCCGGAGGACTTGCGGATGATTTCCTCGAGGGTGGCGTTCTCGAACTCGTTGCCTTTAATCAGGTTGTTCAGGTTGGTGACGTAGGCCTGGTGGTGCTTGCCGTAGTGGTACTCCAGCGTTTCCTTCGAAATATGCGGTTGCAGGGCATCCATCGCGTAAGGCAGGGGGGGGAGTTGATGCTGCACTTTTCGATCTCCTGATGATTAAGTGGGCGCGCAAGGCGGACCTGCAAGTTTAATGCAACACGGCCGCGCGGAGAATCCGCGCCCTAGCGGGCCCCGGCCGGTGTTTCCACCGCCACGACCACGGGGGTCGCGTCGTTGCGCCCCATGTACTGGACCTGATTCGCCATCGACCGTTCCACGAGCCGGTCGGCAATCTCCTGCGCGCCGGCGCCGGAATGCATGATCTCGCGCACGAGCCGCTCGCCGAGGACTTCCCAGACGCCGTCGCTCGCCAACAGGAATACGTCGCCCGCAAGGATCTCGCCGCCGGTGTAGTCAGCCACGAGATGGGTATCCAGCCCCACGGCGCGCTTGAGCACGTGGCGCATGTCACCGCGCCCCCAGGTGTGGTCCGTGGTGAGCTGCCTGAGCACATCGCCACGCCGGCGGTAGACCCGAGTGTCACCGACGTGGGCCATGTGATAGTGGTTGTCCCGGAACACCATCATGGACAGCGCCGCCACCATGCCCTGGTATTCCAGGTGCCTCGCATTCTCCGCCGCCAACCAGTCGTTGACGGAGCGCAACAATCTGTCGAGGGTATACGTGATGTGCCACTGTGCGGGGGCGGCATAGAAATCCCGCAGCAGGCTCTTGACTGCGATTTCCGAGGCGAGGCGTCCGCCGCCGTTGCCGCTGACCCCGTCGGCTATCGCCACGGCAATGCCGCGCGCGCGAACGTCGTCCTGCTCCAGCGGCGAGACGATGCCGTGGAAGTCCTCGTTGCCCTTCCCGGGCACCGACGCGGTCGCGTGCCCGAACCGCAGCTGCAGCACGGGCTTGTCCGGCACGACGCCGCCGTCCGCGCTCCCTCGCGAAACGCCGCCAATGCTCACGACCGCGGCGCCGTCCGGCGAAACCGCCGGCGCACGGCGCACCCGGCCGCGATCAATAAGGACGGGAATGGCCATCGTCTGCCGGCCTCGCGTACACCTGCGGGGCAAGACCGCCGGCCTCGACCGCGGCGATGGCCTTTGCCTGATTCATGTCGTCCGTATAGCCGGAAGCGAACAGGCAGCACGCCAGCTGGTTGACCAGCGGATGCGGGATCGGCACCTGTCCCGCCATTGCCTGCCGGATCCATGCGGCGGTCGCCGCCGCATCGACCGCCGACGGCTGGCTCAGCGAGCCGCGCGCCGACACGATCTCCTCCTCGAACAGCACGACGGCATCGCCCTGGCGGAAGAACCGGATGCGCGGTCTTTGCCTCGGATTGGCGAACGGCTCTCCCTCGGTGCCCTTCATGAGCAGCGCATCGAAGCCGGTGGCGACGAGAAAGGCCTCGAGCCGCTCGAGCTGCACGGGCCGCTCCGCGCAAACCACGCGCAGGCCGCCGGAATCGAACGGATCGAGCAGCATGACCAGGACGTGGGCAGGATTGTCCACACCCAGCCGGCTGCGCAGCGCAAGCAGGTTCGCAAGCCCCGGGCAGAGCACGGCCGTGGGCACGAAAGCGAGCAATTCCTCGTCGAGCGACTTCTGCGCCTGGGCCAGTGACCTGCCGGGCAGGATGCCGAGCTCGCGCAGGATGTACGCGCTCGCCACCCGTCCGCCTCCCTCCAGCGTGCCATGCAGCAGCACCGGCACGCCCATGCGCTGCAGCAACAGCACCAGCAGGGGCAGCAGATTCGGCTCGCTGCGCGCGCCGCCATAAGCGGCAAACACCAGCGGCCGCAGCGCCGTGGCCGGCGTCTTGAGCAGGTAGAGGCGTTCCGACGTGGCACGGTAGAAGCCGAGCAGTTCCGCGGATGTCGGGCGCTTCATGCGCAGCACGCACAGGCAGGCGCCCAATTCCATGTCCGGCACGCCGCCGTCGAGCATGGCCGCGAACAGATCGTGGGCATCCGCCTCGGTCAGATCCGCCGGGTCGTCTTCGCTGACGATTGCCTTGATGTAGCGGGCGATGCTCATGAAGTCAAAAATTCGTCGATCGGGACCCGGTACCGCAAGGCTGCTTATGCAACGCTTGTGCCACTCGGCTTTTCATCTGCGGAA
This sequence comes from Burkholderiales bacterium, assembly GCA_036274775.1. Classification (GTDB taxonomy): domain Bacteria; phylum Pseudomonadota; class Gammaproteobacteria; order Burkholderiales; family JACQAP01; genus JACQAP01. The sequence goes on along the minus strand of DASUFB010000054.1, from coordinate 19,559 downwards.
CAACGCGTTAGTACCGCGTGCAAGCCTGGCGGGCGAGCCGGCGGTGCGCGCGTGCCCGCGAACCGCATCAACTTGGTGCGCCCGCAATTTCTCTATCATTCAGTCCTCGCATCACCACCCGGGATCGCCAGGCCTGCGGGACACCCGGACGCCCCCGGGACCAAAGCCGAGAAAAATGCCCATTCCGCAATTCGTCCTGCCCCGCTCCATCGCCCTGGTCCTCGCGGCGCTGGCCCTGCTGTTCACGCTGGACCTGTTCGCGCTGGGCGCCCACGGCGAAGCGCAACGCGCGGCGGATGCGCTCGGGCAGCGGATTCTGGCGCTCCAGCAGCTGCAGGGGCTGCCAGGCATCATCGTCGACATGCGCCTGCAATGGAGCGAATACCTGCTGACGGGCGCCTCGAAGGCGCTGCAACGCTATCGCAGCGACGCGGAGGGATTTGCCGGCGCGGTCCGGCGTGCAGCGGTGCTCGTCGATGGCGACGACGCCCAGCGCGAGCGCCTGGCGGCCGCCGGCGCCCTGACCGAGCGCTGGCTGGAACGCTATGCCTCCCCGCTCGTGATCAAGCGCGGCGCGGGCGAGCCCGGTCCCGCAAATGCGGCGCAGATCCGGAGCACGCTGCACGACAAGGGCGAGGCGCTGGCGCAGGTCGAGCGCATCCTCGCCCAGCTGGGAGAGGCGATCCGGGCCGAGGACATGCAGGTCGCCGCCGCGCGGGCCGACCTCGACGGCAGGCTGCGCCGCGCGGCGGCGTGGATGCGGGCGCGGGCGTTCGCGCTGCTCGTGGCGCTCGCCGCCCTGACGCTGATGCTGGGCCGCACGCTCGCAAGGCTGACCGGCCAGACGCGATCGCGGAAAATCGCCGAGACATCCGCGCGGACCTCTTCCGCGACCCTGCGGGCCATCAGCGATGCCGCCCCGCTCGGGGTATTCCTCACGGACGCTTCCGGTGCCTGCATCCAGTCCAACGCCGCGTTCCAGCGCATCGCCGGATTGTCTGCGGATGCCGCCCAGGGCAAGGGCTGGCAATCGACCTTGCATCCCGAAGACCACGACAGGGTCGCGGTGCAATGGGATTCGGCCGTGGCGGCCGGCGCTCCGTTCGCGTCGGTCCAGCGCTTCGTCCATCGCAACGGCAAGGTGGTGCAAACGTCGATGCGGTCGGCGGCCATGCGGGAGGACGGGCGCGTGACGGGCTTCGCCTGCAGCGTCGAAGACGTGAGCGCCCGGCACGCCGCGGACCAGGCCTTGCGCGACAGCGAGGATCGCCTGCACCTTGCGCTGCAAAGCGCGCGGCTCGCCCTGTTCGACTGGCACGTGCCCTCGGGGGAAGTGTTCCTGAGCCGGGAGTGGAACGCCGTGTCCGGACGCGACGTCCCGTCCCCGACGACGGCGCGCCGGCTCAACGACCTCGTCCATCCTTCGGACCGGGAGCCCCTGCGCGCCGCGATCATCGCCGCGTTCAAGGCCGGCACCGCGCTGGAGCACCTGCCCCTGCGCATGCAGGTGCACGGCGGGCAATGGCGGCAGGTGCATTGCACCGCGCGCGTCACCCAGCGCGACGCGGCGGGCCGGGCCGTGCGCATGACCGGCACGATCGCCGCGGCCTAGCACGGCGGCCGACCCCCGGGCGCGGCGCCGCGGCTGTCAGCACTTTCGTACTTTACGCACGTTCCGGTCCGTAAGTAGACTTGGCGCCCCTTGTCGTGATCGGGGCCGCGGCTGGAGCGCCGCGATCCGGGCACATCGACCCGGCAGTACACAGGAGCCATACGTGCACACCTTGCTTCCGAACGCAGCGCCCGCCGTGGCCGCTGCGCTGGTCCTCGCTTCGCTGGCGGGATGCCAGAAATCGCCGCAGAACCAGGCACCGGCCATGCCGCCGCCCGAGGTCACGGTCGCCCTCGTGCAACCGCGCGACCTGCCCGTGACCTTCGAGTACGTCGCGCAGGTCGCCGGCATACGCGAGGTCGAAGTGCGCCCGCGCGTTTCCGGCATTCTGGAAAAATGGAACTACGTCGAGGGCAGCAAGATTGCCGCCGGGCAAAGCCTGTTCACCATCGACCCCGCGCCGTTTCGTGCCGCACTCGCCAAGGCCGAAGCGGATCTTGCGAGCGCGCAGGCGACCGCGGACCAGGCGAGACGCAATGCCGCCAGGCTGGGGCCGCTGTACGAGGCCAGGGCGGTGAGCCAGAAGGAGCATGACGACGCCGTTTCGCTCGAGCAGATCGCCGCCGCCAATGTCAAGGCCGCGCAGGCCGCGCTGACCGAGGCGAGGCTGAACCTGTCGTATACCCGCGTCGAGGCGCCGATAGCCGGGATCACCGGCCGCGCGCTGCAGTCCGAGGGCAGCCTCGTGCAAGCCCAGCAGACGCTGCTCACCACGATCTCCCAGATCGATCCGGTGCACGTCATCTTCAGCTTCACGGAGGCCGAGCACCTGAAGTTCACGCGCGCCGTGGCCGAGGGCACGTTGAGGCTGCCCAGGGACGGCAAGTTCGACGTGCGCCTGAAGCTCGCCGACGGCAGCGAATATTCCCGCAGCGGGAAGGTCGACTTCACGGACGTGCGCGTGGACCCCGCCACCGGAACCATCGAGGCCCGCGCCGTGATGCCCAACCCGCAGGGCCTGCTGCGCCCCGGCCAGTTCGCGCGCGTCCAGCTTTCCGGGGGCGTGCGGCCCGCCGCCATCGCCATCCCGCAACGCTCGGTGCTGGAGGGGCCGGGCACCAAGATCGTGCTGACCGTCAACGCGCAGGGCGTGGTCGAGCCGCGCCCGGTCCAGGTCGGGGACTGGTCGGGCGAGGACTGGATCATCACCGGCGGGCTCAAGCCCGGCGACAGGGTCATCGTGGACGGCGTGGTCAAGGCGAGGCCGGGCTCACCGGTGAAAATCGCCGAAGCCCCGGCCGCTGCGCCGCCTGCAGGCCAGGCCGCGGCGAAACCCGAAGCCGCCCGGCCCGCGCAATAGACTGCGGAAGGCCACACCGAAATGTTCTCCCGCTTCTTCATCGACCGCCCGATCTTCGCCGCGGTGCTGTCGATCTTCCTCGTGCTCGCCGGCCTCGCCGCGATGCGCACCCTGCCCATCGCGCAATACCCGGAGATCGCGCCGCCCGTGGTTACCGTGCGCGCGGTCTATCCCGGCGCGTCCGCGGAAGTGCTGGAACAGACCGTGGCGGCCCCGCTCGAGAACCAGATCAACGGCGTGGAAAACATGCTGTACATGAGCTCGAACTCCTCGTCCAACGGCGTGGTCGAGCTCAACGTCACCTTCGAGATCGGCTCCGACGTCGACCAGGCCGCGCTCAACGTCAACAACCGCGTCAAGCAGGCCGAGGCGCGTCTGCCCCAGGAAGTCCGCAGGCAGGGCGTGACGGTCGAGAAGAACTCGACGTCGTTCCTGCAGGTGCTGGCGTTCAACTCGCCGGACGGCAGTTATGACGACCTGTACGTCAGCAACTACGTCACGCTGAACGTGCTCGACACCATCAAGCGCATCCCCGGCACGACCAACGTGCAGATATTCGGCGCGAAGGACTACGCGATGCGCATCTGGCTGCGGCCGGACCGCATGACGCAGCTCAAGGTCACCACGGCCGACCTGCTGCGCGCGCTGAACGAGCAGAACGCGCAGTTCGCAGCCGGCAAGGTCGGCCAGGCGCCGACGGGGTCGGGGCAGGAACTCGTCTACACGGTCACGACGAAGGGCCGCCTGGCCGATCCGAGGGAATTCGAGGAAGTCATCGTCCGTGCCAATCCGGACGGCTCGGCGCTGCGCCTGAAGGATGTGGCGCGCGTCGAGCTCGCCTCCAAGGACTACGACTTCATCGGCCGCGTGAACGGCAGGCAGTCGGCGCTGCTGGGCATCTTCCTGCAGCCGGGCGCCAACGCGCTCGACGTGGCCAAGGATGTCGAGAAGACCATGCACGAGCTGTCCAGGCGCTTCCCGGCCGGCATGCAGTACCAGGTGGTCTACGACACGACGCGGTTCGTGGAGGTGTCGATCCGCGAAGTGGTCAAGACGCTGGCCGAGGCGATGGCGCTGGTCTTCCTGGTCGTCTACCTGTTCCTGCAGAACTGGCGCGCCACACTGATCCCCTTCGCCGCGGTGCCGGTATCGCTGATCGGCACCTTCGCCGGCCTGTTCGCGCTGGGCTATTCGATCAACACGCTGACCCTGTTCGGCATGGTGCTCGCCATCGGCATCGTCGTCGACGACGCGATCGTCGTGCTGGAGAACGTCGAGCGCATCATGCACGAGGAGCACAAGCACGCGCGCGAGGCCGCCATCAAGGCCATGACGGAGGTGACCGGACCCGTGATCGCCATCGTGCTCACGCTGTGCGCCGTGTTCGTGCCCATCGCCTTCCTGGGCGGCCTGACCGGGGAGCTCTACCGCCAGTTCGCCGTCACGATCGCGATCGCGGTCGTGCTCTCGGGCATCATCGCGCTCACGCTCACGCCGAGCCTGTGCGTGCTGATCCTCAAGCGCGAGCACCGGACTCCGGGGCGCTTCTTCACGTGGTTCAACGACTGGTTCCACCGCGTGACCGGCCGCTACACCGGCGGCGCCGCCTGGATCATCCGCCGCGGCGCGATCGGCGTGGCCCTGTTCGCCTGCATGGTAGCGGCAGCCGTCTGGTTGTGGCGGATCACACCGGGCAGCCTGGTGCCCGACGAGGACCAGGGCTACTACATCGGCGCCGTGTTCCTGCCCGACGGGGCGACGCTGCAGCGCACCGACAGGGTCGTCGGCGAAGTCGTCAAGGCCGTGCAATCCAACCCGGCGAACGAATACGCCGTCGCGTTCACCGGCCTGGACTTCCTCGGCGGCGGCTTCCGCAACAACGCCGCGACGATCTTCGTGACGCAGAAGCACTGGGACGAGCGTCCCGGCGTGACCACGCACCAGCTCATCGGCGACTACTTCGTGAAAACGGCGGGTATCAGGGAGGGGCTGGTGCTCGCCTTCGCGCCGCCGCCGATCTTCGGCCTGGGCAACGCCGGCGGCTTCGAGTTCTACATCCAGAACCGCGGCGAAGGCGGGCCGCGGCGCCTTGCCGCCGAGATGGGCAAGTTCCTCGCCGTCGCCAACAAGGATCCCCAGCTCGCCGGCGTGCAGACCCTGTGGCGCTCGGACGTGCCGCAGCTGCACGTGGAGGTCGACCGGGAAAAGGCCAAGGCGCTGGGCGTGCCGATCGGCGACGTCTTCGACACCCTCTCGGCCACGCTCGGGTCCTACTACGTGAACGACTTCAACAAGTTCGGACGAACGTGGCAAGTGCTCATGTCGGCGGAGCCCGGATACCGCAACCGGCCGGATTCCGTGGGCGAGCTGTACGTGCGCTCGGACAAGGGCCAGATGATCCCGATCAAGTCGCTCGCCAGCGTCACGTACTCGTCGGGCCCCGACTCGCTGGACCGCTTCAACAACCTGCCCGCCGTCAAGCTGCTCGGCCAGGGCGCGCCCGGCATTTCGTCGGGACAGGCGATCGCGGTGGTCGAGCGCATCGCCAACCAGACCCTGCCGCCCGATTTCAGCTACGACTGGGGCGGCGCCTCGTTCCAGGAAAAGAGGTCGAGCGGGACATCGACGCTCGCGCTCGGGCTGGCGACGATCATGGTGTTCCTGATCCTGGCGGCGCAGTACGAGCGCTGGTCGCTGCCGCTGTCGGTGATGATGGCGCTGCCGTTCGGGACCTTCGGCGCGCTCGCTGCCGTCTGGATACGCGGGCTCACCAACGACGTATATTTCCAGATCGGCCTGGTGACGCTGCTCGGGCTTGCGGCGAAGAACGCGATCCTGATCGTCGAGTACGCGCTGCTGAAGAACCAGGAGGGTCTGTCCCCGTCGGCCGCGGCGGTCGAGGCCGCGCGGCTGCGCTTCCGGCCGATCCTGATGACGTCCATGGCCTTCATCCTCGGCGTGATGCCGCTCGCGTTCTCCACCGGCGCCGGCGCGGGCGCGCGCATCGCCGTGGGCACCGGCGTCATGGGCGGCATGCTGGCGGCGACGTTCCTGGCGATTTTCTTCGTCCCGATGTTCTTCAAGCTCATCACCGACCGCCATCTCACGGAGCGGCGCTCGACCGCGCAGATCCGCGCCGAGATCGCGCAGCACAAAGCGGCGCAGGAGGCGAAGGACCGGCCGCCGCACCGCGCCCCGCACGCCGAAGGAGACGCGCCGTGACGCGCTTCGCCGCCGCCGTCCTGCTCGGCCTCGTGCTCGCGGGCTGCGTGACGGTGGGCCCGGACTACGAGCGTCCCAAGGCGGACCTGCCGCAGCAATGGCCCGGAGCCGCCGCGGAGCCGCTGTCCGACGGCTGGTGGAAAGCCTACGGCGATCCGGTACTCGACCGCATGGTCGACGAGGCGCTGATATACAGCCTCGACCTGCGCGGGGCGATCGCACGCGTCGACGAGGCGCGCGCTGCGCTCGGCATCGCCCGCGCCGACCAGTATCCGGGCGTGTCGGCGAGAGCCAGCGCCTCGGGCAACCGCATCAGCCGGGAAAGCATCATCACGGTCCCGCCCGGGGTGGACCCGAAGTACAACGACTTCCAGGCCGCCGTGTCCGCCTCGTACGAAATCGACTTCTGGGGCAAGTACCGGCGCGCGACGGAAGCCGCGCGCGCGGAACTGCTCGCCTCGCAGTTCAATCGAGAAGCCGTGCGGCTGACGCTGGTCGCGGACGTGGTCAAGGGCTATTTCCGGCTGCGGGCGCTGGACGCGCAGGCGGCGATCACGCAGCGCACGATCTCCACGCGGCAAGCTTCCACGGCATTGATGCGCATGCGGTTCGAATCCGGGCTCGCGTCGGAATTCGACCTGCGGCAGATCGAGGCGGAAACCGCGCAGGCGCAGGCCTTGCTGCCGACCATCGAGCAGCAGCTGGCGCTGCAGGAAACGGCCCTCGCGGTTCTCGTCGGCCGCAGCCCCCGCGCCCTGTTCTCGCAGCCCGTGGAGCGCGGCGCCGCCATCGATGCCATCGCCACGCCGCCGGCGGTGCCCGCCGGGTTGCCCTCGGAGATGCTGGAGCGCAGGCCGGACGTGCGGCAGGCCGAGGAGAGCCTGATCGCCGCCAACGCGCGCATCGGCCAGGCGAAAGCAGCCTACTATCCGTCCATCTCGCTGACCGGATTCTTCGGCGGGGAAAGCTCGTCGCTGGCCGACCTGTTCAACACCCAGTCTCGCACGTGGCAGTTCGCCGGGTCGCTCGCGCAACCCCTGTTCGATGCCGGGCGCATCAAGTCGCAGGTCGCCGCGGCACAGGCGCGCGAGCAGCAGATGCTCGCGCAATACCAGTCCGCCATCCAGAACGCCTTCAAGGACGCGCTGGACGCGCTCGTCACGCAGCGCAAGGCGCGCGAGACTGCGGACGCGGAGCAGCAGCGCGTCGACGCGCTGCAGGGCGCCAGGCAGCTCGCGCAGCTGCGCTACGACAACGGCATCGCCAGCCTGCTCGACGTGCTGATAGCGGAGCGGGCCTTGCTCGACGCGCAGCTGAACCGCGTGGATGCGCGGCGCGTGCAGCTGGAAGCCACGGCGAACCTGTTCAAGGCGCTGGGCGGCGGCTGGGACGGCAAGCCGGACGCTGAAAAACCGGTGGACGGCCGCCGCGAGGCCGTGAGCGACAACGGCCGGCGCTCGTCTCAGAACTGACAATCGATACGTTCGACGCCTCGACGTACGTTCCATCGGGCTGCCGCAGTACCGCCGCCCACCCGGCAGCCTGGCCGGCTTCCCCGGCGACAGCCGACGTAGCCGACGCTCAGAAATCGCCGCCGCAGTTCCAGCACACCTGGAAGTTGTGCGGATTCTCTTCCCGGCAATGCGGGCAGAATGCCGGCGGCCCGCCGGCCGAGGGTCTTTCCAGCGCGCGGATGACATTGCGCGCGGCGGCCATGTCGCCGTCGTCCATGACCCAGACTTCCGGCCATGCATGGTTCACCGGTATCTCGCCCATCAGGCTCTGGGCATTCTCGTTGAACACGCGGGCGTCGATGCCTTCCCGCGCCAGCAATTCCCGCACGAGGTGGGCATCCGGAAGCGTGGGCGCCGAATAAACCTTGCGCATGGTGGGTCCCGCGCCGCAGCTCAGGTCGCAACGCGACCGCGGCGCCTGTTATCTCCTAGAACAAATCCATCTGCCCATCCGGCCTCGGCGGCCTGAACTGCCCGGTGTCGAGAACCCGCCGGTGCTCGTTCAGGCCGAGCCGCCTGCAGGCCTTGTCGAACCGCAGGCGCAGCAGGTCGGCGAATTCGCCGCTGCCGCGCATGCGGCTGCCGAAACCCGGATCGTTTTCGCGGCCGTCACGCATCTGCCTGACCCGGCTCATGACGTGCTCCGCCTTCAGCGGGTAATGATGCACCAGCCAGGCCTTGAACAGGTCCTTGACCTCGTAGGGCAGCCGCATGAGCACGTAGCCCGCCGAGCGCGCCCCCGCGTCACGCCCCGCCTCGAGGATGGCCTCCATCGAGGCGTCCGTCAGGAAGGGCACGACGGGGGCCACCATGACGCCGACGGGCACGCCGGCACGCGCCACGCGCCGGATGGCTTCCACGCGCCGGGACGGGGCAGATGCCCGCGGCTCCATGCGCCGTGCAAGGTCGTGATCCAGCGTGGTGACTGAAATGAAGACTGCCGCGAGACCTTTCTTCGCCATGGGCGCGAGGACGTCGAGGTCGCGTTCGACCAGCGCATTCTTCGTGATGATGGCCACCGGCTGGTTGCAGCCTGCGGCAACCTCCAGGATGGAGCGCGTGATCTTCCATTCGCGCTCGGCCGGCTGGTAGGCATCCGTGTTGGCGCCTATGGTGATGGTGCTGCAGGCATAGCCGGGCCGCGCCAGCTCCTCGCACAGGCGCTGCGCGGCGTTGACCTTGGCGAACAACCGCGTCTCGAAATCGATGCCGGGAGACAGGTTCAGGTAGGCGTGCGACGGCCTGGCGTAGCAGTAGATGCACCCGTGCTCGCATCCGCGATAAGGGTTGATGCTCTGCGTGAAGGGGATGTCGGGCGACCGGTTGCGGGAAATGATGCTCTTGACGTTCTCGGCGGTGACGACGGTTCGCGGCCTTCCCGGTTCCCCGTCCTGCGGAATCTCCCAGCCGCCGTCGAACGCCTCCCGCGAGGCGGCTTCGAAGCGGCCCTCGGGATTCAGGGTCGCTCCCCTGCCCTTGCGGGCGCTTCCATGGTCGCCAGCGACGGTCTTGAGCGGCATACTGTGATTATATCGCTACTATATACTTGACACACGCAGATTCGGGGAGGACAATGGCATCACCGTAAGGAGATAGCCATGCATACCGAACCCAAATTCATCGACGAAGAAGCGGCGCGCAAGCATATAGAGTCGATTCGCTGGCCCAATGGTCCGGTATGCCCGCACTGCGGCGGCACGGAGCGCAATAGCCAGCTTCAGGGCGAATCCCACCGTGCAGGGCTGTATTTCTGTGGCGATTGCCGCAGCCAGTTCACGGTCACCATCGGCACCGTGTTCGAGCGCTCCAAGATTCCGCTTCACAAGTGGGTCTACGCCACCCACCTGATGTGCTCGTCCAAGAAGGGCATCTCCAGCAAGCAGCTGGAGCGCATGCTTGGTGTGACCTACAAGACGGCCTGGTTCATGTCCCATCGCATTCGCGAAGCCATGAAGCCCGAAAGCGGCGGCTTGCTTGGCTCCGGCGGGCAACCTGTCGAGGCCGATGAAACCTACATCGGCAAGAAGATCGGCGCCAAGGTGCGCCGTGGCCCGGCTCACAAAGAAGCTATCTTCTCGCTGGTCGAGCGCAACGGCTCGGTGCGTTCCTTCCATGTGCCAGATGTGAAGGCCGAAACCCTCAAGGAAAAGCTTCTTGCCAACGTGAGCACGAAGGCCAACCTTATGACCGACAAGGGTGGCATGTATCGCCGCACCAAGGAATCGTTTCCCAAGCATGCGCAGGTTGACCACGGCGCAGGCGAATACGTGCGCGGCACGGTTCACACGAACACCGTGGAAGGATTCTTCGGCATCTTCAAGCGCGGCATGTACGGCACCTATCAACACGTTTCCTCGCATCACCTTGAGCGCTACACCACGGAATTCGATTTCCGCTACAACAATCGCATCGCGCTTGGGGTCGATGACAACCAACGTACCGATGCGGCACTCAAGGGCATCAGCGGCAAGCGCCTCACCTATCGGCGGATTGGCGGACAGGCGTAACGAATTCGTTCTGGCCTATGCCGCGCGTCTCGCGGCAAAGTCTAAAAAATCGATGTAATCAGCGCGGGAGAAGCAAATGCCTCTCTATCAACTCACGCTGTTCTATCCCAATCTCAAAGAGCACGCTGGCAAAGTTCGCGATGTTCGTGCGGATGTTGAAGCCATCGCCGGTAAAAACTGGCGCGTCCTGTCAGCAGGCGAACAAGTCTGTGCCATCGCGTTTGAGACAGATGCAACACACGCACAACTCTCTGCTCGCTTTCGATCGGTTGGAGGCGAACGTTTTCTGTTTCTCCTAGCAGAATTCTCCGCAGTCGTCGCAGGGTATCTTTCGCCAGATGTTTGGCTATGGATAGATACTCGCCTTCCCCGCAAGAGATGACCGCTTCCAGAATTAGGTTAGCCATGGCCAATAGAAAGAAACCGCGAAAGGAAAAAATCCCGCAGGTGCCAATTCATGGGAAGGCGGCGCACAACACGGCCTTTCTAACTTCCATTGGTGGGCTCATTGTCAATTGGGCCAACAATGAAAGCGTGTTCCTGGCATTGCTTCAGCTATTCCTGATCGGAGGCACTCACTCTGCTGCAATCGTCTGGCATTCGCATCGAACCACCAATGCGCGGTTGGAACTAATAGGAAGCCTTGCCCGAGAACGCGTGAAGGACGAGCAACTACTTCAGGACATCACTAATGCCATTAAACGATTCAAGGGATTTACCGGAACCAGAAATTTCTACTGCCATGCGACCTATCGATACGACTCTGATCTCTGCCTTGCCTCCGCCACCGCTACCACCAATGCGCAGGTCGATGAACCGCTCAAGTTTGAAGTCAAGCGAATGGATCTTGCCGCGCTGAACGAAATGAAATTTGCGTCAGTCGAAATGGGAAAATTCAATCGCGAGCTTTGGAAATTGGTTTTGCGTTTACAGACCGAGCTTGGAGTGCAGCACGTAAACCTGCCTCCATTGCTTCAGGAGCAGAAATCCGATCTAGATGCCCCAACTCATCAAGGTAAGGGCTAATGGCTCGCAATGCCGCCGTCACCATGTCCTTCGTAACCTCAATTGAATTGTCAGCACCCACGGCATAGACTCCCGCAATGGCCAAAGCCAAGAGTCCACGCGAAGCGCCGCTGCCTAACCCGGATGAAGTTTTAGCCCGGATGCTGGCGATGCCGCCTGAGCCCAAGAAGGCCGCACCCAAGACCGCCGCCAAAAAGCCCCGCAAATAGCCGGGGCTTTTAATTTCTGCGTTTCTCAGGTACACATACTGGGATTATATCCAGTATGCCGGCCGTCTGCAGCTAGGTGGCGAGCCCCATCATCCTGAGCGCACCGCGGCCCACCGCCGATTGCGGATCGGCAAAGGAGTTCAGGATCGTGAAGTGATCGTCGTCGGGCGCAGGAATGTCCTCGGCCAGCACGCCGGCCCACTGCGCGGCAAGCAGGGCATGCTGCTCCTTGAAGCCCCCGAGCTCGCGCCCGCCCACCGCCATGAATACCGGTGCGCGGGTGGCCGGTGGCATCAGGCCCGGGCTGAGCTTCACCGCCCCGGCTTCCGTGAGACGCAGGTCCACGTTGATCGACGGCGTCAGCGCGACGGGCCGCAGATCGTAGATCCCGCTGAGGCAGAACCCCGCCTGCATCACCTTCTCCGGCAGCCCCCGGGAGTAGCGCGGCCATTGCGCCGCCATGCACATGGCGGTCAGGTGCCCGCCGGCCGAGTGCCCGGCCACGAAAATGCGGTTGCGCGGGGCGCCGACCTCGCCGGCGTTGCGATACAGCCAGGCGCCGGCCTTCAGGCACTGCAGGACGATGTCCTCGATCCTGACCGCAGGGCAAAGCGAATAGTTGATGGCGGCGACGGCCGCTCCGGCGTTCACGAAGGGCGTGGCAACGAAGGAATGCTGCTTCTTGTCCAGCGAGCGCCAGTAGCCCCCGTGGATGAACATCAGCAGGCACGTGGCCTCCCCCCGGGGGCGGAAGATGTCCATCGTTTCCATGCGGTCGTCGCCGTAAGGAACGTCGAGCTCGACATCCAGATCCTTGCGGGCCTGCTCGGAACGGGCAGCCCAGCTGTCGAAATGGCTCTGGAATTCCGGAACTGCCGCCCGGTTGTTGAACATCGATTCGTAGTACGCGGCGTCTTTGATCATCTCTGCACTCCACCTTGTTACAGGTTTGGTCTTAAGGACTTATGGGGGCGGACAGACTTTGCGGCTGGCTACGACATGCCGAATCTTGCAGGAATCGGGCGCGGATGCAAACCACCGGTTGTGCGGCGGGGTCCGGCGAGACATTTTTTGCTATGCGGAAAAATCCGGCGAGGCCGTTGCGAATCAATGGCTTTCGAAAACCCGTGCGCGCAGGGCGCTCGCAAGTCGCGACTTTTCGCAAGGAGGTGTGGCGAACCGCATCATTCCCGTGGCACCGATGCAACTCCGGCAGCGACCGCTGCCACCCTCGCCGGGCGTGATGCCACCGGCTTGCGCAATACCTGCTTTTTGCATGTTTTCACGGCCGCAGGGGCGAATTTCCGGCGTTTTTTGGTAGCCTTGCGTTTCTTTGGCCCAAAGACTCTGTCGCCATGGCGCAAGACTTCGCGTTTCCGCAGTACCTTGTCGATACGGCCTGGCTTGCCACGCATCTGGACGACCCCGGAGTTCGCGTGCTCGACTGCACGACCCACCTGCCGCCGCTGCCGGACAACAGCTACTACGCCGTCAAGCCCGGGCACGAGGATTTCCTCAAGGCGCATATACCGGGCGCGGCCTTCGTCGACATGGACCGCGACGTCGCGGACACCTCCGCGCCCATCCATTTCATGCTGCCGTCCGCGGCGCAGTTCGCCGCCGCCATGTCGGCGCTGGGCATCGACCGCGACACGACGGTCGTCAGCTACTCGAGCGCCAACCACTGGTGGGCGACGCGCATGTGGTGGATGCTGCGCGTGTTCGGGCACGATCGCGCCGCAGTCCTCGACGGAGGTTTCCAGAAATGGCGCGCGGAAGGGCGGCCGGTCGAGTCCGGCCCGGCCCGCGGCGTGAAATCGCGCACGTTCGAACCGCACCCGCCGCAAACCGAGATGATCGCAACCAAGGAAGATGTGCTGGCAGCGATCGGCTCACGCGACACCTGCACGATCAATGCCCTGCGCCCCGAGCAGCACGCGGGCACCGGTGGCGTCTACTACGGCCGGCGCGGGCACATCACGGGCAGCATCAACCTTCCCGCGATGGCCACGGTGGACGCGAACAACGTTTTCAAGAGCGCCGAGGAACTGCGCCGGCAGTTCGCCGAGCCGCTGTCGCGGCCGCTGGTGATCGCCTATTGCGGCGGTGGCATCGCCGCCACCGCCAACGCACTGGTGCTGGCCATGCTCGGCCACAGCAACGTCAAGGTTTACGACGCCTCGTTGTCCGAATGGGCGCGAGATTCCGCACTGCCAATGCAAACCTGAGGAGGCCGCGTGTTCAGGCAATTCAAGATCAATCCCAAGGACTTCAGCGGCCCCGTGCTCGTGACGGGCGCGGGCGGCTGCATCGGCAGCTGGGCGCTGACCCTGCTGACCGACGCAGGCGTGCCGGTCGCGGCAATGGACCTCACCGAGGACAAGCGGCGCCCGCGGCTGCTCATGGCGGAATCCGAGCTGGCCCAGGTGAAATGGTTCACCGGAGACATCGGCGACAAGGCGGCCGTGGATGCGGCAATCGAGAAAAGCGGGGCCCGGGCGATCATCCACCTCGCCGCCCTGCAGGTGCCGTTCTGCAAGGCCGATCCGGTCGGCGGGGCGCGAGTCAACGTGGTCGGGACGCTGAACGTCTTCGAAGCCGCGCGCCGGCTGGGCATCAAGCGCATCGCCTACGCCAGCTCCATCGCCGCCCATGGCGTTTTCGATCCCAAGACCATGCCAACGCTGTATGGCGCCTACAAGTTCGCCAACGAGCAGACGGCACGGGTCTATGCGCAGGACTGGCAGGTGCCGAGCGTGGGGTTGCGGCCCGGCGTGGTATACGGCATCGGCCGGGACCAGGGCATGACGTCCAAGACGACCGTCGCCATCCTCGCGGCGGCCGCGCGCAAGCCTTACACCATCCCGTTCCGCGGCCCGGTCTCCTGGCTGCATGCCGGCGAGGTCGCCAGCGCCTTCATCAAGGCCGTTTCCAAAGACCGAAGCGGTGCGGAAGTATTTGATATCAATGGACTTACCTCGACCGTCGAGCAATCCATCGATGTCATTCGCAAGATCGCTCCGGAGGCCAAAATCGAAGCCTCGGGCGACCCGCTGCCGTTTCCCATGGCGTTGTCGGACCAGCCGGTGCGCAGTTTTCTCGGGGATTACGGGTCGATCTCTCTCGAGGACGGCATCCGCCAGACGCATGAAATGTTCGCCAGCCTGCTGGCGAAGGGTCTCGTCAGCGCCGACAACCTGTCGTGACCGACAGGTTGCGATTTGTCATGAATGGCCGCGCAGAACGTGCATTTTTTCTTACCAATTGCATTAATCGTAAGAAATGTGTTCTTGTTGAAGGACTTAGGAAACACGAAAGATTGACGCTTTGAAATGGAATCAGGCACACTTCGTACGCGCCGTATCGCAGGCATCCTGCGGCAATCGCCGGGAACGCATAAAAATTCCCGCCCCGACAACAATCAGAACCGGGAGCAGGCCAAGGGCGGTGCAAGCGGGTGCTGTATCAATAAGAACGACCATTCAGCAAATCCAAGGAGGAGTTGAAATCATGAAGAAGTCTGGCATCTTTGCCGCACTGTTCGGCATGCTGCTCGCCGCCATGTCGTTTGGCGCGTCCGCTGCCGACCCGACCGTGAAGGTCTACTGGACCACCAGCGGCATGTTCGGTCCCTTCCCGATCACCGGGCTGATCCCCAGCATCCCGAAGGAAAAGCAGCGCGACATCACCATCCCGGTGAGCATGTGGATCATCGAGCACCCGAGGGGTCTGGTGGTGTTCGACACGGGCAACAACGTCGCGATCTCGGACGGCAACTGCAAGTCGTACTGGCAAGCCGGCATGTGCGACTTCCTGAAGCCCAACCAGAAGCGTGAAGACGTGATCGACGCACAACTGAAGAAGCTCGGCTACTCGGCCGACAAGGTCAAGATCGTCATCACCTCGCACTCCCACCTGGACCACGGCGGCAACCTGAAGCTGTTCCCGAACGCCATCCACGTCCTGCAGAAGAAGGAATTGTTCCAGGGCTGGTGGCCCGAGAAGTTCCAGGGCCGCACCGGCGGCGCTTTCGTGCTGGCCGACCTGGAAGGCACGCGCGACTTCAACTTCCTGGAACTGGACGGCGACTACGACCTGTTCGGCGACGGCTCCGTGCTGATCCTGAGCACCCCGGGCCACACCATCGGCCACCAGTCGCTGAAGGTGAAGACCGCCGGCAATGGCACCATCATCATGTCGCAGGACGCGATCTGGATGCAGGAAAACCTGGATGGCTATCCCGCCGGCCTGAACTTCAGCGTGCAGGCCTACACGAACTCGGTGAACCGCCTGAAGTACATGCGCGACATCGAAGGCACCCAGCTGTTCTTCGCGCACGACGGGGACCAGTTCGCCGCCAAGGGCGGCCGCTGGTACAAATAAGCGCGTCGCGTCGCAGCTAAAACAAGCACCTTCAAAGGCCCCCCGGACGGGGGGCCTTTTTGTTGCCCTCGCAACCAGATGAGCAATCCCGCTGCAATCTCGCTCGAATCCGTATCGAAGCGCTTCGGCTCCAGGACCATCGTCCACGACATGACGTTCTCGGTCGCCAGGGGCGAGATCGTCGGATTCCTGGGGCCGAACGGCGCCGGCAAGACCACGACCATGCGCATGATCGCCGGCTTCACGACTTCATCGTCGGGGCGCATCACGGTGGCCGGCTGCGACATGGCCACGCACAACGAAGCCGCCGCCCGCAAGATCGGCTACCTGCCGGAAACCCCGCCGCTGTACGACACCCTCAACGTCTTCCAGTACCTGCGCTTCGTGGCCAGGGTCAAGGGTGTGCCGCGCGGCGAGATCGCGTCCGAACTCGATCGCGTATCCGCGGCATGCCGGCTCGAAGCGGTGACGCACCGGGAGATCTACAAGCTCTCCAAGGGTTACCGCCAGCGCGTCGGGCTGGCCCAGGCGCTGCTCGGCAAGCCGGAAGTCCTGCTGCTGGACGAACCGACGGCCGGCCTCGACCCCGGCCAGATCCAGGAAACGCGCGAAGTCATCCGGTCCTTCGGCGAGCAGCACGCCGTGCTGCTGAGCACGCACATCCTTCCCGAGGTCACGCTCATCTGCCGGCGCGTGGCGATCATCAACCACGGGCGACTGCTCGCCATCGACTCCCCGGCGGCGCTGCAGCGCGCTTCCGAGCAAACCAGCAGGGTCACACTGCGCGTGGGCGCGCCGGCTGCAGACGTGCAGGCCGAGTTGGCCTCGATGGATGGCGTCATCGAAGTTTCCGCGCACGACTCGGCAGATGCCCCGGGTCTGGTCGACGTCGAATGCCAGACGGACAACCGTGCCGACATGGAAGCAGCGATCGCGCGGGCCATAACGAAACGCTGGGACCTTTATCGCCTGGAGCGCCGGCAGCCGACCCTGGAGAACATCTTCCTGCGCTACATCGGCCAGGGCTCCCCGGAGGAGGCCTCCGCATGAAGCGCGTGCTCGCCCTCTACCACAAGGAACTGCTCGGCTACTTCCGCTCGCCGATCGCCTATTTCGTGGTCGCCGTCTTCCTGGTCGGCACCGGCTATTTCTTCACCTACAACATGTTCCTGACCGGCAGCGCCTCGATGGACGAGACCTTCCGCAACATGGGCATCCTCATCCTCACGCTGCTGCCCCTGGTCTCGATGCGCCTGTTCGCGGGGGAATACAACGGCCGCACGATGGAGCTGCTGATGACCCTGCCGCTCAAGCCCTGGGAGCTGGTGCTCGGCAAGTTCCTCGGCGCGGTCACGATCCTGCTGCTCATGACGGCCGGCACGCTCATCGACCTGATGCCGCTCTACCTGTTCGGCAACCCGCAGACCACCACCATCATCGCCGGCTACATCGGCTTCCTGCTGCTCGGCATGGCGTGCCTCGCGGTGGGCCAGTTCTTCTCCACTCTGACGCAAAACCAGATCGTGGCCGCGCTGATCACCGTACCGGTGCTGCTGAGCTTCTGGTACGTCGGGCACCTGCAGAACTTCCAGGTCTCGCCCGCGCTGCGCGGCCTGTTCGGCTACCTTTCCTTCTCGCTGCAGTACGCGAACTTCGTGCAGGGGCTGCTGCGCAGCGAGGCCGTGGCCTTCTATCTGATCGTATGCGCCATCGCGCTGACGCTCAACGCCGGCTACCTGCAGTGGCGACGCTGACATGAACGACTTCTTCCGCTCCGGAGTCATCCTTACCGCCGGCATCGTGCTGCTCGCGTTCGCCGGCGCGATGCATGCGATCCTGCTCGAGAGCCATTTCTGGATCTACCTGATCGCCGCCGCCGGCCTGGCGCTCGCCGGCTGGGGTGCCTACGATCTGCGTGACGAGCTGGCCGCCCTGGTCAGGCAGCGGCGCGGCGAGATCGTGCTGTACACGCTGGGCGTCGTCGGCGTGCTGTGCGCGGCAGGCTACCTGTCCACGCAGTTCTCATGGCGCCTGGACATGACCGAGGAAGGCCGCTACTCGCTGTCGCCGCAGACGATCACCATGCTCAAGCGCCTGCAGAAGCCGGTGCACATCACGTTCTTCCACGATCCGCTGATGCGCGAGACCGTCGAGCTCTACAAGCTCATGGGGCGGCAGACGGACAAGCTCACGCTGGAATTCTACGACCCGATGCTCAACCCCGCCGCCGCCCGGCTGCGCGGCGTACAGTTCGCCGGCACCGCCATCCTCGAGAGCGAGGACCGCAGGATGCAGATCAACGGTCCGAGCGAAACCGAGATCGCCAATGCGATCCTGCGCGTCTCCCTGGGCGTCACGCAGAAGGTCTGCTTCCTCGACGGCCACCGCGAGCCCGATCCGTTCAGCCTGGAGACCCACGACCACCTCGAGGGCACCGCCGGCCACACGCACGGCCTGGGCTCCATCTACGAGACCCACCAGCAGCACGGCATGGCCAAGGCGCGCAAGGCGCTGGAGACGCTCAACTACACGGTGGAGAAGATTTCGCTGGCCCGGGCCGGCGCGGGCGCCGACCTCGCCCGGTGTTCGCTGCTCGTCGTCGCCGGCCCGCAGGTGCCGCTGCTGCCGCAGGAAGTCGCCGCCATCGGCGACTACCTGGCCGGCGGCGGCAACGGCCTGTTCATGCTCGAGCCTTTCGTGCAGACCGGCCTCGAGCCCATGTTGCGCGACTACGGCATCGTCGCGGACAACGACATCGTCCTGGACGAATCGAGCCACTTCTGGGCCGATCCTTCCGCGCCGGCCGTCACCGACTACAACTACCACCCGGTCGCGGAGGACCTGCCGCTCACGTTCTACCCTGGCGCGCGCTCGTTCTCGCCGACCTCGCAACGCATGCCCGGCACGGACGTCATCCCGCTCGCGAACTCCTCCAAGCAGAGCTACGGCCTGACCGACAAGCAGCACACGCGCTTCGACAAGGCCAGGGACCTCACGGGACCCCTGACCATCGTGGTGGTTGCGTCGCGGCACCCGGCTCCCGCCAACGACGCGCTGGTTAACGCGCAGGCGGACGGGAAATTCGGAAAGCCCGCCATCGCGTCGCGCGCACGCTCGCGGGTCGCTGTGATAGGGGATTCGGATTTCGCGACCAATTCGTTCTTCCACATCATGGGCAACGGCAAGCTGTTCCTGAACGCCGTGAACTATCTCGCATCGAAGGAAAACCTGATCGGCCTGGAACCGCGCGCGCTCGATTTGCCGCGCGTGAACCTGACGAACCGGCAGATGAAGGGCACTTTCTTCCTCGCGGTGATCCTCGTGCCCGCGCTGCTCGCGGCGATCGGGTTCGCGGTATGGTGGAAACAGCGATGAGCGCCGGCCGGCGCGGCCGTCTGCTGGCGGTCTGGGCGCTGCTCGCCGTGCTCGTCGGCGTGATCGTCACGCTGCAGCTAAAGAGCCGGTCCCAATTGCCGGGGAAGGAGGCCGAGAACATCCACGGCGTCGAGGGCTCGCGCATGCTGCTGCCGGTGCCGATCGAGCAGGTCGCCGTGGTCGAGGTGGTCATCGTCGGCACGCAGCACCGCTTCGAGCGCGACGCGACGGGCACGTGGTTCTATCACGGCATCCACTCCGCCGCACAGGCCGGCCACGCGCACCAGGCCGACCCGCGGCAAACCGCCATCATCGACAAGGCGCTCACGGCGCTGGGGCGTACCCGCATGG
>DASUFB010000053.1:0-49204 GCA_036274775.1 Burkholderiales bacterium | reverse complement strand
GCCGGCGTCTCGAGGCTCACCAGCGCGACGTGCAGCACGGCCCCGGCGACTTCGACGTCGTGGACGTCGAAACGGCCGAAAGCCGCGATGCCCGGCCAGCTCGCCGGCGTCGGGCCCACCAGGAACACCGGCTGCCCCGACGCATCCTGCGCGCGCCGCCACGGCACGGACACCCCCACGCGCGGCGGCAGCCGGAAACGCAGCTCGAGCGGCTCCTGCGCATCCGGCGCACGCCACAGCCAGTCGCCGATGGCGGTGAGCATGCTGCCGCCGACGCGCCGCGTCTCCGGGCCGCCGCTCTGCGCAGGGCCCTGTGCCGGCTGCAGCTTCACGACGTAGTCGACGCAGGCGTCCGGTCCGGCCTCGCCCAGCGCCACCTGGTCGCCGTCGGGCTCCAGCACGCGCTTCCCGATGTGCATGGATTCCAGATAGAAGCGTGCCCCGTCGGATTCCGCCGCCAGGGATCGCGGTGCCTCGCCCTCGAAGCAGGCGCGCACGCTGACGCGTTCCAGCGCCGGGTCCACGGTCACCTCGTAACGATGGACGTCGGCCCGCGCGATCGCCGCGCCGCCGAGGACGAGGAGCGCCAGCACGCGGCCGGCAAGGGCCGCGCGGCGCGTCATTGGCCGGACTGCAGGCCGATGCCCCGTGCCATGAGCGCGGCCATCAGCGGGATCAGCACGAACAGCGCGAGCTCGGCGCGGATGTAGCGCTGCAGCCGCGCCACCTGGAAGTCTGCCGCAACGTCCTTCCTCCCCGAGGCGATCTGGCGGCGCCAGCGCAGGAACTGCAGCGTCGGCGGGATGGAGAGCAGGCCGACCGCCACGAACAGCGCCATCTTGATGTGAAACACCGGATTGTGCAGGTAAAACGCCGCGCCCTTGCCGTACCAGGCCACGCGCGCGATGCCGGTGAGGATCGCCAGCACGGCGGCCGCGCCATAGACGGCATCGATGCGCGCGAGCAGGCGTGCGCGGCCGTCGGGCAGGCCCGGGACGCAGTACAGGTGCTCGAGCACCAGCACGACCGCGATCGCGATCATGGCGAGGTAATGCAGGTAGGCAACCAGTGCGCTGGTCATGGGACACGCTCCCGGCCGGGGACATGGCGCATTCTAGACCGCCGGCACGCCGCGTTTCAGGGCTGGCCCGCACCCATGATGGCGTCGCGCAGCCGCGCCTCGGCAGCCGCGCCCGTGAACGCGATGCCCCCGCCGGCGTCCGAGATGCCCAGCGCGCGGTAAGTCGCGGCCAGGTCAGGGAAGTCGCGCGAGGAAACATGGCTGTCGTAGATGTCGCTGAACACCACGGTGCCGGTCACTTCGTCGAGCTTGTCGAACAGCTCGCGTGCGCTCCAGGCGCGCTCGTCCGAGCCGCAGCACTCGTTGAGCGCCGCGAGCGCGGTGTCGAGCGACTGCTTGCCGCCGGTCATCTGCCGCAGCCGCACGTCGGCGATGAACAGCATCGCCGCGCCCTCCCAGTAGACGCGCATGTACGTGCCCTCCCGGTACATGCTCTCGGTCGCCTGCGCGAGCGTCATGCCCTGCGCGCTTCGCATGCCCTTGGCGAAGCCGGCGACAAGACGCAGCCAGGCCTGCGCGGCGTCGAGCTTGCCGCTGCGGGCGCGCAGCACGTTCTGGTAGTAGGTCGCCACGCCTTCCGACAGCCAGATGTCGTCAGGATTGACGTAGGGCAGCAGCAGGTGCGCGAGCTCGTGCACGGCGGTCCAGTCGTCGAAGAACTCCGCCATCGGCCGGCGCTGGTTGATGAAGAAATACGCCGCGGGCGCGCCGCCGCGCACGACATAGGCCCACGGCACCGGCTCGTTGCCGCGCGCCCCCGGGGCGACCACGATCTGCGCCTGCGGCTGCGGGAACCGCCCGTAGAGCGCGGCGACGCTCAGCGCCGAGTCGCGTATCCACGCCTGGACCTGCTCGGCATCCGCCGGCGGCGCGCCGTCGAGCAGCGCCATGCGCAGCCTGGCCGCGCCCACGCGGATCTCGCGTTCCCGGAAATGGCCGAAGGCCACCGATGCGGGCCAGTCGATCGGGCTGTGGCCCAGCCGGTAGGTCGTGGCGCCGGAAGCCGAGACGACGGGCGGCCACGGCGCCGATACACTGATGCCGTCCGGCAGCTCGAAGGCAATCTCGATGTCCTCGTCGGGCGCGAGCTTCTCCGGCCGCCAGAGCCAGATACCCACCGACGTCAGCAGGTCGCGGCCGACGCGGTGGACCTTGTCGCCGGTGCGGTCGTGCTGGCGGATCGCGTGCGAGACGTCCACCTGGTAGACGACGCAGCCGTCCTGCGGAACGGACTTCAGGCTGATGCCGCCGCTGGGCTCGATGGCCCTGCGGCTGCCTTCGGCGCGAAACGACATGAGCGCCAGCGGCGCATCGAGCGACTCGGCCTGCAGCAGCACCGGCGGCGCGCCGGAAAAGCAGGCATGCACGTCCAGCGTGGTGAGGCCGGGATCGATCGCGACGGTGTAACGGTGCACGCGCTCGGCCGCCGCCGGCCCGCACGCCAGCGCACAGGACAACGCGAAACCCGCGACGCCTGCGCATCGCCCGGCCCGCAACCGCCGCATCCCTTCAAGCATCGCCCGTCAGCTCTCGCGAACGCCCCGGAGCAATCTTAACCCGGATGCCGCGCAAGGCCCGCCGGCCTCAGGCGGCGATGCGTGCCCCCGGCTCGTAGGAGAGGTTGGCGGCGAGCCAGCGCTCGACTTCGGCCACGCCGGCCTGCTTGCGCCGCGCATAGTCCTCGACCTGGTCGCGGTCGATCCTGGCGACCGCGAAGTAGTGCGCCTCGGGGTGCGAGAAATAGAATCCGCTGACCGACGCGGCGGGCAGCATCGCGTAGGATTCGGTCAGCACGATGCCGGCGCGCGCGGATGCATCGAGCAGCGAGAACAGCGGCGCCTTCTCGGTGTGGTCGGGGCAGGCCGGATAGCCCGGCGCGGGCCGGATGCCGCGGTATTTCTCGTCGATCAGCGCCTCGACGTCGAGCGCTTCGTCCGCGGCGTAGCCCCAGAACTCGCGCCGCACGCGCCGGTGCATCAGCTCGGCGAAGGCCTCGGCCAGCCGGTCGGCCAGGGCCTTGAGCAGGATCGCGTTGTAATCGTCGTGGCTCTTCTCGTACTCGGCCACGCGCGCGTCGATGCCGATGCCGGCGGTGACGGCGAAGCAGCCCACGTAGTCGCGCACGCCGCTGTCCTTCGGTGCGACCAGGTCGGCGAGGCACTGGTTCGGCTTGTCTGCCGGCTTGACCATCTGCTGGCGCAGGAAATGGAAGGTGGTCGCCGGCTGCGCGCGCGCTTCGTCGGCGTAGATCTCGACGTCGTCGCCGTCGGCGTTGGCCGGAAACACGCCGATGACGGCCGCCGCGCGCAGCCATTTCTCGGCGATGATGCGCCCGAGCATGTTTCGCGCGTCGGCGAACAGGTTGCGCGCGGCCTCGCCCACGACCTTGTCCTGCAGGATGGCCGGATAGCGCCCCGAGAGCTCCCAGGTCTGGAAGAACGGCGTCCAGTCGATGAGCTGCGCGATCTCGTCGAGCGGGTAGTCCTCGAACACGCGCGTGCCGGTGAAGGCCGGCGCCGGCGGCACGTACGCCTTCCAGTCGGTCTTCAGGCCGTGGCGCCGCGCCTCGGCGATCGGATGGTGCGGGCCCTGTCCCTTCTTGCCGCGGTGCTGGCTGCGCGTCTTCTCGGCTTCTTCCTTCATGCGCCGGATGAAGTCCTCGCGCAGGTCCTTCGACATGAGGCTGGTGCACACGCCGACGCTGCGCGAAGCGTCCGGCACCCAGACCGTGGAGCCGGCGTAGTTGGGTTCTATCTTGACGGCGGTGTGTACGCGCGAGGTCGTGGCGCCCCCGATCAGCAGCGGCACCTGGAAGCCCTGGCGCTGCATCTCGCGCGCCACGTGCGCCATTTCCTCGAGCGAGGGCGTGATCAGGCCCGACAGCCCGATGATGTCGGCGTTCTCCTCGCGCGCGGTGGCGAGGATCTTCTCGGCCGGCACCATGACGCCGAGGTTGACCACCTCGAAGTTGTTGCACTGGAGCACGACCGAGACGATGTTCTTGCCGATGTCGTGCACGTCGCCCTTGACGGTGGCGATGACGATCTTGCCCTTGCTCTGCCCGACCGTGCCGGAGCGCGCCTTCTCCTCCTCGATGAAGGGGATGAGGTAGGCCACGGCCTCCTTCATGACGCGCGCCGACTTCACGACCTGCGGCAGGAACATCTTGCCCGCGCCGAACAGGTCGCCCACCACGTTCATGCCCTGCATCAGCGGGCCCTCGATGACCTGGATCGGCTGCGGCAGCTGCTTCCTGGCCTCCTCGGTGTCGGCGACGATGTAGGTGTTGATGCCGCGAACCAGCGCGTGCGTGATGCGCTCGGCCACGGTGCCGTTGCGCCAGGACAGGTCCTCGGACGCGGCCTTCGCCTCGCCCTTGAAGCTCTCGGCGAACGCGACCATGCGCTCGGTGGCATCGGGCCGCCGGTTGAACAGCACGTCCTCGACGTGCTCGAGCAGGTCCTTCGGGATGTCCGCGTAGACGCCGAGCTGGCCGGCGTTGACGATGCCCATGGTCATGCCGGCCTTCACCGCGTGGTACAGGAAGGCGGTGTGGATCGCCTCGCGCACGGGGTCGTTGCCGCGGAAGGAGAAGGAGATGTTGGACACGCCGCCGCTCACGCTGGCGTGCGGCAGTGATTTCCTGACGGCGCGCGTGGCCTCGATGAAATCCACCGCGTAGTTGTTGTGCTCCTCGATGCCGGTGGCGATCGCGAAGATGTTCGGGTCGAAGATGATGTCCTCGGGCGCGAAGCCCGCCTGCGTGGTCAGCAGGCGGTAGGCGCGCGTGCAGATCTCGATGCGCCGCGCCAGCGTGTCCGCCTGGCCCTTCTCGTCGAACGCCATCACCACTGCCGCGGCGCCGTAGCGGCGCACCAGCCGCGCCTGGCGCAGGAACTGCTCCTCGCCCTCCTTCATGCTGATGGAGTTGACGATGCACTTGCCCTGCACGCACTTCAGCCCGGCCTCGATGACCTCCCACCTGGAGGAGTCGATCATCACCGGCACGCGCGAGATGTCCGGCTCCGAGCCGATCAGGTTCAGGAAGGTCGTCATGGCCTTCTTCGAATCCAGCATCGCCACGTCCATGATGACGTCGATGACCTGCGCGCCGTTGTCGACCTGCTGCCGCGCGACCGACAGCGCCTCGCCGTAGTTCCCGGCGAGGATCAGGCGCGCGAAGGCCTTCGAGCCGGTCACGTTGGTGCGCTCGCCGACGTTGACGAACAGGGACTCGGGGCCGACGGCGAGCGGCTCCAGGCCCGACAGGCGCAGCTTCTTCTCGACGACGGGGATCTTGCGCGGCGCGACGCCCTCCAGCGCCCGGCTCACCGCGCGGATGTGCGCCGGCGTCGTCCCGCAGCAGCCGCCGGCGATGTTCAGGAAGCCGGCCTGCGCGAACTCCCTGAGGAAGGATGCGGTGTACTCGGGCGTCTCGTCGTACTCGCCGAAGGCGTTTGGCAGGCCGGCGTTCGGGTGCAGGCTGGTATGGACGCCAGCCACGCGCGACAGCTCCTCGATGTACGGCCGCAGGTCCTTCGCGCCCAGCGCGCAGTTCAGGCCCACGGAAAACGGCCGCGCATGCGAGATCGAGTTCCAGAACGCCTCGGTGGTCTGGCCGGACAGCGTGCGCCCGCTGGCGTCAGTGATGGTGCCGGAGACCATCACGGGCAGGCGCAGGCCGCGGCGCTCGAAGTAGTCGTCGATGGCGAACAGCGCGGCCTTGCAGTTCAGCGTGTCGAACACGGTCTCGACCATCAGCAGGTCGGCGCCGCCGTCGACCAGCCCGCGCACGCATTCGGCGTAGCAGGCCACCAGCTCGTCGAAAGTGACGTTGCGGAAGCCCGGGTCGTTCACGTCCGGCGAGATCGATGCCGTGCGGCTCGTCGGCCCGAGCACGCCGGCGACGAAGCGCGGCTTGTGCGGCGTGCGCGCGGAATATTCCCGGGCCGCCTCGCGCGCGAGGTGCGCGCCGGCGCTGTTCAGCTCGTGGACCAGCTCGGTCATGCCGTAGTCCGCCATGGACACGGCATTCGAGTTGAAGGTGTTGGTCTCGATGATGTCGGCGCCGGCCTCGAGGTAGGAGGCGTGGATGCCGCGGATGACGTCCGGCTGCGTGAGCGTCAGCAGGTCGTTGTTGCCCTTCTGGTCGCAGGCGTGACCATGGAAGCGCTCGCCGTGGTAGTGGTGGCCGGCGAGCCCGCGGGACTGGATCATCGTGCCCATGGCCCCGTCGAGCACGAGGATGCGCTCCGCCAGCAGGCGGTTCAGGAGGTCGGTGCGGTCTTCGCTCATGCGCATGTCGGAAACAAAAAACCCGTCGGCCGAAGCGGGACGGGTTTGTCACGCTTTAGCGGCATTTATAAAGCGCCCGCAAGCTGGGAATCAAATCGGCGCATTCACAAGTTAACCCCTGCCGCCGCGGCTGTCAACGCCGCCGGCGAGGCTCAGGGCCTGTCGTGGCGGCGGTACTGCACGGCCTCGGCGACGTGGGCCTCGTGGATCGCCTGGGCGCCGGCGAGATCGGCGACGCTGCGCGCGACCCTGAGGATGCGATGGTAGCCGCGCGCGGAGAGCCCCAGGCTGGAGATGGCCTTGCGCGCGAGCGCCTCGGCCTGTGCACCGGCAGCGCAGTGCTGCGCGATCTCGCGGACCGACAGTTGCGCGTTCGGCTTGCCCTGGCGCGCGATCTGGCGCTCGCGCGCGGCCGCCACGCGCTCGTGGATCGCCGCGGTGGGCTCGCCCGTCTGGCGTGACGCGAGCTCCTTCTCGGGCACGGCGGGCACTTCGACGTGCAGGTCGATGCGGTCGAGCAGCGGGCCGGACAGTCTGTTGCGGTAGCGCGCAACCTGGTCGGGCGTGCAGCGGCAGCGGCCGGAGTAGTGGCCGAGGAATCCGCACGGGCACGGATTCATGGCCGCCAGCAGCTGGAAGCGCGCCGGGAAATCCGCCTGCCGTGCCGCCCGCGACACGCTGATCTTTCCCGACTCCAGGGGCTCGCGCAGGACCTCGAGCACGTCGCGGTCGAACTCCGGCAGCTCGTCGAGGAACAGCACGCCGTGCATGGCCATGGAGATCTCGCCGGGGCGCGGATTGCTGCCGCCGCCGACCAGCGCCACCGCGGAGGCGGTGTGGTGCGGCGCGCGGTACGGCCGCCTCATCCAGTTGCGCACGTCGAAGCCCGCACTGCCGAGCGACTGCATCGCGGCCGATGCGAGCGCCTCCTCCTCGGTCATCGGCGGCAGGATGCCCGCGAAGCGCTCGGCGAGCATGGTCTTGCCGGTGCCGGGCGGGCCGATCATGAGCATGCTGTGCGCGCCGGCCGCGGCGACTTCGAGCGCGCGCCTGGCGTGCAGCTGGCCCCTGACGTCGGCGAAATCCGGGATGTCGCCGGGCGGGGCCGGCGGCGCGCCGGCGTGCGCGGCGAGCGGCTCGCGGCCGGCCAGGTGCGCGCACACCGCCAGCAGCGTCGCCGCGGGCAGCACGGTGGCCGCCCGCACCAGCGCGGCCTCGGCGGCGCTGTCGGCCGGCAGCACGAAGGCGCGTCCCTCGCGATGCGCGCCGTAGGTCATCGCGAGCGCGCCGCGAATCGCGCGCAGCTCGCCGGTCAGCGCCAGCTCGCCGGCGAACTCGTAGTCGCCGAGCCGGCCTGCCGGCACCTGGCCGGACGCGGCGAGAATGCCCAGCGCGATCGGCAGGTCGAAGCGGCCGCTTTCCTTGGGCAGGTCGGCCGGGGCGAGGTTGACGGTGATGCGCCGCGCGGGAAACTCGAAGCGGCAGTTGAGCAGTGCCGAGCGCACGCGATCCTTGGCTTCCTTGACCTCCGCTTCCGGCAATCCGACGATCGTGAAGCTCGGCAGGCCGTTCGCCAGGTGCACTTCGACCGTGACCGGCGGCGCGGCCATGCCGGCGAGCGCACGGCTGTGGACGACGGCGAGCGACACGACGGCCCCGCGCTCAGCGCCGGCCCGCGTCCGCGAGCGCCTTCTCCAGTTCCGCCATCCTGGCTTCCATGCCGGCGAGCTTCTCGCGTGTGCGCGCGAGAACTTCCTGCTGCACGTCGAATTCCTCGCGCGTCACGAGGTCGAGGCGGGAAAACGCGCCGGACAGCAGCGCGCGCAGGTTCTTTTCGACGTCCCTGGCGGGTGAGGCAGCGATGAGATCGGCCACCCGGCGGCTCAGATCGTCGAAAAAGCTCTTGTCCATGCGGGCGCGACCTCCTCGACCGCAAGTGTAGCAAAGCCGGCTCGCGCGCCGGCGCGCACCGCTTGGGTGCAAACGGCGGACGCGGCGCCTGCGTTTGGTGCGCACCCCGTGACACATGCCCGGCAATCGCCATTAAACGGATGATCGACTTGGGTTTTTTGTTTGGCATGCTAAATGCTGACGCCTCTGTCCGCTGTTTTTTCGTCACCCAAATTTCATCAGAGAGGAACACCACCATGCTCAGGAAGACCTTGATTGCCGCCGCCGTGACCAGCGCCTTCGCCGCACCGGGCACCCTGCTCGCCGCCGATGCCGCACCGGCCTCGCCGCACGCCTTCACCGCGAACGTCGGATTCGTGTCGGACTATTCCTTCCGCGGCCTCAGCCAGACGATGGGGGACCCCGCCGTGCAGGGCGGCTTCGACTACTCGCACACGCCGACGGGTCTGTATCTGGGCACCTGGGGCTCCAACGTGAGCGGCTCCGAATTCGCCGACGGCAGCATGGAGTGGGACTTCTACGGCGGCTGGGCGAAAACCTGGGGCGACTGGGGCCTGAACGTCGGCGGCCTGTATTACTACTATCCCGGCGCCAAGCTCGGCAACGGCGACAAGTACGACACGTTCGAGGGCTACGCCAGCGGCTCCTGGAAGTGGATCAGCGCGAAGGTCTCCTATGCCTTCACCGACTTCTTCGGCTGCAACGCCAGCTCCTGCGGTCCCAACTTCAGCGACCACAGCGACGGCTCCGTCTACGCCGAGCTGAACGCGACCTATCCGATCAACGATGCCTTCTCGATCACCGCTCACGTCGGCCACCAGACCGTCGAAGGCACCACGGTGGACCTCGACTACACCGACTACAAGATCGGCGTGAACTACGTCTACAACGGCTTCAACTTCGGCCTCGCCTACAAGGATACCGACGCCGACTCGTCGCTTTACACGCTGACGAAGGGCAGCGGCAAGCAGGTCGACCTGAGCGAAGGCAAGGTGATTGTGTCGGTCACCAAGACTTTCTGAGCTGCAGTGAACAAGGAATCCGGCGACGAGCCGGATCCGCCACGCAAAGCCCATTGGAGAAACCATGAAACTAGTTACCGCAGTCATCAAGCCGTTCAAGCTTGACGAGGTGCGCGAAGCCCTGTCCGCCATCGGCGTGCAGGGCATCACGGTCACCGAGGTCAAGGGCTTCGGGCGGCAGAAGGGACACACCGAGCTGTATCGAGGCGCCGAATACGTGGTGGATTTCCTGCCCAAGGTGAAGATCGAGGCCGCGATCAAGACCGAGCTGCTCGACCAGGTCATCGAAGCCATCGAGAAATCCGCCAACACCGGCAAGATCGGCGACGGCAAGATTTTCGTGTTCGACCTCGAACAGGTTGTCCGCATCCGCACCGGCGAGACCGGCGCGGACGCGCTATAGGGAGAATGTCATGACCAAGAAGATTTTGATGCTTCTGGCCCTGTGCGGAGCCGTCGCGCTGGCCGCGCCGGCCTTCGCCGACGAAGCGAAGCCCGCCGACGGCGCCGCGGCGCCCGCGGCCGCCACGCCTGCCGCCGCAACGCCGGCCCCCGCGCCCGCCGCCACGCCGGAGCCGCCGAAAATGGACAGCGGCAGCACGGCCTGGATGATCACCGCGACCGTCCTGGTCATCCTGATGACCGTGCCCGGTCTCGCGCTGTTCTACGGCGGCCTGGTACGGGCCAAGAACATGCTGTCGATCCTGATGCAGGTGTTCGTGACCTTCTCGCTGATTTCGGTCATCTGGGCACTGTGCGCGTACAGCCTGGCCTTCAGCGAGGGCAACGCCATTTTCGGCGGACTGAGCAAGGCTTTCCTGTCGGGCATCAAGCCGGATTCGCTGAACGGCGTCATCCCGGAGTACGTGTTCCTTACCTTCCAGCTCACGTTCGCGGCGATCACGCCGGCGCTGATCGTCGGCGGCTTCGCGGAGCGCATCAAGTTCTCGGCGGTGCTCTGGTTCATGGGGCTGTGGCTGGTGCTGGTCTACGCTCCGATCGCCCATATGGTCTGGGGCGGCGGCTGGCTGGGCGCCCTGGGCGCGAAGGACTTCGCCGGCGGCACGGTCGTGCACATCAACGCCGGCATCGCGGCCCTGGTGGGCGCCCTGGTGATGGGCAAGCGCATCGGCTACGGCAAGGAGGCCATGCCGCCCCACAGCCTGACGATGACCATGATCGGCGCCTCGCTGCTGTGGGTGGGCTGGTTCGGCTTCAACGTCGGCAGCGAGCTCGCGGTGGATGGCATCGCCGCGATGGTGCTGGTCAACACGCAGCTCGCGACCGCGGCCGCGGTGCTCGGCTGGATGTTCATCGAATGGATGGCCAAGGGCAAGCCCAGCATGCTGGGTGCGGCCTCGGGCGCCGTCGCGGGGCTGGTGGCGATCACGCCGGCCTGCGGCTTCATCGGCCCGATGGGCGCGATCGTCCTCGGCATCGTCGCCGGGATCGTGTGCTTCTGGGCGGTCACCAGCCTGAAGGGCATGCTGGGCTACGACGATTCGCTCGACGTGTTCGGCGTGCACTGCATCGGCGGGATCCTGGGCGCGATGGGCACCGGCGTGCTGATGTCGGCCGATCTGGGCGGCGTCGGCTATGCCGAAGGCGTGACCATGGGCGGACAGGTCGCCAAGCAGGGCATCGCCACCCTGACGACGCTGGTGTGGTCGGGCGTGATCAGCCTGATCCTCTACAAGATCATCGGTGCGACCATCGGCCTGCGCGTCGCGGAGGAAAACGAGCGCGAGGGCCTGGACATCACCGAACACGGCGAAACCGCGTACCACATGTAATCTCCTCCGGTAAGTTCTCTTACCCTTCACGGGCGCCTGCGGGCGCCCGTTTTTTTGGGGAGGAGAAGAGCAACGGCCTTCAGCGCCCGCCCGGCTGGCGGCGCCAGGCGACGAGCTGCGTGGGCTTCCAGCCCAGGCGGCCGTAGAACTCCAGCGCCGGCGCATTGTCCCGGTCCGCGAGCAACTGCAGCCGCGTGGCGCCGTTGTCCTGCGCCCAGACTGAAAGCCGCCGCAGCAACAGCCGGGCAATGCCGCGGTTGCGGTACTGCCGGTCCACCACCACGTCCTCGATCCATGCCGAGGGCGCGCCCTCTGCCGTCGAGATCACGAGCTGCGCGGCGGCCATGCCGACGGGCGTGCCGCCGCCGGCCCGCGCGACCAGCACCGCTGCCCGGTCCGCGGGCTGCGCGAGCAGCAGCTCGAGCCCGCGATGCTGGCGGCCGGCGTCCGCGGAAAAATCCGCCTCGATGGCGAACAGCGCCGCGAGCAGGCGGCAAAGCGCGGGAATGTCTTCGTGGCGCGCGCGCTCGACGCGGACGGTTTCCTGGGCGGGCATGCGTCTCTCCCGTCTGCGGTCGCCCTGCGACTAGTCGTCGCCCGGACCGCCGTAGATGATGGTGGAAAGGAATTGGATCGGCAGCTCGAGCAGGCGCTCGGGGCCGTGCGGAATGTCACCGCGGAAGGTCAGCGAATCGCCCGGCTCGAGCACGTAGGCCTGCTGCCCGTGGCGGTACTCGATCCTGCCCTTGAGCATGTAGATGAACTCGGTGCCGGGATGCTCGAACGTCGGGAACACCTCGGAGGCGTCGTCCATGGTGATGAGGAAGGGCTCGAAGGCCTTGCGCGGACCCTGGTCGTAGGCGAGCAGGTGATATGTATGGCCGCGCTTCGTGCCGCGGCGCACGACCTCCATGCC
Source organism: Burkholderiales bacterium (assembly GCA_036274775.1). GTDB lineage: Bacteria > Pseudomonadota > Gammaproteobacteria > Burkholderiales > JACQAP01 > JACQAP01. Next base: position 37,186 of record DASUFB010000053.1, on the reverse strand, counting down.
TTCGCCGCTCTTGACGAGCTGCGCGCCGCCGGAAGGCATGTCGCAGTGCCGGAACAGGTGCGCGAGCGACACGCCCAGCGCCCGGGCGATTTTCGACAGGGTTTCCAGGCTGGTCGAGACCTGGCCGTTCTCGATCTTGGACACCATGCCGCGCGAGATGCCGGCCTGGGTGGCGACCTCCGCGATCGTCAGGTTGTCCTTCAGCCGCAGCTCGCGGATGACGTTGCCGAGGAAACGGTCCAGCGACTTGCCGCCCGGCGCGGTCGAGCCCGGCCTTTGCTCGGCTGGAAGGCTGCCCTTCGGATGCCGCCCGTCCATGCCGCTCAGCTCCCGGCGCCGGGGATCCAGCCGGTGCCGGCGAGCGGCGCGCGAAACATGCGCGGCCCGGGATAGCGCGAACCCAGCGCGAAGCGCGGCAGGCGAAGCGGCATGCGACCAGCAGCGGAACCGGGAAGGGAACGGGCGCCATCTTGCTGGCGCCCACCCTGGTCGTCAATACTTATAGGAATTTTTTGTTCTTATAAGTAAACACGTCGGCCCCGGCATTGCCGGCCACACGGTCTGCTCTGCTACAATCCGGCGCTCGCAACCTATTGACAGTTATGGAGCTTCTGTCCCGTTCCGGCAGCTTGCCGCCGGGTTCCCCACAATGAAAATCGCCTTCGTCCTCGACCCGCTCGACAGCCTCAAGCCCTACAAGGATTCGTCCTACGCGATGATGCGGGAGGCCGCAGCCCGCGGCCACGCGCTCTATGCCCTGCAGCAGGAAGACCTGGTGCTGCGCGACGGCAGGGTGCTGGGGTACGCGCGCGAACTCGGGCTCACGGCAACCGCACAGCCGTGGTACCGCGCCGGCGAGCGCGTGGCGACCGGGCTGGAAAGCTTCGACGTCGTGATGATGCGCAAGGACCCGCCGTTCGACATGGAGTACGTCTACAGCACCTACCTGCTGGAGCTGGCGGAAAGGCAGGGGGCCTGGGTCGTCAACAATCCGCGCGCGGTGCGCGACCACAACGAGAAGCTCGCGATCGCGCGCTTTCCCCAGTTCACCGTTCCGACCCTGGTCACGCGGGAAGAGGAGCTGATCCGCGATTTCCTCGCCGAGCATGGCGACATCGTGGTGAAGCCCCTCGACGGCATGGGGGGCGCTTCTGTTTTCCGGCTCAACGGGCAGGATTTCAACATCGGGGTGGTGATCGAGACGGTCACGCATCTGGGAAGGCGCACCGTGATGGCGCAGAAATTCATCCCCGAGATCGCCCGGGGCGACAAGCGCGTGCTGGTCATCGACGGCGAGCCTGTCCCCCACGCGCTCGCGCGCATCCCCAGGCCGGGCGAGACGCGCGGCAACCTCGCCGCGGGCGGCACCGGCGTCGCGCAGCCGCTGTCGCCGCGCGACCTCGAAATCGCGCGCGCGCTCGGGCCCGTCCTCAAGTCCGCCGGCCTGCTGCTGGTGGGCCTCGACGTCATCGGCGATTACCTCACGGAGATCAACGTGACGAGCCCGACCTGCATGCGCGAGATCGAGGACCAGACCGGCTTCAATTCCGCCGCCATGGTGATCGACGCGCTCGAACGGCGCGCCGGGGCCGGGCGATGACGCGGCCGTGCGCGGCGCTGGCGGGACTGCGGCGCGGGTAGAATGCGCCGTTGCAGGGCTAGGACAGCGGCGGCAGGACATCCCAGGCATCCATGGTCGGCATCCTCATCATCGCGCACGGCACGCTCGGCGAAAGCCTGATCCACAGCGCGACGCACGTCATGGGCGGACGCCCGCCGCAGCTGCTGCAGATCGGCGTGAGCATGCACGACGATCCTGCCGTCGTGCTGCCGCAGGCGCTGCGCGCCGCACGCGACCTCGACCAGGGCGCAGGCGTGCTCCTGCTGACCGACGTCTACGGCGCAACGCCCAGCAACATCGCCTGCAGGCTGCTGGTGCCCGGCAGGAGGGAGGGCGTGGCCGGCGTGAACCTGCCGATGCTGGTGCGCGCGCTGACCTATCGCAACGAGCCGCTCAAGACCGTGGTGGCCAAGGCCGTCTCGGGCGGCGTCGAAGGCGTCATGCAGATGCCCCTGCCCCAGGTGAAGAATGCAGCGACGGGAAACTGAGATCGTCAACAAGCTCGGCCTGCACGCGCGCGCCTCGGCCAAGCTCACCCAGCTCGCGGCCCAGTTCGCCGCCGAGGTCTGGATCGAGCGCGACGGGCGCAAGGTCAACGCCAAGAGCATCATGGGCGTGATGATGCTCGCCGCGGCGAAAGGCGCCGTGGTCACGATAGAGACCGATGGCGCCGACGAGGACGCAGCCATGGCCGCGCTCGTCAAGCTGATCGGCGACAGGTTCGGGGAAGGAGAATGACACCCGGCCCCGCTTTCGCATGAGCTTCACCATCCACGGCATCGGCGTCTCCGGCGGCATCGCCATCGGTCACGCGCAGCTCGCCTCGCACGCGCAGCTCGAAGTCGCCCACTACGAGATCGCGAGGGCACGCGTGGCCGAGGAGCAGGCACGCTTCGACGCGGCCGTGGTGACGGCGCGCGCCGAGCTTGCGAGCCTGGCCGGCCACATCCCCGCAGGTGCGCCCGCCGAGTTCGAGGCCTTCCTGAACGTGCACCTGATGATCCTCGACGACCCGACGCTGTCGGAGACGCCGAAGCAGCTCATCGCCTCCCTGCAATGCAATGCCGAATGGGCGCTCAAGCTGCAGATGGACGCGCTCATCGGCCAGTTCGAGAGCATCGAGGACGGCTACCTGCGCGACCGCAAGGCCGACGTGATCCAGGTCGTGGAGCGCATCCTGAAAGCCCTCATGGGCCGTCCCGGCGAGATCGTCTCGCGCAGCGGGACCCCGGAAAGCAGCATCCTCGTCGCCCACGACCTGTCGCCCGCGGACGTGATCCAGTTCAAGAGCCACCGCTTCGCGGGCTTCATCACGGACCTCGGCGGCGCGACCTCGCACACCGCCATCATCGCGCGCAGCCTGAACATTCCCTGCGTGGTCGCGCTGCACCAGGCGCGCACCCTGATCCGCGAGAGCGAGGTCCTGGTCATCGACGGCAACAGCGGCGTGGTCATCGTCAATCCCGACAGGACGGTGCTCGCCGAGTACAGGCTGCGCAAGGAGCAGTGGGAGCTCGAGCGGCTCAAGCTGAAGCGGCTGAAGAAAACCCGCACCACGACCATGGACGGCACGGCCGTGGAGCTGCATGCCAACATCGAGCTGCCCGACGACGTCGTGCACGCGAAGGAGAACGGCGCCGACGGCGTCGGGCTGTTCCGCACGGAATTCATCTACCTGAACCGCGGCGACCTGCCAAGCGAGGACGAGCAGTTCGAGGCCTACCGGCGCGTCGTGCAGGAAATGGACGGACGCCCGGTCACCATCCGCACCTTCGACCTCGGCGCCGACAAGCACGTCGACGCCGCCGAGCGCGTTGCGCCCAACCCCGCGCTGGGGCTGCGCGCCGTGCGCCTGTGCCTCGCCGAGCCGCAGATGTTCCACCGCCAGCTGCGCGCCATCCTGAAGGCCTCGCACTACGGCAAGGTGCGCATCCTCATTCCCATGCTGTCGTCGGCGAACGAGCTGAACCAGACGCTGCACCACATCGAGGAAGCCAAGCGCAGCCTCGGCGAGGAAGGCATCGCCTACGACAGGAAGGTGCCCGTCGGCGGCATGATCGAGATTCCGGCGGCGGCACTGTCGATGTCGACGTTCACGCGCTGCCTGGACTTCCTGTCGATCGGCACCAACGACCTGATCCAGTACCTGCTTGCCATCGACCGTTCCGACGATACCGTGGCGCACCTGTACGATCCCCTGCACCCGGCGGTGCTCAGCGTCGTCGCCCACGTCATCCGCAGCGCCAACCGCGACGACGTGCCGGTCGCGGTGTGCGGCGAGATGGCGGCCGATGTGCGGCTTGCGCGCGTGCTGCTCGGTTTCGGGCTGCGGCAGTTCTCGATGCATCCCGCGCACCTGCTGTCGATCAAGCAGCAGGTGCTCAAGTCGGACCTGCGCGAGATCACCGCGCTGACCCAGAAAATGCTGAAGACCGACGACCGCGACAAGATCGAGCAGCTGCTCGCGAAGATGAACGCCTAGCCGACATGCTCACGGAAATCCGCGCGGTGCGCCAGGATGCGGACGGGCGCAGGCGGCACTGGTTCCAGGACGATTTCTTCGACCTGTTCGCCTGGACCGACGCGGCCGGCGACATCGTCGCCTTCCAGCTCTGCTACGACAGGCTCAGGGACGAGCACGTGCTCGCCTGGAGCGGCGAGGCCGGCTTCGCGCACCGGCGCATCGACGACGGCGAAGACCTGCCCGGGCCGAAGATGTCGCCGCTGATGGTCGCGGACGGCCGGATCGACGCCCGCCGGATAGCGGACGAGTTCGAGCGGCGCAGCGGCGGTCTCGATGCGCGCTGGCGCGGCTTCGTGCTGGCCAGGATCGCCGAGGCGGCCCGGGCCGCCGCCGCCGGCGGGCGCTGAGTCGCGATGCGCACGCAGACCGAGCAGCTTCCCCGCGAGCTCGCGCGCGGCCTGAAACCCCTGTACGTCGTCTACGGCGAGGAGCTGCTGCTCGCGCTGGAGGCCGCCGACCGCATCCGCGCGGCGGCGCTCGAGCGCGGCCACGGCGAAAGGCGCGTGCTCGTCGCCGAGCCGGGCTTCGACTGGCGCAGCCTCGCGATGGAACGCGACAGCCTGTCGCTGTTCGCACCGAAGCGGCTCATCGATCTGCGCATCCCCTCGGGCAAGCCCGGCAAGGAGGGAGCCGAGGCGCTGCAGTCGCTCGCCTCCGCGCTTGCCGAGGATACCGTCGTGCTGATCACCCTGCCCGGGCTGGACCGGCAGGCCCAGTCCTCCAGGTGGTTCGCCGCGCTGGAAGCCGCGGGCGTCGCGGTGCACGCGGCCGAAGTCCGGCGCGAACGCCTCGGGCAGTGGCTCGCCGGCAGGCTGGCGTCGCAGGGCCACGAGGCCGATGCGCAGGCGCTGGATTTCCTGGTGGAACGCGTGCAGGGCAATCTCATGGCCGCCCACCAGGAGGTGCAGAAGCTCGCGCTGCTGTTCGCGCCGGGGCCGCTGTCGCTCGCGCAGGTCAGGGACGCCGTGGTCGACGTCGCGCGCTTCGACGTGTTCGAGATCGGGCCGGCGCTGCTCGGCGGTGACCGCGCGCGCCTCGTGCGCGTGCTCGACGGCCTGCGCGCCGAGGGCACCGCGCCGCCGCTCGTTCTCTGGGCGATCGCCGAGGAGGCTCGTGCCATGGCGAAAGTCGCGACGGCCGTCGCCGAGGGTACGCCGCTCGCGCACGCCCTGCGCGACGCTCGCGTCTGGGGTCCGCGCCAGGACCTCATGCCCGCTGCGTTGCGCCGCCTGGGCAGGCCGCAACTCGTCGGCGCGCTGCGCCGCGCGGCGCGCATCGACCGCATGATCAAGGGTCTCGAGGATGGCGATGCCTGGGATGCCCTGCTGCAGCTCGGGCTCGCGCTCGCCTCGCCTGCGCCACAGGGCCGCGGGCCGGTGAATAAGGGTAAAATCGACGCCCGTATCCGGGGATAGGCGATGGACATCCAGTCCTACATGCATTCGATCGGCCGTGCCGCGCGCAGCGCCTCGCGCGCGATGGCGAAAGCCGAGACCGGCGCCAAGAATGCCGCGCTCGCGGCCATGGCCGCGGCCATCGAGCGCGACGTCGCCCGCCTGCTCGACGCCAACCGCAGGGACCTCGAGGCCGCGCGCCTGAAAGGGCTCGAGCCCGCCCTCGTCGACCGGCTCACGCTCACGCCGAAGAGCGTCGCGGCCATGGCCGAGGGCCTGCGCCAGATCGCGCAGCTTCCCGACCCGGTGGGCGAGATCAGCGCCATGAGCTACCGGCCGAGCGGCATCCAGGTCGGGCGCATGCGCGTGCCGCTCGGCGTCATCGGCATCATCTACGAGGCGCGGCCCAACGTGACCGCGGACGCGGCCGGGCTGTGCCTGAAGTCCGGCAACGCCGCCATCCTGCGCGGCGGCTCCGAGGCCATCCACTCCAACCAGGCGGTCGGCGCCTGCGTGCACGAGGGGCTCGAGGCCGTGGGCCTGCCGGCCACGGCCGTGCAGGTCATCGAGACCACGGACCGCGCGGCCGTGGGCGAGCTCATCACGATGAAGGAGTACGTCGACATCATCGTGCCGCGCGGGGGCAAGGGCCTCATCGAGCGCGTCTCGGCCGAATCCACGATCCCGGTGCTCAAGCATCTGGACGGCGTCTGCCATGTCTACATCGACGACAGGGCCGACATCGACAAGGCGATCCGCATCGCCGACAACGCCAAGACGCAGCGCTACGGCACCTGCAACACCATGGAGACGCTGCTGGTGCACCGGGACATCGCGGCGCGCGTGCTGCCCGCGCTCGCCGGCATCTACCTGGGCAAGGGCGTCGAGCTGCGCGGCGACGCGCGCGCGCGCGCCGTCGTATCGCAGATGAAGCCGGCGACCGAGGAGGACTGGTACACCGAGTATCTGGCGCCCGTTCTCGCGGTGCGTGTGGTCGACGGCCTCGACCAGGCCATCGAGCACATCGCGGCGTACGGCTCGCAGCACACCGACGCCATCGTCACCGAAGACATCACGCGCGCGCGTCGTTTCCTGCGCGAAGTCGACTCCGCCTCCGTCATGGTCAATGCCTCCACGCGCTTCGCCGACGGCTTCGAGTTCGGGCTGGGCGCCGAGATCGGCATCTCGACCGACAAGCTGCATGCCCGCGGCCCGGTCGGCCTCGAAGGGCTCACGTCGCTCAAGTTCATCGTCCTCGGCGACGGGCAGGTCCGCGAATAGCATCGCCGTGCCGCCGCAGCGGCTTCGCGCCGATGCATCCACAAGAACATTGAGGAGTCCATGAGCAATCTGATCGAGGTCAAGGTCCCCGACATCGGCGATTTCAAGAACATTCCCGTCATCGAAGTGCTGGTCAAGGCCGGCGACGAGGTCCGGAAGGAAGACTCGCTGATCACGCTGGAATCCGACAAGGCGACCATGGAAGTGCCGTCGCCGGCCGCGGGCGTGATCAGGGAGCTGCGGATCAAGCCGGGGGACAAGGTCTCGGAAGGCAGCCTGATCCTGACGCTGGAAGCCGCCGAGGCCGCACCGGCGGCAAAGGCCTCCGCTCCGGCGCCTGCGCCTGCGACCAAAGCGGACGCGCCCCGGCCCGCCGCGCCGACGCCCGCCGCGGCACCTGCGAAAGTCCCGGCGTCGACACCCGCTGCGCCGGTGGCCAAGGGTGACGTCCACGCGGAGGTCGTCGTGCTCGGCTCCGGCCCCGGCGGCTACACCGCGGCCTTCCGCGCCGCTGACCTCGGCAAGCAGGCCGTGCTGATCGAGCGCTACCCGGTGCTGGGCGGCGTGTGCCTGAACGTCGGCTGCATCCCGTCGAAGGCGCTGCTGCACGCGGCGCGCGTGATCGCCGAGGCCGAGGAGATGAGCCACTTCGGCCTCGTGTTCGGCAAGCCGAAGATCGAGCTCGACAAGCTGCGCGGCTGGAAAGCCGACGTGGTCGGCAAATCGATCAAGGGCCTGTCGGGTCTCGCCAAGCAGCGCAAGGTCACGGTCGTGCAGGGCACGGGCAAGTTCATTTCGCCGCGCATGATCGAGGTCGCCACGCCGGACGGGGTGAAGAAGGTTTCCTTCGACAGCGCCGTCATCGCCGCGGGCTCCCAGTCCGCGCGCATCCCCGGTTTCCCCTACGACGATCCGCGCCTCATGGATTCGACCTCGGCGCTGGAGCTCAAGGACATCCCGAAGCGCCTGCTGGTCATCGGCGGCGGCATCATCGGGCTGGAGATGGCCTGCGTGTACGACGGCCTCGGCTCCAGGGTCACCGTGGTCGAGCTGCTCGACGGCCTCATCCCCGGCGCGGACCGCGACCTGATCCGGCCGCTGCAGAAACGCATCGAGAAACGCTACGAAGGCATCTACCTGAAGACCAGGGTCACGAAGCTGGAGGCGCAGAAGGACGGGCTCAAGGCCACGTTCGAGGGCGACAACGCGCCCGCCCCGCAGGTCTACGACCGCGTGCTGCTCGCCGTCGGGCGGCGCCCGAACGGCAAGGCGATCGGCGCCGAGGCCGCCGGCGTCAGCGTCAACGACCGCGGCTGGATCCCCGTCGACAGGCAGCAGCGCACCAGCGTGCCGCACATCTACGCCATCGGCGACATCGTCGGCGAGCCCATGCTCGCGCACAAGGCCAGCTACGAAGGCAAGATCGCCGCGGAAGTCATCGCGGGCCACAAGGCGGCCTTCGACGCGCGCACGATCCCGTCGGTCGCCTACACCGATCCCGAGATCGCATGGATGGGCCTGACCGAGGCCCAGGCCAAGGCGCAGGGCATCGAGATCGAGAAGGCGAGCTTCCCCTGGGCAGCGAGCGGCCGCGCGCGCGCCACCGCGCGCGACGAAGGCATGACCAAACTGATCCTGGAAAAGGGCACGCACCGCATCCTCGGTGCCGGGCTCGTCGGCCCGAACGCCGGCGAGCTGATCGCGGAAGGCGTGCTGGCGCTCGAGATGGGCGCGGACGCGCAAGACCTCGCGCTGACCATCCACGCGCATCCGACGCTGTCGGAGACGACCATGTTCGCCGCCGAGATCGCCGAAGGCACGATCACCGACCTGTACCTGCCGAAGAAGTGACGATGATCCTGGCCACGCCCGAACGATTCACCGCGCTGGTCGCGCCGCCGCAGGATCGCACCGGCCCGGCGTTGTGGTTCGCGTTCCAGGGCGCGCAAATTCTCGTCGTGCACAGCGAGGCCGGCGCGAGCCTGCCGCGCGCCGAGCATCCGAGCGAAATCGGCGTGGCTCCGCGCCGCAGCCAGTACCTGGGCATGCTCGGCGAGCAGCACTGCTACGCCTGCGAGCTCGACGAGGACTGCACCGCGCCGTCGGGCATGCAGTGGTCCGGCCTGCGCGCGCTGTTCGGGGCGCTGGACGACGCGCAGTTCGCGATCGCCGGGCGCGCCTTCCAGATCATGGACTGGGACCGCTCGCACCAGTTCTGCGGACGCTGCGGCACGCCGACGCGCCTCAAGGCCAACGAGCGCGCGCGTGAATGCCCGAGCTGCGGCCAGGTGCATTACCCGCGCATCGCGCCGGCCATCATGGCTCTGGTGCGCCGGGGCCGCGAGTTCCTGCTGGCGCGCTCCCCGCATTTCGCGCCGGGCATGTACAGCGCGCTGGCCGGCTTCGTGGAGCCGGGCGAGACCCTCGAGCAGACGCTGGTGCGGGAAGTGCGCGAGGAAGTCGGCATCGAGGTCGCCAACGTGCGCTATTTCGCGAGCCAGCCCTGGCCGTTCCCGCACTCGCTGATGATCGCCTTCAACGCCGACTACGCCGGCGGCGAGATCGTCCCGGCGCCCGGCGAAATCGAGGCCGCCGGCTGGTTCGCGCCCGAGCGGCTGCCGCAGATGCTGCCGGGCAAGATCAGCATCTCGCGGCGCCTGATCGATGCCACGCTGGCGGAGCTCGGCACGCCGCGCTAGCTGCAACGAGACAACCATATGGGGGAGGGGCAGCCATGCTGAGGATCTGGGGACGCAGCAACTCGGTCAACGTGCAGAAGGCCCTGTGGTGCTGCGAGGAGCTGGGGCTGCCTTACGAGCGCGTGGACGCCGGCGGCAGCTTCGGCGTGGTGAACACGCCGCAGTACCGCAACCTGAACCCGAACGGCCTCGTGCCCACCATCGAGGACGACGGCTTCGTGCTCTACGAATCCAACGCCATCGTGCGCTACCTCGCCGCCAAGCACGGCACGGGCAAGCTCTGGCCCGAGGACCTCAGGGTGCGCGCCGAGGCCGACAAGTGGATGGACTGGCAGGCCACCACGTTCTGGCCGAGCTTCCGGCCGCTGTTCTGGAACCTCGTGCGCACCGCACCCGACCAGCGGGACGCGAACGCCATGAAGGAATCGCGGCTGAAGACCGCGGAGATCCTGGCCTACCTGGACGCCCACCTGAAGAACCGCAGCTTCATCGTCGGCGATACGCTGACCATGGGCGACATCCCCATGGGCTGCGGCGTGTGGCGCTGGTTCGGCCTGACCTTCGAGCGCCCTGAGCTGCCGAATCTGAAGCGCTGGTTCGACGCGCTGTCCGTGCGCCCCGCCTACAAGAAGGTGGTCCTGCTGCCGCTGACCTGACGGCGCGGCGGGCCTCGCGCCCGGCGAAGGGGTCCCCGGGCAATTCCTTGCCCTGCTCTGCGCCGCGCATGGTCGCCCGGGCTGCCGCGGTTACATTTCGCAAGGCTTCCGGCATGGGCGCGGGAACCGGAAACAGTAGAATGCGGTCGATGCTGGCGGGCCGGATGTCCCGGCCCGCTGCATCCCTGGAATCCGTCGATGCCCCGATTGAAACGCTGGCTTGCCGCCATCGCGGCCGTTTCCGTCCTGTGCAGCCCCGGTGCGTTCGCGCAATCGCGCTTCGCCACCCTCGGCCACGTGGACCTGTCCATCTATGAAGTAACCGCCGCCGTGGTGCAGGCCGTGCTCGAGCGGCTGCGCTACAACGTGGCCGTCAAGCAGGGCAGCCATGCCCAGATGTACCCGCTGCTCGGCAACGGCGAGGTCGACGTGTTCGTCGCCGCCTGGCTGCCCGGGGCACATGCGGCCTACTGGGATCAGGTGAAGGACCGTGCCGTGATCGCGACGACGCTGTACGAGGACGCGCGGCTGTTCTGGGCGGTGCCGGACTACGTCCCGGCATCGGAAGTCCGCAGCGTCGCCGACCTGCTCAAGCCGGAAGTCGCGGCGAAGATGCAGAAGGAGATCCGCGGCACGCGTCCCGATTCCGGCCTCATGGCCGGCTCGGCGAAAATCATGGACGAGTACAGGCTGGGCGACGCCGGCTACCGGCTCGTGCCCGGGCCTGCCGCCGAGTGGAAGGCAGGCTTCGAAAAGAATGTCGCGGCGAAGAACTGGTTCGTCATGCCGCTGTACCAGCCGAACTACCTCAACCGCGTCGCCAAAATGCGCATCCTCGAGGAACCGAAGCAACTATTCGGCGGCGCGGACAAGGCCTACCTCGTGCTGAGCAAGCCGTTCTACGACAAGCTCGACAAGCGCACCTGGAAGGTTCTGCAGCGCATGTCGCTGTCCAACAAGGCCGTCACGGAGATGGACTACCTCGTCAACGTGAAGCAGCTCACGCCGCAATACGCCGCGCGCAACTGGATGGCCTCGCATCCGGACACCGTGAACTACTGGCTGGAGCCGGACGCCGAAGACTGAAAAAAACGGGGCGGCGCGGCGCGCCCCGCCGGTCCTGCGCATCGCGCTCAGATGTTGCCCTGGCTCATCTGTGCGGCGATGTACTCCGCCTGCCGGATCGCCAGCGCGACGATCGTCAGCGTCGGGTTCTCCGCCGCGCTCGTGGTGAACTGGCTGCCGTCCGAGATGAACAGGTTCTTCACGTCGTGGGTCTGGCCGAAGCTCGTGCACACGCCGTCGCGCGCGCGTTCGCTCTGCCTACAGGTGCCCATGTTGTGCGTGGACGGAAAAGGCATGCGGGTGTAGACCTTCGTGGCACCGGCGGCCTCGTACAGCGCGGTCGACTGCTTCCAGGCATGGTTGCGCATGGCCGTATCGTTCGGATGGTCCTTGTAGTGGACATGGGCGACCGGCATGCCGTTGGCGTCCTTGACCCTGGTGCTCAGCGTGACGCGGTTGCTTTCCTGCGGCAGGTCCTCCCCCACGATCCACAGGCCGGCGCCGTTGCGGTAGTTCTCGATGTCGTGCGCGTACTCCCGGCCCCAGCCTCCCGGCTTGACGTAGCTGGGGAATCCCGGAAAGCCGAAAGCCGGAATGGTCTCGAGCTCGTAGCCGCCCGCAAAGCCGCGGCTGGGCTTGTGCACCGACTCGTCCTTGACGATGCCCGCCATCTGCGTGCCGCGGTGCATGTTGACCTCGCCCGGCATCATGGCGTACACCGCGCCGGTCATGTGCGCCATGTAGTTGCGCCCGACCTGTCCGGAGGAGTTGGCCAGCCCTGCGCCGAACATGGACGAGGCCGAGTTCAGCAGCAGCCGCGGCGTCTCGATCGAGTTGCCCGCGACGCAGACGATGCGGGCCTTCTGCTCCTGCATGCCGCCGTCCTTGTCCACGTAGACCACGCCCGTGACCTTGCCGCCGGCGTCGTGGTTGATCTTCACGACCATGGACTGCGGCCGGATTTCATAGTTGCCGGTCGCCTCCGCCTTCGGCACCTCGGTGTACAGGGTCGACCATTTGGCGCCGATGGCGCAGCCGCTCATGCAGAAGCCGATCTGGCGGCACTGCGGGCGGCCGTCGTAGTCGCGCGAGTTGACCGACATGTTGCCGGTGTGGACCTCGGAGTAGCCGAGCTTGCGGGCTCCGTACTCCAGCACCTTGAAGTTGTTGTTGCCCGGCAGGCGCGGACGGTCGCCCGTGCCCGTCGTGCCCATCTTGTCCTCCGCACGCTCGTAGTACGGCGCGAGGTCCTCGTAGTCCAGCGGCCAGTCGAGCAGGTTGGCGCCGGCGATGCCGCCGTAGGTCGTGCGCGCCTTGAACTCGTGCGGCTGGAAGCGCAGCGACGCCCCTGCCCAGTGCACCGTGGTGCCGCCGACGGTCTTGCAGATCCACGCCGGCAGGCCGGCCGGCAGCTGCCCGGCGCCTTCGCGCGGATCGAGCCACGACAGCTTCATGAACATCTCGCCGACGTCGTTCTTGATGTCGCCCAGGGTCAGCCGCGAACCCGCCTCCAGACAGACGACCTTGATGCCCTTCTGTGCGAGCTCGTTGCCGAGCGTGCCGCCGCCCGCGCCCGAGCCGATGATGACGACGACCGATTCGTCGCCCTTGTCGAACGTTGCCATGATCGCTTCCCCCTCAGGATTTGGGCAGCCAGCTGATGTCGTCGAAGCCACGCTCGAGATAGCCGCCGTATTCGACGGAGGATCCCTCGTAGCCGAACATCTTCCAGATCGCCGGGTTGCCATACAGGTTGCTGAGGGTCTCGCCGTAGGCGAGCGCGAAGAAATCCGACTTCTCCATGGTCTTCAGCAGGTTCGTGCGCGCCGCCTCGGAGGCGTCGGCGAACGGCTTGCCGAGTCCCGAGTTGAGCTTGTGCACGCCCTGGCGCACCAAATCGCGCGTCTTTGCGTCGCCTGCGCACTTGGCGTCGATCGCCGCGACCACGTTCATGTAGTAGCCGTCTTCGATGCCGTCGTGCGGGAACAGGGTGCGGGAGACGGCCAGCAGCGTTTTCGCCTCGTCGTCGGACAGCACCTTGAGTTCCCCGGCGAAAGCCGGCCTGGCGAGCGGCGCCAGGCCGGTGCCGAGCACGAGCGACAGGAAGACCGCGTCGCCGCCGAGCTTCAGAAACCGCCTGCGGGTCACTTCGAAATCATCGTTCATATTTCTCTCCTCCCTTGCGGGTGACGGAAATGTCGATGAAAAGCGGACAGCCGCCGGCAAGCCACACGCACGGCAGCTTCCCGCTGCGGTTATAGTCCGCTGGTGAACGAGGTCAATCGGCGGTGCAGCAAAGGCCGCAGGGGGAAGTTGAAGCAACACGGCAGCTGCACGCCGGAATGCGTTGATTGCCGCGTGAATAAACCGGATTCCTGCGCGCGGGCCGCCGCCCCGGCCGGCGGCAGGGAAAATTTCACGCGCTGCGGCTTACACCATGCCTGCCGCACGCAGGCGGGATATGTCGGTGCCCGAATACCCGGCTTCGCGCAGGATCTCGTCGGTGTGCTGGCCGGCCTCGGGATACGGCCGCTCCACCGTGAACTCGTATTCGCTCATCTTCAGCGGCGGGGCGAACTGCAGCGTGCCGCCCTCGCGCGACACCATGCCGCGCGCGACGATCTGCGGGTCGTCGAAGCTCTCCTGCAGCGTGAGCACGGGACTCACGCAGCAATCCTCGGAGGCGAACTTGCCGATCCAGTAGGCCTGCGTCTGCGATGCGAAGATCGCCGCGGTCTGCTGCTTGCCCCAGGCCGCGTCCCGGGTGCGTTTTTCCCAATGGCAGTCCTTCAGGTCCGGGCGTTCGAGCACGTCGCACACCCTTTCCCAGAATTTCCATTCGAGCGCGCCGACCGCCATGTGCCGCGCGTCCGAGGTGCGGTACACCGCGTAGCAGGGCTCGCGCCCGGAAAGGAAGTCCGCGCCGCGCGGCGGGGCCTTGCCCGTCGTCGCGACCGCCGCCAGCGCCTGCAGGTTGTGCGCGAGCACGCCTTCGGTCATGGCGACGTCCACGTAGCGGCCCCTGCCGCTGCGCTGCGCGTCGAGCAGCGCCGCCAGGATGCCCATGGCTGGCACGACCGCGCCGCCGAGGATGTCGGCGACCTGCAGGTTCGGGATCGCGGGATCGCCGCCCTCGATGCCGGTCTGGTCGACCAGCCCGGCGTACCCGCAGTAGTTGACGTCGTGGCCCGCGAGGTCGCGGTAGGGCCCGTCCTGGCCGTAGCCGGAGATCGCGCAATAGACGATGCGCGGGTTCACGGCCGCGCAGGCCGCGTAGCCGATGCCGAGGCGGTCCACCACGCCCGGACGGAAGCCTTCGACCACTGCATGCGCGTCGCGCGCGAGCCGCATGAAGACCTCGACGCCTTCGCGTTTCTTCAGGTCGAGGCGCATCGCGCGCTTGTTGCGGTTGATGGCCGCGAACACCGGGGCGGTCCTGCCGGGCGGCACGCCCAGCGTGCGCGCGTAATCGCCCGCGCCGGTGTCCTCGATCTTGACGACGTCCGCGCCGAGGTCGGCGAGGTGCAGCGTGCACACCGGCCCGGGCAGCAGCCGGGTCAGGTCCAGCACGCGGATGCCGGCGAGCGGCTTGGCGCGCGCCGCGCTCATTCCTGTGCCGCCTTCTCCGGGCCGGTGTAGTACTCCGGGAACCGCCTGGCCACCACCGGGCCGTCGGATGCCCACGCGTGGCAGGAATCCAGCAGGCCCGGCTTGCGGCGCACCCCCTGCTCGCGCTCGCGGCGCGAGCGCAGCGGATGCACGGTCTGGAATGCCGTCGTGGCGATCGGACCGAGCAGCTCCAGCAGGTGCGTGCAGCCGCGCGTGCCGCCCAGCAGTTCGCGCGTCTTCTGCGTCCAGCCCGCCTTGATGGCGAGGCCCTTGAGGACCTGGAAGTTCGGCGCGATGTCCCCGCACATGTCGTAAGGCCCCCAGACCGTGCGCGCCTCGACGCCGACGACGTTCAGGTCGTCGTCCACGGTCAGGCGCAGCCACATCTCGTGCAGCGGCTCTCCGGCGGGCGTGAGGCCGCGGTCGAGATCCCTGAGGTCGTAGCTCTTGGTGTCGACGAGGTGGCCCTCGATGTCCCACAGGCCGTCGTCGCGGCGATAGCCGGTGCACTCGACCCGGCGGCGGTGCATGGCCTCGCGAGGGGCCGGGGCGCTCAATGCCGTGTTCAACGTTGCGTTCCTTTGCGGCGGCGCTCGTCGAGGCGGGCGAGCACCGCGAGTTTCTCGGTGGGTGAATAGTCGAGCCAGCCCGCGATCTCGTCGATGGTGCGGTAGCAGCCGCGGCAAAGCCCGTTGAAGGGATTCATCTGGCAGACGTTGACGCAGGGCGAAGGAACGTCCCTGGGCGCGGGTTCGTTCATGCCTTGTCCGCCCGCGCGCTCACGCCGCCACTTTCGCGCGCCTGACCGCGAGCGCGCGACCGGCGCGCGAGAACGTCGGGCGGCCGAGGTGATGGCAGATGAACTCCGCGGCGTCGAGCAGCCTGTCCATGTCGACGCCGGTGGCGATGCCCAGGCCGTTCAGCATGTACAGCACGTCCTCCGTGGCGACGTTGCCGGTCGCGCCTTTCGCGTACGGACAGCCGCCGAGACCGGCGACGGAGCTGTCGAACACGGCCACGCCCTGCTCCATGACCGCGAGGATGTTCGCGAGCGCCTGCCCGTAGGTGTCGTGGAAGTGCCCGGCCAGCATGGTCACCGGCACGTATCTCGCCGTCGCCTCGATCAGGCGCTGCGCGGCGGCCGGCGTGCCCGTGCCGATGGTGTCGCCGAGCGAGACCTCGTAGCACCCCATGTCGCGCAGCTGGCGCGCGATGTCCGCAACGACTTCGGGCTTCACGGCGCCCTCGTAGGGGCAGCCGAGCACCACGGAAATGTAGCCGCGCACGCGCAGGCCGGCATCGAGGGCGGCCTTGCAGACCTCGGCCTGGCGGACCATGGACTCCGCGATGGTGCAATTGGTGTTGCGCTTCGAGAAGGCCTCCGTCGCGGCGGCAAAGCCCGCGATCTCCTTCGCGCCCGCGGCGACCGCCGCCTCGAGGCCCTTCAGGTTCGGCACCAGCACCGGGTAGGCCACGCCGGGCTTGCGGCGGATGCGTGCCATGACCTCGCCGGAGTCCGCCATTTGCGGCACCCACTTCGGCGAAACGAAGCTGCCGGCTTCGACCGACTGCAGGCCGGCGTCCGTCAGCCGGTCGACGAGCTCGACCTTGACCTCCACGGGCACCGAGACCTTCTCGTTCTGCAGCCCGTCGCGCGGACCGACGTCGACGATCTTGACCTTCGCGGGATATTTCATGGCTTCACCGTTCCTTCCGCCTCGAGCTCCAGCAGTTGCGCGCCCTCCGCGACCTGCTCGCCCTTCGCGAAGTATATCCGCCCGATGGTACCCGCCCGCGGCGCATTGATCGTGTGCTCCATCTTCATGGCTTCGATGATCATCATGGCCTGCCCCTTTTTCACCCTGTCGCCGCTGGCGACCAGCACGTCGATGACGCTGCCCGGCAACGGAGAAACCAGCCGCCCCGAGGGATCCTCCTCGTCGCGCGCACCCGCCTGCTCGAACTCCAGGCGATGGCCGCCGCCGTCCATGAAGACGACGAGGCCGGCCGCGTCACGCACGACCGTCGCCTTGCGGCGCACGCCGTCGATGTCGACGTCGAGGGAGCCGTCGGCGCCGGGCGTCGCGCGCGCGCGCAGGGACGTGCCGTCGGAAAACTCCAGCGCATGGTCCTCGCCGCGAGGATGCACCGCCAGCGCGCGCCGCGTGCCGGCATCCAGCAGCACGAAATCCAGCCGCGCATCCTCGTTGAGCCGCCAGCCGCCGCGGGCATGCCAGGGCGAGTTCGGGTCGCCTGACCACGCCGCGTCCTCGGCCGCTTCGCGCGTCATGCGGGCGCACTCGGCCAGCGCCGCGACCGCCAGGACCGCGTCCGGCGCAGGCCGCGCGGGCGCGAGCAGCGCATCGCGATTGCGTTCGATCAAGCCGGTATCCAGCGACGCCGGATCCTTGCCGGCATCGGCGAAGTCCGGGTGGCCGGTGACGGCGCGCAGGAAGGCGAGGTTGGTGGTCACGCCCGCGATCTGGTATGCATCGAGCGCCGCGCGCAACTGGCGCAGGGCCGAGTCGCGGTCGCAATCCCAGGCGATCAGCTTCGCGATCATCGGATCGTAATGCACGCCGACCTCGTCTCCGGCGCACACGCCGCTGTCCACGCGCACGTGCGCACCCGCCTGCGGCGGACGCAGGTGCCGGATGCGGCCAGCGGCCGGAAAAAATTCGCGCGCCGGGTCTTCGGCATAGATGCGCGCCTCGATGGCGTGGCCGCGGATCGACACCTGGTCCTGCCGCGCGGGCAGGCGCTCGCCGGCCGCGACCCGCAACTGCCACTCGACGAGGTCGAGGCCGGTGACCATCTCCGTGACCGGGTGCTCGACCTGCAGTCGCGTGTTCATTTCCATGAAGTAGAACCGGCCGTCCCGGCCGGCGATGAACTCCACCGTACCCGCGCCGACGTAGCCCACCGCCCTGGCCGCCGCCACGGCGGCCGCGCCCATCTCGCGGCGGCGCCGTTCGTCCATGCCCGGCGCCGGCGCCTCCTCGAGGACCTTCTGGTGGCGGCGC
The DNA here is from genome assembly GCA_036274775.1 of Burkholderiales bacterium. Taxonomy (GTDB): domain Bacteria; phylum Pseudomonadota; class Gammaproteobacteria; order Burkholderiales; family JACQAP01; genus JACQAP01. The sequence continues at coordinate 19,314 of DASUFB010000053.1, read as the reverse complement.
TGCACCGAGCAGTCACGCTCGAACAGGTGCACGCATTCACCGTGGCTGTCCGCGAACACCTGCACCTCGATGTGCCGCGGCCGCTGCAGGTATTTCTCGAGCAGCACGCGGTCGTCGCCGAAGGAGGAGGCGGCTTCGCGCCTTGCCGATGCGAGCGCCTCCGCGAATTGCCCTGCCTGCGCAACGATGCGCATACCCTTGCCGCCGCCGCCGGCGGAGGCCTTGATCAGCACCGGGTAGCCGATGCGGTCGGCCTCCCTGCGCAGCAGCGCGGGATCCTGGTCGTTGCCGTGATAGCCCGGCACCAGCGGAACGCCGGCTTTTCCCATGAGCGCCTTGGCCGCCGATTTCGAGCCCATGGCCTCGATGGCGGCCGGCGGCGGGCCGATGAATGTGACGCCGGCATCCACGCACGCGCGCGCGAAGCCGGCGTTCTCGGAGAGGAAGCCATAGCCGGGATGGACGGCCTGCGCGCCGGTCTGCTTCGCTGCCCCGAGGATGCGCTCGCCGCGCAGGTAGGACTCCCGCGGATGCGCCGGGCCGATCAGCACCGCCTCGTCGCACAGCTCGACATGCAGGGCCCGCCGGTCGGCCTCGGAGTAGACCGCGACCGTGCGGATGCCCATGCGCTTCGCCGTGCGCGCGACGCGACAGGCGATCTCGCCGCGGTTGGCTATGAGGATCTTGTCGAACATCGCAGGCCGTCGCTCGTCATGAATTATTGCCGCCACGTCCCGTCCACATCGTCCGGAAGCAGCGGCGCCACGCGGCCGTCCGGCCGCCCCGACAGGCTGCGGTAGAGCAGCAGCGACAGGACCAGGCACAGGCCGAACAGCGCCAGCCCGACGAAGCTCGCTGCCAGGGCGGCGTGCAGGATGGTGCCGAGCACGCCGGCGCGGGCTTCCTCGCAGGCGGCCCAGCTCTCGCGCATGCCCATGCCGAGATCGACGACGGACTTCGGGTCCGCCGCGCGCAACTGCGACAGCAGGACGTCGAAGTCCGGCACGCTCACGGTAACCTCGCGCAGGTAGTGCCAGAGCCAGAGCCCCGCGCCGACGTCGAGCACGAACATCGAGAGTCCGAGCGCACAGAACATCGCCATCAGCTTGGCGCGCTGGGCATCGGTCGCCGCCCGCGGCTCCGCCGCGATCGTCATGCCTGGCTCCAGCCCGGCTTGCGCTTGTCGAGGAAGGCCGCCAGGCCTTCCTGGCCTTCGGGCTCGACGCGGATCGCGGCGATACGCCGCGCCGTCTCCGCAGCCAGCGCATCGTCCATCGGCCGGCGGCCGACGTCCGCGACCAGCTTCTTGGCCGCCGCGATCGCGCGCGGGCCGCCCTTCAGCAAATGGCCGGCCATGGTCGCGACGGCGTCGTCCAGGGCAGACGGCTCGACGACCTCGTGCACGAGGCCGATACGGCGCGCCTCGGCTGCGTCGAACCGCTCCGCGGTGAGGAAATAGCGCCGCGCCTGGCGTTCGCCCATCGCCGCGATCACGTAGGGGCTGATGACCGACGGGATCAGCCCGAGCCGCACCTCCGACAGCGAAAACGCGGCCTCCGTGCTGGCGATGGCGATGTCGCAGCAGGCGACGAGCCCGACGCCCCCGCCGTAGGCCGCGCCCTGCACGCGCGCGATGGTCGGCTTGCCCATGCCGTCGAGCGCGCGCATGAGCGCCGCCAGCGCCGCCGCGTCGCGCAGGTTCTCCTCGCGCGAATACTTCGCCATGCGTCGCATCCAGTTCAGGTCCGCGCCCGCCGAAAAGCTCTTGCCGTTGGCCGCGAGCACGACCGCGCGAACTCCGGGCAGGGCGTCGAGCCGGCGCAATTCGCCGGTCAGCCCCGCGATCAGCGCGTCGTCGAAGGCGTTGTGCACGTCGGGACGGTTCATGCGCAGGGTGGCGATGCCGCCCGCGACTTCGGTCTGGAATGTCGTCTGGTCCAAGAGGGCTCCGTTCGCTAGTCCGGCGCAAAGCGCTTGGCGACTTCCTCGAGCATGATCTCGGTGGTGCCGCCGCCGATGGTCAGCACGCGCGCGTCGCGTGCCTGGCGCTCGATGGCCGACTCGCGCATGTAGCCCATGCCGCCGTGGAATTGCTGGCAGGTGTAGACCACCTCGTTGGCGAGCTCGCCGGTGAGCGCCTTCAGCATCGAGACCTCGCGCACGCAGTCGCGGCCCTGCGCGGCCAGCCACGCGCAGTGGTACATGAACTGGCGCGCGGCATGCGTGCGCGCCTCCAGCATGGCCAGCCGCTGGCGGATCACCTGCTTGTCGAACAGCGTGGTGCCGAAGGCCTTGCGCGTCTTCACGTATTCGATGGTCAGGCGCAGCGAGGTGAGCGCGTTGCCCACCGCCATGGCCGCGGCGGCGATGCGCTCGCGCTGAAAATTCTTCATGACCGCGTAGAAGCCGGCGTTCTCCTGCCCGAGCAGGTTCTCCCCCGGAATGCGGCAATCCTCGAACGCGAGCTCCGCGGTGTCCGAGCAGCGCCAGCCCATCTTGTCGAGCGCGCGCCCGACGCGAAATCCCGGCGTGCCCTTCTCGACGATGAACATGGAGATGCCGCGCGAGCCCTTGGCCTCGGGATCGGTCTTGGCCGCCACGAAATAGAGATCGGCGAGCACGCCGTTGGTGATGAACATCTTGGCGCCGTTCAGCACCCAGTCCGATCCCTCGCGCCGCGCGCGCGTGCGGATCGACGCCACGTCGGAGCCGGCATCGGGCTCGGTGACGGCGACCGCGGTGATCTTCTCGCCGCGGATGACGGCAGGCAGGTATTTCTCCAGCTGCGCCTTCGACCCCGCATGCGCGAGATGGGGGGAAGCCATGTCGGAATGCACCAGCGCGGTGACGATGAAGCCGCCGAAGGTGCTGCGCGACAGCGCTTCCGCGTAGGCCAGCGACATCAGTGCGTCGGACTCCGAGCCGCCGTACTCCGACGGATAGGTGATGCCGAAGAAGCCGAGCTCGCCCATCTTGCGCAGGACCTCGCGCGGCACGTGGCCCAGCTTCTCCCAGGCTTCGCCGTGCGGCTCGACTTCCTTCTCGACGAAGCGGCTCACCTGCTCGCGCAGGGCGTGGTGCTCTTGCGTGAAATAGGCCGATTCCATGCTTCCTCATCCCTACATGCGAAACACGCCGAAGCGCGTCTTCTCGATCGGCGCGTTGAGGGCCGCTGACAGGCCCAGGCCCAGGACCAAGCGTGTGTCGGCGGGATCGATCACGCCGTCGTCCCACAGCCGCGCACTGGCGTAGTAGGGATGACCCTGGGTTTCGTATTGCGCGCGGATCGGGGCCTTGAACGCCTCTTCCTCCTCGCGGCTCCAGGTCTTGCCGGCCTTCTCGAAGCCGTCGCGCTTGACCTGCGCCAGCACGCTCGCGGCCTGCTCGCCGCCCATGACCGAGATGCGCGCGTTCGGCCACATCCACAGGAAACGCGGCGAATACGCGCGCCCGCACATGCCGTAGTTGCCGGCGCCGAAGCTGCCGCCGATGATGACCGTGAGCTTGGGCACGCGCGCGCAGGACACTGCGGTGACGAGCTTGGCGCCGTCCCGGGCGATGCCGCCCGCCTCGTATTTCTTGCCGACCATGAAGCCGGTGATGTTCTGCAGGAACACCAGCGGGATGCCGCGCTGCGCGCACAGCTCGATGAAGTGCGCGCCCTTCAGCGACGACTCGGAATACAGGATGCCGTTGTTGGCGATCACGCCGACCGGATAGCCGAACACGTGCGCGAAGCCGCAGACGAGCGTCGTGCCGTACAGCGGCTTGAACTCGTCGAGCTCGCTGGCGTCGACGATCCTGGCGATGACCTCGCGCGCATCGAAAGGCTTGCGCGTGTCCCGCGGCACCACGCCGTGCATCTGCGCCGCGTCGTACAGCGGCTCGCGCGGCTCGCGCAGGTCGAGGCTTACGTCCTTGCGGCGGTTCAGGTTGGCGACGAGGCGGCGCACGATGTCGAGCGCGTGCGCGTCGTCGTTGGCATAGTGGTCGGCCACGCCGGACACGCGTGCGTGCACGTCGGCGCCGCCGAGCTCCTCCGCGCTGACGACCTCGCCGGTGGCTGCCTTCACCAGCGGCGGCCCGGCGAGGAAGATCGTGCCCTGGTTGCGCACGATGACGGACTCGTCGGCCATCGCGGGCACGTAGGCGCCGCCAGCCGTGCAGGAGCCCATCACGCACGCGATCTGCGGGATGTTCAGGGCCGACATGTTCGCCTGGTTGTAGAAGATGCGCCCGAAGTGGTCGCGGTCGGGGAAGACCTCGTCCCAGGTCGGCAGGTTGGCGCCGCCGGAATCCACCAGGTAGACGCAGGGCAGGTGGTTCTGCTGCGCGATCTCCTGCGCGCGCAGGTGCTTCTTCACCGTCATCGGGAAATACGTCCCGCCCTTGACGGTGGCGTCGTTGGCGACGATGACGCATTCGCGCCCCGAGATGCGCCCGACGCCGGTGACGATGCCCGCCGCCGGCACCTGGTTGTCGTACATGCTCCAGGCCGCGAGCTGCGACAGCTCGAGGAAGGGCGCACCGGGGTCGAGCAACCGGTGGATGCGGTCGCGCGCGAGCAGCTTGCCGCGGCCGACGTGCTTCTCGCGCGCCGCCTCGCCGCCGCCCTGGCTGGCGGCGCGCACCTTCTCGCGCAGGTCGGCGACGAGCGCAGCCATGGCATCGCGGTTGGCCTGGAATTCCGGCGCGCGCGGATCGAGCTTGCTCTGCAGGGCGGCCATCGTCGGGATTTCAGGCGCGCTTCGGCAGCGGGTGGCCGGGCAGCAGCTCGTAGGGATGCTTCCAGCGCGGCGCGGCGCGCAGCCGCTCGAGCCATGCTTCGATGCCCGGGTACTGTTTCCAGTCGATGCCGATCTCGTCGTCGAAGAACAGGTAGCCGCACAGCGAGACGTCGGCGATGCTCATGCGCCCGCCCGCGACATAATCCTTGTCCGCAAGATGCCCGTCGAGAATTTTCCAGCAGGCTTCCGCACGCTTGCGGAACTCCTCCATGACGTCCCTGTTCGGGTTCGGCGCAAACATCCGCAGGAAACGGTAGGTGGCGGTGTAGCTGGTGAGCTTGTGGTTGTCCCACAGCAGCCAGCGCAGGATCTCGCGGCGCTCCGCATCGTCCTTCCAGCCGTACTTGCCGAACTGCCCGACGAGGTAGTCGAGGATGACGCCGGACTGGGACAGGCGCGCGCCCTGGTGCTCGAGCACCGGAACCTCGCCCATCGCGTTGACCTGCTGCCGGTAGGCCGGCGTACGCGTCTCGCCGTTGAAGAAGTCGACGAAGCGCGGCACCCAGTCGGCGCCGGCGAGCGCCAGATACAGCGCCGGCTTGTAGGAATTGCCCGACTGCGCAAAGCCGTAGAGCTGGTATTCCGGCATCACCAGCCCCCGGTCTGCAGCCAGCGGTCGATTTGCTCCAGCCGGTCGAAGCCCCAGAACGGCTCGCCGTCGACGACGACATAGGGAGAACCGAACACGCCGCGCTGGATCGCCGCATCCGTCTCCGCCCTCAGCTTTTCCTTCATGGCGGGATCTGCGATGAGGTCCAGCACCTTCTGCCGGTCCATGCCCACCGTCGCGGCAACGTCGGCGCTGATTTCCGGGCTGGAAATGTCGCGGTCGTCGACCATGTAGGCGCGGTACAGCGCCAGCGTGACCTGCTCCTGGCGGACCGGGCCCTCGGACTCCAGCGAATAGATCACGCGCGACGGCGACTGTGCGGCGATCGGAAACTTGCTGGGCACCTTGAACGGGATCTTCGCGAGCCGCGCGGAGCGCTCCATGTCGCGGCGGGCGTAGTCTCCCTTCAGCGGTGCCATCGGCAGGGGCACGCCGCCGGTGACCTTGAACACGGCACCCAGCAGGATGGGCTTCCACTCGACCGCGCGGCCGTGCTTCGCCGCCAGCGCGGAAATCCTGGTCGCCGCCATGTAGCCGTACGGCGAGGCAAAGTCATAGTAGAACCGGATCGGATCGGGCATGACGGCGGACCTTACTTGGGCGGGAAGGGAGTGTTATTGATTTTCGCGACCGCGGGGACCAGCGAGGCGACCAGGTGCTCCGGGCCACCGAAGCCCATGTTCACGGCCTGCGTGAGCGTCTGCAGCGTGGCGGCCGCCATGGCGCCGGACACGCCGAACTCCATGGCCATCTGGTTGTAATAGCGCACGTCCTTGAGCGCGTTGGCCAGGCCGAACTTCATGCCGCCGAAGTCGCCTTCCACGGCCTTGCCGGCCAGCATCTGGAAGATGCCCGAACTCGCCGCGCCGCTGGAGACCAGCGCGAAATATTTCTTCGGATCGACGCCGAGCTTCGCGCACGCCGTGAGCGATTCGGCGATGAGCGCCATCTGGCCGATCGCGGCGCAGTTGTTGATGAGCTTGATCTTGTGGCCGGCGCCGACGTCGCCGATGTGGAAAATATTCTCGCAGAAGGCTTTCAGCACCGGCTCCACCTCGCGGAAGGTCGCCTCGTCCGCGCCGACCATGGTATTCAGCCGGCCCTGCTCGGCCTCGACCGGCGTGCGCGCCAGCGGCGCGTCGACGAAGCGTGCGCCTTTCGCCTTCAGGTCTGCCGCGATCTTCAGCGTCGAGCCCGGCTGGCTGGTAGAGGTGTCCACCACGACCTGGCCGGGTGCGATGCTCTCGAGGATGCCGCCCTTGCGGTAGACGAGGTCCTCGACCTGCGGCGTGCCGGTCACGCACAGGATCACGACGTCGCCGGACTTCACCACGTCCGCGACGTCCCTGCCTTCGCGCGCGCCGCGCTTGACCAGGTCCTCCACCGGCGCGCGATTCCTGTGGCCGAGGATGACCGTCTGGAAACCCTTCTCCTGCAGGTTCTTCGCCATGCCGTGACCCATCATGCCCACGCCGATGAACCCGATTTTCTTGTTCGCCATCGTTCCCTCTCCCGAATGATTCAATATTCACCACAGAGGCACAGAGAGCACAGAGAAAAAGCAAAACAAGAATAAGTACGCAATGGCGACAGACCACGGTGGCGCGACGTGTGTCGGAATGCTCGTACACCACAAAATCATTTATTCTCGTTCTTCGTTTTTTCTCCGTGTCCTCTGTGCCTCTGCGGTGAAATGCTTTAGACCAGTTCGACAGCCATGGCGGTGGCTTCGCCGCCGCCGATGCAAAGCGAGGCGACGCCGCGCTTGAGTCCGTGCTTGCGCAGCGCGCCGATGAGCGTGACCAGGATGCGTGCGCCGGAAGCGCCGATCGGGTGCCCGAGCGCGCAGGCGCCGCCGTGCACGTTGACCTTCTCGTGCGGCAGCTTGTGCTCCTTCATGGCCGCCATGGTCACCACCGCGAAAGCCTCGTTGATTTCGTACAGGTCGACCTTGCCCGCGTCCCAGCCGGTCCTGTCGAACAGCTTGCGGATCGCGCCGACCGGCGCGGTGGTGAACAGGCCCGGCTCCTGCGCGTGCGTGGAGTGCCCGACGATCGTCGCCAGCGGCTTCACGCCCAGCCTGTCCGCGGTGGAGCGGCGCATCATGACCAATGCCGCGGCACCGTCGGAAATCGAGCTCGAGTTGGCTGCCGTGACGGTGCCGTCCTTGCGGAAAGCCGGCTTGAGCATCGGGATCTTGTCGAAATTCGCCTTGAACGGCTGCTCGTCGTGCTCGACGAAGCGCTCGTCCTTGCCGGCCTTGATCGCGATCGGCACGGTTTCCCAGGCGAACGAGCCGTCCCGGTTGGCCTTCTGCGCGCGCTGCAGCGAGGCGATCGCGAACCTGTCCTGCTCCTCGCGCGAGAAGGCATATTTCCCCGCGCAGTCCTCGGCGAACGAGCCCATCAGGCGGCCCTTGTCGTAAGCGTCCTCGAGCCCGTCCAGGAACATGTGGTCCATGACCTGGTGGTGGCCCATGCGATAGCCCGCACGGGCTTTCGGCAGCAGGTAGGGCGCATTGGTCATGCTCTCCATGCCGCCCGCCACCATGACGTCGTTCGTGCCCGCCCGCAGCAGGTCGTTGGCGAGCATCGCGGCCTTCATGCCCGAGCCGCACATCTTGTTGACGGTGGTGCAGCCGGCCGCCAGCGGCAGGCCAGCGCCGAGCGATGCCTGGCGCGCAGGCGCCTGCCCCTGGCCCGCGGGCAGCACGCAGCCCATGACGACTTCCTGCACCAGTTCCGGTTTCAGGTTTGCGCGCTCGAGCGCCGCGCGGATGGCCGCGGCGCCGAGCTGCGCGGCCGTGAAGTCCTTCAACTCGCCCTGGAAGGCGCCCATCGGCGTGCGGGCCGCGGAAGCGATGACGATCGGATCCTCGTTCATGGTTCGGTCTCCTCGGTGCAATGCCGGCGACGCGCGCCGGGCTAGCGCGTCTCCTGGAACAGCTCGCGGCCGATCAGCATGCGGCGGATTTCCGAGGTCCCGGCTCCTATCTCGTACAGCTTGGCGTCGCGCCACAGCCGGCCGGTGGCGTACTCGTTGACGTAGCCGTTGCCGCCGAGCGCCTGGATCGCCTCGCCCGCCATCCAGGTCGCTTTTTCCGCCGCGTAGAGGATCGCGCCGGCCGCGTCCTTGCGCGTGGTCTCGCCGCGGTCGCAGGCCTTTGCCACGGCGTACACGTAAGCCTTGCAGGCGTTCATGGTCGTGTACATGTCGGCGATCTTGCCCTGCATGAGCTGGAACTCGCCGATCGGCTGGCCGAACTGCTCACGCTCGTGCACGTAGGGGATGACCACGTCCATGCAGGCCTGCATGATGCCCAGCGGCCCGCCCGCGAGCACGGCGCGCTCGTAGTCGAGCCCGCTCATCAGCACCTGCACGCCGCGGTTCACCTCGCCCAGCACGTTCTCCGCCGGCACTTCGCAATCTCGGAACACCAGCTCGCAGGTGTTGGAGCCGCGCATCCCCAGCTTGTCGAGCTTCTGCGCGGTCGAGAAACCCTTGAAGCCCTTCTCGACCAGGAAGGCGGTGATGCCTTTCGGCCCGGCGCTCGCCTCGGTCCTGGCGTAGACCACGAGGGTATCGGCGTCGGGGCCGTTGGTGATCCACATCTTGTTGCCGTTGAGGACGTAACGGTCGCCCCTGCGCTCGGCACGCAGCTTCAGGCTCACGACGTCCGAGCCCGCATTGGGTTCGCTCATCGCCAGCGCCCCGACGTGCTCGCCGGAAATCAGCTTCGGCAGGTATTTTTTTCTCTGCGCCGGCGTGCCATTGCGCCGGATCTGGTTCACGCACAGGTTGGAGTGCGCGCCGTAGGACAGGCCCACGGAAGCGGACGCGCGCGAGATTTCCTCCATGGCCACGACGTGGGCCAGATAGCCCATGTGCGTGCCGCCGTATTCCTCTTCGACGGTGATGCCGAGCAGGCCGAGGTCGCCGAGCCTGCGCCACAGCTCCATCGGGAACTGGTTGTCGCGGTCGACGTCCGCGGCGCGCGGCGCGATCTCGCGGGCGGCGAAGTTGCGCACGGTATCGCGCAGCATGTCGACGTCCGCGCCGAGGTCGAACCCCAGCGAGGGATAGGCGGCCATGGCGACGGGTTCGGGTCGGTTCATGTCACTGGTCCTTTGTATTCCACCGTCGGCACGCTCGGGTCAACAGGCATCAGGGTGCAGGCCGCGTAACCGTCGGCGGAGTCCGGGATGGTACCCCAGGGGAGTAGCCGTGCTGCTGCGTGACTTCACGGCGGCAAGCCAGCTCGGTTTCGCATTTCCCCGGCGCGACGCGCCAGCCGCGTGCCGGTATGGGCCCTGTGGCCCTGACGATCGAAGCTCTCCTGCACCCGCCTGCGTAGCCGGGACCCCCAACCTCGAAACGAACCATCCGCTCCTCCCGGATTGCGACTCTAATTTACGTTTACGTTAACGTCAATTCTGAATGCGATTGTTGCGCAACAAATCAATATTTCAATCTCTTGTGCTATCTGCCGGCTTGCGGCGCGGTATCGCGGGCGCCCGGCCCCTGCCTTCGAGCAACTGGCGGCACTGCTGCTCGAACGCAGCGATTTCACCCAGCACTTCCTCGATGTCCTCACGCTGCTGCTCGAGGATCGCCCGGCGCTTGTGCAGCACCTCCAGGAAGCGCCCGAGCTGATCATGGTCGTCCCCGGTCGTGTCGTACATGTCGATCAGCTCGCGGATCTCGGTCAGGGACAGGCCCAGCCGTTTTCCGCGCACCGTGAGCTTGAGCCGCACCCGATCGCGGGGGCCGTAGACGCGCATGCGGCCGGCCCGTTTCGGCGCGAGCAGCCCGTGGTCCTCGTAGAACCGGATCGCGCGCGTGGTCAGGCCGAACTCGCGGGCGAGGTCGGTGATGGAGTAAGTCGCTTCCGGCATGGTTGGCGCAGTTTACGTAAACGGAAAATCAATAACCATACGTACCTAAATTCAATGACGATTTCCCATGAATTGATTCATTTGTATTTCAGAAGTAAGGACTGACCCGGGATTTTTTCCCGATCGGGCATCGGGAATTCCCCGATACCGGTTTTCGCAAAACAGGTTCGGATTGGTGGCCGCTTCAGATTCCCGTTGTCGCGCATCACACGCACAGGAGGGGAAATGAACAGCAGGCTTGCGGCGCAGTCGTTCCGGATTCTTTTCGTTCTGATCGGCACGCTGGCAGGAGGCATGAGTTCTGCGCGCGCGGAGACCGGCTATCTGGTCTATCAAACTCTGGCTCCGTGGCATTACAACAGCGGCCCCTTTCCCAGCTACGAGGCCGGGGCCGACGACGGCACGGCCGACTACCAAAGTCATCAACTGCCATTCCCGGGCATGGAGTGGCAGTCCTGCCTGTCGGTCAGCGCCCCACCCCCCAGCGGCATCGGCGCCTGGGAGCCCTATTTGCGCTATCACCTCGCGAGCGGCGTCCAGAGCGGCTGTTTCTCCGGCGGATTCGACGTATCTCCGACCACATGCCCGGTCGGACAGCTGCCGCAGTGGTTCCCTCCGCCAACGGGTGGTTACGGCTGCGGGGACACCCAGCCGCTGGCCTGCCAGGGAGGACGCGCCTCGGACGGGACGACCTGCCCCACGAACTGTCCGGCGGGTTTGACGACCAAGTATGCCGGCATGTGCAGCGCCGCCGCGCCGGCAGCGAAGAACATCGGTCCCACCTGCCCTTCAAGATAGCGCCACGGAAGATTGCGCAAGGCCGCCGCGCCGGCAGCGAAGAACATCGGTCCCACCTGCCCCAAATGCGATCAGATACCAAACCCGATCCGCCACGCCACCGGCTGGAAGTATCAGCAGGAGACGATCCTTCGCACGCCCACGCTGACACTGCAGCTTACCTACAACTCGGCGCCGCGGAATCTGCTGCCGAGCACGCTGCATCCCTTCGGTTACGGCTGGTCGCACAACTACGGGATGGGCGTATGGTTGATCGCCGACAACGTGGCGGTGGCGCTGCGCCCGGACGGCAAGTTCTACCAGTTCACCCCGCCTTCCTCGGGCAACGTCTACGTGTCCGAAGCCGATGTGCCGGATACGCTCACCAAGCTCATGAGCGGCTCGACGCTGACCGGCTGGCAGTACCGGCGCGCCGCGGACGAGGCCGTCGAGCAATACGATGCCAACGGCAAGCTCGTCTCCATCACCGCCCGCAACAGCCAGGTTACAACGCTGACCTACAGCACGGGCTCGACCAGCACGAGCATCGCCCCCCGGGCCGGGCTGCTGATCACGGTGACGGACCACTTCGGGCGCGGCCTGAACTTCACCTATGACAGCGCCGCCCGCATCACGAGCGCCACCGATGCCGCGGGCAACGGCTACAGCTTCGCCTACGACGAGTCGAGCTCGGTGGTGCTCTCAGGCCAGCCGCTGGGCAACAACCTCACCTCGGTGACCTTCCCGGGGACGGCGAACCGCATCTACCACTACAACGAGCAGGCCAATACCGCCAGCACCAACCTGCCCAACGTGCTCACGGGTATCACGGACGAGAACGGCAACCGCTACGCGACCTACCAGTACGACAGCGCCGGACGCGCGGTGCACGAAGAGCACGCCGGCGGCGTGGACAGCTACAGCGTCACCTACAACACCGGCGGCACGAGCACGGTGGCCGACCCTCAGGGCGCCTCGCGCACCTACGGCTATCAGACCGTGCAGCGGGTGACGAAGACCACCGCCATCACCGGCCCGGACTGCCCGGCCTGCGGCCCGGCGGGGCTGACCTACGATGCCAACGGCTTCCTGGCGTCGCAGACCGACTGGAACGGCAACCTCACGACCTATACACGTGCCGATCCGGGGGGGCGGCTCGATCTCGAGACCTCGCGCACGGAAGCCTCGGGCTCGGCCGTGGCGCGCACCGTCACCACGGCCTGGCACAGCACGTTCCGGCTGCCGACCCTGATCACCGAGCCCGGCCGCACCACGGCGTTCACCTACGACACCAAGGGCAACGCGCTCACCCGGACGGTGACGGACACGGCGACCAGCGCGGCCCGGACCTGGACCTACACGTATAGCACCATCGGCCAGGTGCTGACCGCCGACGGGCCAAGGACTGACGTTTCGGACACCACGACCTACACGTACTACGCCAGCAACGACGCCAGCCTGGGCAAGCGCGGCAACGTCAACACCATCACGAATGCGGCCTCCCAGGTCACCACCGTCAACACCTATGACGCCAACGGCCGGCCGCTGACGCTCACCGATCCCAACGGGCTGGTCACCACGCTGACCTGGGCGCCGCGCGGCTGGCTCACCTCCCGGACCGTGGGCACGGAAGCCACGCTCTACGACTACGACGACGCCGGGCAGCTCACCAGGGTGACCTTGCCCGACGCCAGCTACCTGCAATACACCTTTGATGCTGCGCACCGGCTCACCCAGGTCTCGGACAACCTGGGCAACCAGGTCGTCTACACGCTCGATGCCATGGGCAACCGCACCCAGGAGGACGTGAAGGACCCGTCCAATGTGCTCAAACAGACGCGCAGCCGCGTGTTCAACAGCCTGAACCGGCTCACCCAGGACATCGGCGGCGTCAGCCCGTCCACGGAGGTCACCACCTATGCCTACGACAGCCAGGGCAACCTGACTTCGGTGACCGACCCCTTAAGCCATGTCACCACCAGCGCCTATGACGCGCTGAACCGGCTCACGCAGGTCACCCGCCCCCTGACCGGGGTGAGCGCGCTCACCCTGAACGCCCTGGACCAGTTGACCCAGGTGACCGACCCGCGCAACAACGCCACGACGTATGCGGTCAACGCGCTCGACGACCTCACGCAGCAGGTGAGCCCGGATACCGGCACCACCGCGAACACCTTCGATGCGGCTGGCAACCTGCTGACCTCGACGGACGCCAGGAGCCAGGTCACGACTTACACGTATGACGCGCTCAACCGCGTGACGCACATCGCGTATCACGACGGCTCCACGGTCGACTACACCTACGACCAGGGCACCTACGGCAAGGGCCACCTCACGCTCATCACAGAAACTAACACCGCGGTACAGGTCATCCACCAGATCCAGGACGTCTACGACATCCACGGCCGGCTGACGAGCGACACCCGCACCATTGGCGGCGTGGCCTTCGTGACGTCCTACGGCTACGACAGCGCCGGGCGTCTTGCCACGATCACCTATCCTTCGGGCCGGCTCGTGTCCTACAGCTTCGATGCCGCAGGGCGCATCTCCGGCATGACGACGACGCCCGCAGGCGGTAGTGCCCAGACCGTGGTGTCCGGGGTGACCTACCATCCCTTCGGCGGCGTCGCAGGCTTCACCTTCGGCAACGGCGAGACCTATAGCCGCAGTTACGATCTGGACGGGCGCATTGCGGCGTTCACTCTGGCGGGACAGAGCCAGAGCGTCATATTCGATGCCGCCAGCCGCATCACGGGGCAAAGCTACTTCCCGAACAATGCCCAGTCGGTCACCTACGGCTACGACGACCGCGACCGGCTCATCAGTGCCACCACGCCTGTCGATACCTACGGCTTCACCTACGACGCCAACGACAACCGCAGCAGCCACACCGCGACTGCCGGGGCCTGGAACTACGCCTATCCCGCCACCAGCAACCGGCTGTCGGGCATCACGGGGACCACGAGCGCGAGCTTCACGCATGACGCCAACGGCTCGATCACGGCCGACGGCACGAACACCTTCACCTATGACACGCGCGGCCGGCTGGTCCAGGCCGCCACAGCCCTGGGCACGGTCACCTACGGGCTCAATGCCCTGGGCCAGCGCTATGCAAAGACGGCCGGGGGCACGACGACGATCTTCCATTACGACAAGGAGGGCAGGCTGATCGCGGAGAGCAGTTCCGCAGGGACCGTGCGTGCCGAGTATCTCTACCTGGGCGACATGCCTGTCGCCGTGTTCAAGTGAGCGGAGGGACACAGCACATGAGACGTCTTCTGAGCCGTGTACTTTGCGTCGCCATCGCGCTTGTCAATTTAAGTCTTGTCAGTTTTTCTGCCAATGCGGCAACGCTGAGCGTCAATCCAAGCAGTACTCTGCCAAATACTTCCGTAACTGTTACATGGAGTGGGATATCAACGCCCACAAGCGGCGACTGGATTGGTTTGTATGCGCCCGGCGCAGCGAACAACGCCTATATCTCGTACCGGTATACGAATGGCTCTGCAAGCGGGTCCCTGTCTTTCCCCATTTCTTCGGGAGTGGCTCCAGGATCGTACGAGTTTCGCCTTTTTGCCAATAACGGTTACACGCTTCTGGCAACCAGCAATAGCCTTACCGTTTACGTCAATAAGACCGTCACCGGCAATGTATCTGTAGGGGGTCTTCCACTTTCCGGAGTCGCCTTTTCTGCCGGCACCGGCATGACTTGTACAACTTCCGACATAACGGGAAATTACAGCTGTACCGCTCCTCAAGGCTTCAGTGGAAGCATCACGCCATCGCTAAGCGGTTACTCGTTTAGCCCGGCGTCGCGTTCATATAGCAATCTTTCGACCGATCAAACCGCCCAGAATTTCTCAACGGTTTCAAACGTCACGATATCAGGCACCGTATCGGTTGGTGGTACCCCGCTTTCAAGCGTCGGTTTTTCTGGCGGCACCGGTTCTGCGTGCACCTATACGAACGCGTCGGGACAATACTCATGCAATGTCCCGTCAGGCTTTACGGGAACCATAACGCCATCCAGAAGCGGTTATAGCTTTACGCCTTCTTCGCAAAACTACACCAATCTCACAGCCAATCAAAGTTCGCAGGATTACTCGGCACAATTTACGGCCAGCGTAGCGCTTGCGGCGAGTCCGACGAACGTCGGCGCCGGAAACACGGTTACAGCTACTTGGGGTGGCGTGCAAAGTCCATCGACCGGCGATTGGATTGCGATCGCCATGCCCGGATGGCAGAACAATGTGTACATCAACTTCGTCTACGCCAATGGATCTGCAAGTGGAAGTCAAGCTTTGACAGTGCCGGCAGGAACCGTGTCGGGAATTTACGAGCTCCGATACTTTGCCTTTGGCAATACGCTTCTCGCCACAAGCAATACTTTCATTGTGAGTGGCGGGATACCCGCGGAACTCAGTGTCAGTCCGGCTAGCGCGGCGCCCGGGGAAACCGTGTCGCTAAGCTGGAGCAACAGGGCCACGCCCGCGACAACCGACTGGATTTCGTTTTCTCCGCTCTCGCAGGGAAATGGTGGCCGTCAGGGCGACTCCATCCAGCCACCGAGCAACAATAGCGGGAGCATGTCTTTCACCGTTCCAGCAGGAACCGGCAACGGGCCATTCGAGTTCCGCCTTTTTTCAAGCGGAAGCTCGAATCGACTGGCGACGAGCAATACTCTCACCGTAGCAGGCAATGGACCCAAAATAACTGCGAGCCCTCTGAATGTCGCGCTCGGGGCGGCGTTTACCGCGACATGGAGTGGCATCTATACGCCGAGCGTAAACGACTGGATCGCAGTGTTTCCGGCGGGCTGGCCAAGCAACAGCGGCTATATTACATCCACCTACACTCAAACCAGCGCGTATCCCAACGGGAGTACGTCCTGGAATTTCCCGGGCGGCGCTTCCCCCGGTCTTTATGAACTGCGGCTTTTTGCCAATCTGGGGACGGCGAATCTTCTCGCGACCAGCAGTCCCTTCGTAGCAGGTTTGGCCGTCAATGGAACGGTTACCAGCGGCGGGACGCCGTTGCAGGGCGTTGCCTTTGGTTCCGGTAGCGGCGTGGCGTGCACGGTTTCCAATGCAGCGGGACAATATAGCTGCAGCATTCCGCAAGGATTTACGGGAACCATTACGCCAACCCTCGCGGGTCATGCATTCTCACCGAGCTCCCGAAGCTACAATAACGTAAGCGCGACGCAGAACAATAGAGGACTACACGGCCCAGAGCGCGGCTTCAGCAATGTATTACATTCATCCGGACCAGCTCGGCACGCCGCGTGCAATCACCAACCAGGCGCAGCAGATCGTCTGGCGCTGGGACAACGAGGAGCCGTTCGGGGGGAGTGCGCCCAACGACAATCCTTCAGGGCTGGGGACCTTCACCTTCAACCTGCGGTTCCCGGGACAGTACTTCGATGCGGAGACGAACAACCATTACAACTATTTCAGGGATTACTCGCCAGATATCGGGAGGTATATTCGATCAGATCCGATTGGATTGCGCGGCGGGATCAATATGTATAGCTATGTTGGTGATAATCCATTGTCCCGAATCGATCCAAGAGGTCTCGTGGAAGCCTCAGGAGATGTTGCCGGTTTAGGGGACGAGATACTTAAGCGCCTCCTCAACAAGTCGCTCACAGATCCCCAAGCTACAGCAGTCGGCTCACAGTGCGGAACCAATCTATGTCGGCGCGGCGCTGGGCCGAAAGGCAGTCCAGGTCGAGATGCCGATGTCCTCCGAGAGTGCTTGGCCGTTATCTCTATCGTCCCAATCCAAAGAGGAACCGCAGCCACGTTGCAGTGCCAAGAGATCTGCAACAAGATTGTAGATGAGTGTCAGAAGCCTAAGTCAAGCTGCGTGGATCCTTCTGCTTCAGGAGGCTCGACGCCATGAGTAAGCTCATTCGCTTAAATGCGGAAACTATTCTCCGGATTCTGATTCTTGCCAGCGGTCTCTCTACGCTGTTATTTCTCGTCCCCGGACCGGATCAATTGATTTTGAATTTGAATCAAGCGACAGGAGATACGATGTCGCACGCGAATCTCGACAGTGCGATCAAAACAGCATGGTTGTCGAATCTTGTTTTGGCCATCGTTGGAGTTGCTGTCGCAATGCTGGCTTGGAGGCGCACGAAACACTGGGAGAAGTTCGCCTTGCTTGCCGCCTTCATTTATCTCTGCCTGGAGGCGATAAACATCCTTTTTAGCGGTACCAGTGTAGTTAGATCGCTACTGTACTTCCAGACGCGGTCGGACTTTTTGAATGCAATCCAGATGAGGTTTAAAGACGTGGAGCTCGCAATAGTGGGCCAAATGTCTTTGCTCGATGTTCTCAAGGTCTTTGCTCGAGAAGTCTTGATGCCACTTCTTCAATTCGCGATCTTCGTTTGGCTCTTGATTCGCCTAGTTACCAGAAGTCGGGGCAATTCTTGGCAGTCCACGAACAGAAGTTGAATGTCTCACCCCATCGCCCGCTTTGCGTCAAAGCAAGGAATCAAGTGCAAGCAAGAGAGGCCGTCACCTACGGCATCAACGCCCTGGGGCAGAGGTACAGCAAGACCGCCGGCGCAACGACCACGGTGTATCTGTATGACGACGCGGGGCACCTGATCGCGGAGACCGGCGATGCGGGCACGACCTACACGGAGTACGTCTGGCTCAACGGCACGCCGGTGGCCGTGATCGAGCCCGGCAGCCCGAACCTCTATTACATCCACTCGGACCATCTCGACACGCCCCGGCTGATCGAAGACCAGAGCCAGCAGGTCGTCTGGAGGTGGGACAACGAAGAGCCGTTCGGTGGTAATGCGCCGAATGAGAATCCGAGTGCCCTGGGCAACTTCACTTTCAATCTGAGATTCCCGGGACAGTACTTCGATGCGGAGACGAACAACCACTACAACTATTTCAGGGATTACAGTCCGGGGATCGGGAGGTATGTACAGAGCGATCCCATAGGGTTGGCGGGCGGGATGGCGACTTATGCTTATGTAAAAAATAACCCAATTAGTTTTACTGACACCAGTGGACTGATCACGGAATGTGAACTATTTGCGCTACAACTCATTATCAATCGATATGGTGCCGGTCCGAAAATTGGGGCAGGCGACATAATCACCGATCCAACTATGAGCGGTACCGCAGGTCAGAATAAACTTGGTGGCCCCATCGTGTTGAACACAAATCCGAAGGATCCTCAAGGATATTCCGGTTCGGTTACGGCGAAAGGCCAGTCGGCCGCGGCAATCAATACCGGTCTCCATGAGAATGCACATCAAGGACAAAATCCATTCATTCATCAGTTCGATGCGTGGATGGAAGAATTGACAGGTGGGAACATCAGTCAAGCGCAGTCGAGTGCCGAAGCGCTGATGTTCAAGTATCCGCAGATGCTTCAGCAATTCAATCAACTCGTGGAAGACTGCAGAAAATGCAAGTCGGTCGACCCTGAAGTGAAATGATAGTTGTATGCCAATTGTTAACGAATAGTCGGAAGGAGTTCTCCCCTTGAGAATGCGCCGCGTATATCTAGTAGTCGCAGTCGCTATAATTGTCTTGGCCGCGGCGGCGGCGTTCTACTACCGCAGTGGTGGCGTGGAAAGTGGTAAGCGAAATTTTATCTCAGCCGTAGTTATTAACTTCGTGGCTTTCGAAAAGGCACACAACTCTGCTGCAACGCGCGCATCTTTATCCGAAGATATTGCCAACTTGGCGAAAACTGTTGGCACAGCTGACGGAGTAACAAAGATAGTTACTGGAAATGATGGAAAAATCGTGATTTTTAGTGATCGATACGACATCGTATTGTTATTTGAACCGAATTCGAATTCTTTGGAGGTCATACGCTGGCACTGTTCCGCCTTCCCAAAACTTAAATCTGATTCGATGTGCACTCAGCTCGGCCAATAATCTTCTTGGGAGGCTGATGATCTGCTCCCTTAAGGATGGAACGCAAGCAAGGGGTCAGGAGCAAGCAAGAGCAAGCAAGGGGTCAGGTCTTGCCTTTTGCCTGGCTAATGAGAGCAAGCAAGGGGTCAGAGCAAGCAAGGGGTCAGGTCTTGCCTTTTGCCTGGCTAATGGATAGATTGTCCGCGTGGCCCGGCCGCTGCGCATCGAGTTTGCCGACG
This sequence comes from Burkholderiales bacterium, assembly GCA_036274775.1. GTDB lineage: Bacteria > Pseudomonadota > Gammaproteobacteria > Burkholderiales > JACQAP01 > JACQAP01. The sequence goes on along the minus strand of DASUFB010000053.1, from coordinate 108 downwards.
CGATCTACCACGTGACCAGCCGCGGGGACCGGCGCGAGCCGATCTTCGAGGACGACGACGATCGCCTGGCCTTCCTGGGCGTGGCCGCCCAGGCCTTCGATCGCTTCG
>DASUFB010000052.1:0-45502 GCA_036274775.1 Burkholderiales bacterium | reverse complement strand
CCGAGACCATCTGCATCGGCCCGGCGCCGTCCTCGAAGAGCTACCTCAACATCCCCGCGATCATCAGCGCGGCCGAGGTCACGGACGCCGAGGCCATCCATCCCGGCTACGGCTTCCTGTCCGAGAACGCCGATTTCGCCGAGCGCGTGGAGAAGAGCGGGTTCGTCTTCATCGGCCCGCGCCCCGAGACCATCCGCATGATGGGGGACAAGGTCAGCGCGAAGAGCGCGATGATCAAGGCCGGCGTGCCGGTCGTGCCGGGCAGCGAGGGCGCGCTGCCCGAGGAGTCCCAGGAAATCGTCAAGATCGCGCGCAAGATCGGCTATCCCGTGATCATCAAGGCCGCGGGCGGGGGCGGCGGCCGCGGCATGCGCGTGGTCCATACCGAGGCGGCCCTGATCAATGCCGTCACCATGACGCGCCAGGAGGCCAAGACCGCGTTCGGCAACCCGACCGTGTACATGGAGAAGTTCCTGGAGACCCCGCGCCATGTGGAGATACAGATCCTCGCCGACGAGCACCGCAACGCGGTCTACCTCGGCGACCGCGACTGTTCCATGCAGCGCCGCCACCAGAAGATCATCGAGGAGGCGCCCGCGCCGCTCATCGCGCTCAAGGAGCGCGCTCGCATCGGCGAGCGCTGCGCGGACGCCTGCCGGAAAATCGGCTATCGCGGGGCGGGCACCTTCGAGTTCCTGTACGAAAAGGGCGAGTTCTATTTCATCGAGATGAACACGCGCGTGCAGGTCGAGCACCCGGTCACCGAGATGATCACCGGCGTGGACATCGTCAAGACGCAGATACTGGTAGCGGCGGGCGAGAAGCTGCCGTTTCGCCAGAAGGACGTCAATTTCCACGGTCACGCCATCGAGTGCCGCATCAATGCCGAGCATCCGTACAAGTTCACGCCGTCGCCGGGGCGGATCATGTCCTGGCACGTGCCGGGCGGCCCCGGCATCCGCGTCGACTCCCACGTGTACCAGGGCTATTTCGTGCCGCCCTACTACGACTCGCTGATCGCAAAAGTGATCGCCTACGGCGATACGCGCGAGCAGGCGCTCGCGCGCATGCGCGTCGCGCTGTCGGAGATGATCGTCGAAGGCATCCAGACCAACCTGCCCCTGCACCAGGAACTCATGCTCGACACCTCCTTCATGCGCGGCGGCACCAGCATCCACTACCTCGAAGAGAAGCTCGCGAAATACGGCAAATCCGAGTAGCGGACCAAGCAACGGAGGCGCGCCATCGCCTGGAAAGCGATCGAATTCGTAGCGGATGCGCCAACCGCGATGGCGTTGTCCGAGGCGTTCGCGGACGAAGGTGCGGTGTCCGTGGACATCACCGACGCTCGCGAGGGCATGCCCGACGAAACGCCGGTTTTCGGCGAACCCGGCGGGGAAGTCGAGCTCGCGTTCGGGCTCAATCGCATGGTGGTGCTGTTTGCCCCGGGAACCGACATCGACCGTGCCGTCGCCGCCGCGGTTGCCGCCTGCGGGCTCGCCGGCACGCCTGCTTTCAAGGTCTCGGACATTCCGGAGCGGGACTGGGTCAGGGCGACCCAGGGCCAGTTTTCCCCGATCCGCATATCGCAGCGGTTATGGATCGTGCCGAGCTGGCACGAGCTCCCGGATCCCACCGCGATCAACATCGTGCTCGATCCCGGGCTCGCGTTCGGCACGGGCAGCCATCCCACCACGCGTCTTTGTCTCGGATGGCTGGACCGCAGCATGCGGCCGGGCCGCAGCGTAATCGACTACGGCTGTGGCTCCGGCATACTTGCCATCGCGGCGGCGAAGCTCGGCGCGGCGCGCGTTTGCGGCATCGACATCGACGATCAGGCCGTGGAATCGAGCCGCTACAATGCGCGCAACAACGGCGTGTCCATCGGGTTCTCCAATGCCGCTGAGCCGGCGCCTGCGCCGGCCGATATCGTGCTGGCAAACATACTGTCGAATCCGCTGAAGGTGCTTGCTCCCCTGCTGGCAGACCTCACGCGGCCCGGCGGCACCGCGGTGCTGTCGGGCATCCTCGCGGCGCAGGCGGGCGACGTGGCAGCCGTCTACGAAGAATGGTTCGATATACAGCTGCCGGCGTATGACGAGGGCTGGACCTGCCTCGTCGGCATGCGCCGGAGCTAGCGCAGCCCGCCATGGACCTGTACACGCGTTGTCCGGTTTGCGATACCACCTTCCGGGTGACCACACAGCAACTGCAGGCCTCGAGCGGCCAGGTCAGGTGCGGCGAGTGCCATGGCGTGTTCGACGCCTTCGCGACGCTGACCGCGCGCGAACCGCAACCCGCGCCGGAACCGTCGCCGCAGCTCCCGCCCGAATCCACGGGACCGGCTCCGGCAGCAGCGGAGCCGCCGTCATCCCGGCCGTCGCCTCCCGACCCCGCCGCGAGCCTCTACGAGTGGGAATTCCGGATGCCTCCGTCGCCGCGCCACACGTTGGCGTGGGCGTGCGCGGCGCTGGTCCTGCTGCTGTTGCTCGCGGTACAGGGCGCGCTGGCTTTCCGCGCGGAGGTCACTGCTGCCTTTCCGCAGGCGGCGAACTGGTACGCGCACGCCTGCCGGTCGCTCGGCTGCACGTTTCCTCCCGCGAAGTTCCTCAACTACCTGCACATCGAGGCTTCGGACCTGAACGTGGTCGATCCGGCGCGGCCGGAGGAAATCGAGGTTTCCCTTGCCGTGCGCAATCGCGCGCCCATCGACATGCGCTACCCTGCCTTCGAGTTGACGCTGACCGATTCCGCCGAGCAGGCCATCGCGCGCCGCGTGTTTCTGCCGCCGGAGTACTTCGGCAAGTCGATGCCGTCCGCCGCGCTGCTGCGCGCCGGCGGCGACATGTCGGTGCGCATGTATCTGGACACCGGGAAGCTGCGCGCGGCGGGCTATCGCATCTACCTGTTCTATCCCTGAGGCCGCGGCGAACCGATCCGGCTATCATTGCGCTTCTACGCTTCGCGGCCCGCCGTGCAGCGGATTCAGCCATACGGGAACGAGCATGGAAATCCCCGCCGACCGGAAGTATTCGGAGACCCACCAGTGGGCCCGCCTCGAATCCGACGGCATCGCTAGCATCGGGATCACCGACCACGCCCAGGCACAGCTGGGCGATCTCGTATTCGTCGAGCCGCCCGCGGTCGGGCGCCGCCTGGCCCGGGGCGAGCAATGCGGCATCGTCGAGTCCGTCAAGTCCGCGTCCGAGATTTATGCACCGCTGTCGGGAGAGGTCGTAGCCGTGAATGGCGAACTGGATGCCGCGCCCGAAAAAATCAATGCGAACGCAAACGAGGCGTGGATTTTCCGCCTGAAGCCGGCGGACGCGGCGCAATTCGACGCGCTGCTGGACGCCGGGGCCTACGGCGCGCTGATCGCCGAATGAGGACGCCGCGCCGGCGGCACGCCGGACGATGCGGGCCTGGAGGCGCGCGCGGCCGGTTTTTCAAAGGAGAAGCACGATGGCAACCGTAACACTGAAGGGAAAGCCCGTGACGGTCGCGGGCAAGCTGCCCACGAAGGGCGACAGCGCCGCGGAATTCAGCCTGACAGGCAAGGACCTGGCTGATGTTTCGCTCAAGACCTTCGCGGGCAGGAGGAAGGTCCTGAACATCGTTCCCAGCCTGGACACTCCGACGTGCGCGCAGTCCACGCGCGTGTTCAACCAGAAGGCCTCCAGCATGACCAACTCGGTCGTGCTCGTGATTTCCGCCGACCTGCCGTTCGCCATGTCGCGGTTCTGCAGCACCGAGGGGCTTGCCAACGTCGTGACGTTGTCGACTTTCCGCGGCCGCGACTTCCACTCGAAGTACGGCGTCGACATCGCAGACGGCCCGCTCAGGGGGCTGACGGCCAGGGCGGTGGTGGTGCTGGACGAGAACGACAAGGTGCTTTATTCCGAGCTCGTGCCGGAGATCTCGCAGGAGCCGAAGTACGAGGCGGCGCTCGAGGCGCTGAAGTAGCAGCGGCGGTGTCCGCCGCCGGCGGGCCCTGCGTGAACGACTAGCGGGAAGTTCGCATGGATTCGAACCAGGCAGAAAGCCCGCACAAGGGCAAGACCGGATTGCGGCGCGTCTGGAACGCGCTGTTCTACTCCGTCGACGGCTTCAAGGCGGCCTACCGCCACGAGGACGCGTTTCGCCAGGAAACCTGGCTCGCCGTCGTGCTGGTGCCGCTGGCAATGTTCCTGCCCGCCTCGGGCACGGGCAAGGCGCTGATGGTAGGTTCGGTGCTGCTGGTGCTCGTCGTGGAGCTGCTGAATTCGGCGATCGAGGCCACGGTGGACCGCGTGTCGCTCGAGCACCACCGCCTCGCCAAGCGCGCGAAGGACATCGGCAGCGCGGCCGTGCTGATGTCGCTGGTGAACGTCGTCGCGGTCTGGCTGCTGGTGCTGTTCGGCTGACTGCACCGCATTTAACGCGGGCGTCACGAGAGCGTCATCCTGGCTACGCAATGCACCGGCAGACTGCCGGTGCATGATAGCCCGCGCTGCGGCCTTCTCGCGACCCGCCCCGCTTCGCATCGCCCTCGTCACCGAAACCTACCCTCCGGAGATCAACGGCGTTGCAATGACCCTGCAACGGCTGGTTGCCGCGCTCGTTCTCCGGGGCCACACCGTGCAACTGATCCGTCCGCGGCAGGGTTCGATCGATCGCGCGCGCAGCGACGATGGGTTGTCGGAGGTCCTGCTGCCGAGCGTTGGCATTCCTGGCTACGCGGGCTTGCGTGCCGGCCTGCCCGCCGGGCGCCGCCTCGCAGCAGCCTGGAATGCACGGCCGCCCAACGTCGTGCACGTCGCGACCGAGGGCCCGCTAGGCTGGTCCGCCATGGCTGCGGCCGGCGACCTGGGCCTGCCGGTCACGTCGAGCTTCCACACCAACTTCCACAGCTACAGCGCGCACTACGGGCTGGGTTTCATGCGGCGACCGATCCGTGCGTACCTGCGCAGATTCCACAACAGGGCTGCGGCCACGCTCGTGCCCACCGAAGCCTTGCGCGAGGAGCTGGACCGGTGCGGGTTCCTGAACCTGCATGTCGTCGCGCGCGGCGTGGATACCCAGTTGTACACGCCCAGCCGGCGCGACCCGCAGTTGCGGCACGCATGGGGGGCGGATGAGTCGACCACCGTTGCCCTGTACGTCGGCAGGATGGCGCCCGAGAAAAACCTGCCGCTCATCATGCACGCCTACGCGGCCATGCGCGCGCGCGATTCCAGAACGCGGCTCGTCATGGTGGGGGATGGTCCGTCGCGCCGTGCGATCGCAGCCGGAAATCCCGGCGTGGTCTTCGCCGGCTCACGGACCGGCGAAGACCTCGCGGCCCATTACGCTTCCGCGGACGTCTTCCTGTTTCCGAGTGTGACCGAGACGTTCGGCAACGTCACCCTGGAGGCCATGGCGAGCGGGCTCGCGACGGCGTCCCTGCTCACCCGCTAAGCCTTCATCCCGTTGGGTTGCAAGCCCCCCGATCGGGGCTCTCGTCCGCTGTTGCCAGCGGCATGGACGCTCTTCCCTTTCCAGCAGATGGATGAAGTGTCGCTTTCTTGTGACAATGGCGCCACGAAAGGGGTGGCGCTGGGACTCTTCTCGGTTACTTCCACAAAAAATCATATACTTTTGGCTGGAATATCGTAAAATCTCTAGCTCAAGTGCCTTAAATTACTAGAAATCAAAGGCTTCAGGCATCCAATCAGGGGTGGGTGGCATGAAGAAAACGGCTTTCTGGAAAGCCGATTGGTTCGTCGGACTGATCGTCGCTGTTGTGTTGTTCTTCGCGGCCGGAAGCGATCTCATCCAAGGCCTCGAGCGCCTCGCCTATGACTGGGGCGTGCGTGCGTCGAATCACGTGCCATCGCCGCGCGTGGCTGTGATCGCGATCGACGACCAGAGCATCGCAAACATCGGACGCTGGCCGTGGTCGCGCGAAGTCCACGCGCAGATGATCGCCAAGCTGAGGCAGGCCGGCGCAAAGGTCGTCGGCTACGCGTCCTTCTTCTTCGAGCCGCAGATCGACCCGGGGCTGGTCTACGTGGACAAGCTCGCTGAGATGTTCCAGACCCTGCCCCCGGCCCAGCAGCAAAACTTCGCGCAGTTCGGTTCCGTCCTCGTCGAAGCGCAGGACGTGCTCAACAACGACCACAAGCTGGCGGCGGCGATCACCGATGCCGGCAACGTGGCCCTGCCCATGCTGTTCGTGCTCGGCGAGCCGCGCGGCAACCCCGACAAGGCACTGCCGGACTACGTGCTGAAGAACCAGATCACGAAGGTCGTCGACCGCGTCGGCGCGCAGAACGCCAACATATTCCCGGTGCCCACCCTGCAGGCGGCCGTGCCGCTGCAGGAGATCGCCGCCGGCGCCGCTGCCATCGGGCACCTGAACGCGTTGCCGGATGTCGACGGCAGCACGCGCACCGAGCCGCTGGTGGTGCGCTACTACGACCAGTATTTTCCCTCGTTCTCGCTGATGCTGGCGGCGAAGAGCCTCAACCTCGGCCCCGGCGACATCGAGATGCGGCTCGGGGAGGGCGTGAAGGTCGGCAACCTGACCATCACCACCGACCCGTACCTGCAGATGCACAGCTATTTCTACAAGGACAAGGACGGCAAGCCGGCCTTCGCGCTGGATTCCTTCTTCGACGTGATCTCCGGAAAAATTCCCGCCGAGAAATACCGGGACAAGGTCGTGCTGATCGGCGCGACGGCGGCAGGGGTGGGCACCTACCAGGTCACGCCAGTCTCGGCCGCCATGCCGCCCGTGGTGACGCTGGCGCATTCCGTGTCCAGCATCCTGCAGGAGGACTTCTTCGTCGCTCCGACGTGGGGCTTCTGGGTGGAGAAGACCGCCTTCCTGCTCGTGGCGCTCTACCTGATCCTGCTGCTGCCGCGGCTCAAGGCAGGCATGGGCTTCAGCATCAGCGCGGCGCTTCTGGTTGCCATCATCGCCGTACATTTCACCCTGATGGCCGGCAAGCTCATGTGGATCCAGCTCATGGCCTCGGCGGTGCTGTTGGTCATCGGGCACGTGCTGCTGACGACGAAGCGCTTCCTCATGACGGAGCGCGGCAAGGCGAAATCGGACCTGGAGTCGGCGGAGTCCAACCGCATGCTGGGGCTGGCCTTCCAGGGCCAGGGACAGCTCGACATGGCCTTCGACAAGTTCAAGAAGGTCCCGCTGGACGACGCGGTCATGGACAACCTCTACAACCTCGCGCTGGATTTCGAGCGCAAGCGCCAGTTCAACAAGGCTCAGGCGGTCTATGAGCACATGGCCACCCACAATCCGAAATTCCGCGACCTCGAACAGAAGCTCAACCGCGCCAAGCAGATGTCGGAGACCGTCATCCTCGGCGGCGGCGGCGGGCGCACCAACGCCAGCACCCTGGTCCTCGACGGCGGTGCCGTGGAAAAGCCCATGCTGGGCCGCTACCAGGTCGAGAAGGAGCTCGGCAAGGGCGCAATGGGCGTGGTCTACCTCGGCAAGGACCCGAAGATCGGACGCGTGGTCGCCATCAAGACCATGGCCCTGTCCCAGGAGTTCGAACCCGACGAGCTGGAAGACGTGAAGCAACGCTTCTTCCGCGAGGCCGAAACGGCGGGACGGCTCAATCACCCCAACATCGTGACCATCTACGACGCGGGAGAGGAGCACGACCTCGCCTATATCGCGATGGAATTCCTCAAGGGCAAGGATCTCGTGCCCCAGACCAAGCAGGGTGCGCTGCTGCCGCTGCCCAAGGTGCTTTCGATCGTCGCCAGGGTTGCCGAAGCGCTCGCCTACGCGCACCGGCAGAACGTGGTCCACCGCGACATCAAGCCGGCCAACATCATGTACGACCCGCAGGGCGATTCGGTCAAGGTCACCGACTTCGGCATCGCGCGCATCACCGACTCCTCGAAGACCAAGACCGGCATGGTGCTGGGCACGCCGTCCTACATGTCTCCCGAGCAGCTTGCGGGCAAGAAGATCGACGGCCAGTCGGACCTGTTTTCCCTGGGCGTGACGCTCTATCAGCTTTGCTGCGGCAGCCTGCCGTTCCAGGGGGATTCGATGACGCAGCTGATGTTCAAGATCGCCAACGAGCCTCCCGCCGACATTCTCGGCGTGAACCCGGCCCTGCCGGAATGCGTCGTCGAGATCATCAACAAGGCGCTGGCCAAGAACGTGGAGCAGCGCTATCAAAGCGGCGACGAGCTCGCGCAGGCCATCCGTGCCTGCGCGGCGCAATTCGATTCGCTGGACGTCAGCCTCTAGGATGCCGACATGAGCCTGGAAGCTTCTCTCGAGATCGCCAAGGCCACGCACACGGGGATGGTGCGCTCGCACAACGAGGACAGCATCGCCACGGATGCGGAAATCGGCCTGGCGGTGCTGGCCGACGGCATGGGCGGCTACAACGCCGGCGAAGTCGCCAGTGGCATCGCGACCGCGCTGATATCGAGCGAGACCCGGGAAGCGCTCGCTCGCCACGCCCCCCGCGAGGTCGCCGGCAACGGGGGGGCGCCCCTTGCGACCGCGCTGCTACGGGATATCATTGCCAAAGCGAATACATCGATATTCCAGTCGGCGAACAGCCAACCCCAGTACGCGGGGATGGGGACGACCCTGGTCGTCGCGCTGTTTTGCAACAACCAGCTCACGCTGGCGCACATCGGGGACTCGCGCTGCTACCGCCATCGAGGCGGCAAGCTGGAGCAGGTCACGCGTGACCATTCGCTGCTGCAGGAGCAGATCGACAGCGGATTGCTGACCAAGGAGGCGGCGAGGCGTTCGCAAAACAAGAACCTGGTGACACGCGCTCTGGGGATCGAGCCTGCGGTGGAGGCGGAGATCCACACCTATCCGGCACAGGAAGGCGACATCTACCTGATCTGTTCGGACGGGCTGAACGACATGGTCGAGGATGCGGACATTGAGATGACGCTCGACGCCCTGGGGGCGAACCTGCAGCTCGCTGCGGAGCAGCTGGTGCAGATGGCGAACGACAATGGTGGTCGCGACAATGTCTCTGTGGTGCTGATCAAGGTGAAGAAGGACTTTCCGGCAGACGAAGGCCTGTTCGCGAAGTTCTTTTCCTGGTTCAAATAAAGGGAAGCAGCTATGGCGAAGTTGATATTGAGTCTCGATGGTCAGCTGATCAAGGAGTACACGCTCAGCAAGGAGCGCACGACCATCGGTCGCAAGCCGCACAACGACATCCAGATCGACAATCTGGCGGTGAGCGGCGAACACGCCATCATCATGACCATTCTCAACGATTCGTTCCTGGAGGACCTCGGCAGCACCAACGGCACGCTGGTGAACGGCCAGCCGGTCAAGAAGCACTTCCTGCAAAGCGGCGACACCGTCGAGATCGGCAAGTACAAGCTCAAGTACATGAACGAGGCGCCGGCCAGCATGAGCCAGGCGGAGTTCGAGAAAACCATGGTCCTGCGCGCGCCGGCGGCCGCCGCCCCGAAGCAGGAAGTGCGCAGTCCCACGGATACCCAGACCAACCTGCAGGCCACGCCCGGCATGAACGAGGCGGTGGCCGGCGGCCCGGCGGCGGCGACCGCGCCTGCCGCCAAGCCCGCGGCCGCTCCGGCTGCTCCTGCCGCCGCCCCGGCCGCTGCGGCTACCCCAACCGCTGCCCCCGCCCCGGCGGCCGCGGCGACGGGCCAGCCCGTCGGCACCATCCAGATCCTGTCCGGCCCCAACGCGGGCAAGGAACTGCCGCTTGCCAAGCCGCTGACCACGCTTGGCAAACCGGGCGTGCAGGTTGCCGTGATCGCAAAGCGCCCGCAGGGCTACTTCCTCACCCATGTGGAAGGCGCCAATTTCCCGGTGGTCAACGGCAAGACCCTCGACGCGCAGGCGCACCAGCTCGGCGACCACGACGTGATCGAGCTGGCCGGCGTGAAAATGGAATTCTTCCTGAAGTCCTGAAACGCGGGCGTCAGGCCGCACCGCGCGCTCCGACAAGATACCGGACCGGCCTGTTCCTCCAAGCGCTCAGGACACGCATTTCAACATGGGAGGCGGCTTGAAAAAGCACCTGGTGCGCATCGCGCTCGGCGTGATGGTGGTCCTCATCTTCGCCGGGCACGCCGGCCGCTACTACCAGATCCCGCTCATCGACCGGTTCGAGAACATCGTCTACGACGCGCGCCTGCGCCTGACGATGGCCAACGGCATCGATCCGCGCATCGTCATCATCGACATCGACGAAAAAAGCCTGGCGGCGGAGGGCCGCTGGCCGTGGCGTCGCGACAAGCTTGGCGCGATGCTCGACCAGCTGTTCGACCACTACAAGGTCGGCATCGTCGGCTTCGACGTGGTGTTCGCGGAACGCGACGAAAGCTCGGGCCTGGGCATCCTGCGCGACCTCGGGCAGAAGCAGCTCAAGGGCGACGCGCAGTACCAGGCAGCGCTGAAGGAAGTCGCGCCGCAGCTCGAATACGACCGCGTGTTCGCGGAAAAGCTCAGGAACCGTGCGGTCGTGCTGGGGTACTACTTTTCCGATGTCAGGACCGACGACGGCAAGGGGCGCGTTTCCGGCATGCTTCCCAAGCCCGTGTTGCCCGCAGGGACCTTCAAGGGCAAGAACATCGCCTTCACGAGCTGGGCCGGCTACGGCGCCAACCTCGAGGAGTTCCAGGAGGCGGCAGCCAGCGGCGGGCACTTCAACCCGTGGCCGGACGAGGACGGCGTCACCCGCCGCGTGCCCATGCTGGCGGAATACAACGGCGCCTACTACGAGTCGCTGTCGATGGCGATGATCCGGCTGGGGCTGGGTTCGCCGCCGGTGGTCCCGGGCTTCCCGAGCGACAAGTTCTGGTCCAGGGACTACCCGGGTCTCGAATGGATAGACATAGGATCGGTGCGCGTGCCCATCGACAACCTCGTGACGGCGCTGGTGCCTTATCGGGGCAAGCAGGGCAGCTTCAAGTACGTCTCGGCCACGGACGTGCTGCACGGGACGACCCCGGTGGAGGACCTGAAGAACAAGATCATCCTGGTTGGCACAACTGCGCCCGGTCTGTTCGATTTGCGCGCGGCGCCGGTCGCCAGCGTCTATCCCGGCGTGGAGATCCACGCCAACCTGCTCGCCGGCATGCTCGACGGGACCATCAAGCAGCGGCCACCGTATGTGCTTGGCGCGGAAGTATTATTGCTGCTGCTGTCGGGGACGGCCATGGCCCTGGTGCTGCCCCTCGTGAACCCCCTGAGGGCCACCATGCTGACCATCGTGGTGGTTGGCGCGGTATTCGCTACGAACGTGCTGGTGTGGACCGAGGGCAACCTGGTCCTGCCGCTGGCGTCGGGATTGCTGATGATAGGCGTGCTGTTCGCGCTGAACATGTCTTACGGATTTTTCGTCGAATCGCGTGCAAAACGCCAGATTACCGGCCTGTTCGGGCAATACGTGCCGCCGGAGCTGGTCGACGAGATGAGCAACGACCCGGAGGCGTTCTCCATGGAGGGCGAGAGCCGGGAGCTGTCGGTGCTGTTCACCGACGTGCGCGGTTTTACGACGATCTCGGAGGGCCTGGACCCGAAGGAGCTGTCGAGGCTCATGAACGAGTTTCTGACGCCCCTCACGCGCGTGATCTACAAGCACAGGGGCACGATCGACAAGTACATGGGCGATTGCATCATGGCGTTCTGGGGCGCGCCCCTGATCGACCCGCAGCACGCGCGCAACGCGGTCCTGGCCGGGCTGGAGATGCACCGCGTGCTGGAAGAATTGCAGCCGCACTTCAGGGAGCAGGGATGGCCGCCGATACGGATAGGCGTGGGGGTGAACACCGGGCGCATGAGCGTGGGCAACATGGGCTCGGAAATCCGCCTCGCGTACACGGTCATGGGTGACGCGGTTAATCTGGCGTCCCGCCTGGAAGGCATCACCAAGCAGTACGGGGCCAAGATGATAGTCGGGGAAGACACGCGGGCCCAGGTCCAGGACGTCGTCTTCCGCGAGCTGGACAGGGTCAAGGTCAAGGGCAAGGAGGCGCCAGTGGCCATCTACGAGCCGGTGGGTCTTGCGGGTGAAGTGGACAAGTCCACGCAGGACGAGCTGAAGCTCTGGGCCCAGGTGCTGAAGCTTTACCGGAGCCGCGACTGGGATATGGCAGAATTGCAGTTGATCAACCTCACCAAGGCGAATCCCGCCAGCGAACTCTATTCGCTGTTTCTCGGGCGAATCGCGTTCTTGCGAAGCAACCCCCCGGAACCCGGCTGGGACGGTTCCTGGAAATTCGAAACGAAATAGCGATGCAGATCAGGATACTCGGTTGCAGCGGCGGCATCGGTGGGAACCTGCGCACCACCTCCATGCTGCTCGACCACGACGTCCTCGTCGACGCGGGCACCGGCGTGGGCGACCTCACGATCACGGAGCTGCTCAAGGTCGACCATGTCCTGCTGACGCATTCCCATCTCGATCACATCACGTCGCTGCCCTTCCTGGTGGACACCGTCGGGCCGATGCGCGAGACGCCCATCACCGTGCATTGCGCCGAGGCCACGCACCGGACGCTGCAGGAGCACATCTTCAACTGGAAGGTGTGGCCGGATTTCACGGAAATCCCCAGCAAGGCCGCGCCCTACCTGCGCTATTCGACGTTTTCCGTGGGCGACGCGATCGACCTCGGCGGCCGCAGGATCAAGGTTCTGCCGGCGAACCACGTCGTCCCCGCGGTGGGGTTCCAGTTCGACAGCGGCGAATCGAGCCTGGTGTTCACCGGCGACACCACGGTGAACGACGCCCTGTGGAAGGAAGTCAACAAGATCGAGAATCTGCGGTATCTCATCATCGAGACCGCGTTTCCGAACATGGAGAAGGAGCTGGCGATCGCCTCCAAGCACCTGTGCCCGAGCATGCTGGCCGAGGAGCTCGGCAAGATGGGACGTTCCGCCCGCGTCTTCGTCACGCACCTGAAGCCGGGTGCCGGCACGCTCACGATGCAGGAGGTGGAGGAATGCGCCGGGCGCTTCAACCCGCGCATGCTTTCAAACGGGCAGGTTTTCAAGTTCTGACAGCGGCAGTCCTGCGGCCGTCGCGCGCGGCGGCCCGGGATTGCAATCGGTAGGAAGGATACACGCCATGAGCACAGTCCTCGAGACGAAACCGCAGGCCGGCCAGAACCTGGCCGAGATGAGCAACAAGCTGGAGTTCCAGAAGAAGCTCCAGGCGGTGACGAACAAGATCCATGCGACCAGCAACATCGACGAGATCATGCTGGAGCTGTCGCAGGACATCTGCTCGCTGTTCGAGGCCGAGCGGCTCACGATCTACGTCCTGTCGGAGGACAAGGCGTCGATCGTCTCCAAGGTCAAGACCGGCCTGTCGTCGTTCAAGGACCTGAAGCTGCCGATAAACGAGCAGAGCATCGCCGGCTTCGTCGCGCTGTCGAAGAAGCTGATAACCATCCGCGACGTCTACGACGACAACGAGCTTCGCGCGCACAACCCCAACCTCAAGTTTCTCAAGGAGGTCGACAAGCGCACGGGTTTCCGGACCAAGCAGATGCTGGTGGCCCCCGTCGTCGACAGCAGCAACAACGACCTGATCGGCGTCATCCAGGTCATCAATTCCAAGAACGGGCAGCCGTTCTCCGTGGTTGCGGAGGAAGGCGCGGCGCATCTATGCGAGACATTGGAGATCGCCCTTCGGCAGCGCAGCCGCCCGGCGGCGATGCTGCGCGGCAAGTACGACTACCTCGTCACCAATGCCGTGCTGTCGGCCGAGGAAATGGAGCTCGCCACGCGCTCGGCGCGCCGCAAGAACCTCGACATCGAGGACGTGCTGATCGACGAGTTCCAGGTCAAGTCCCCCGCGATCGGCGAAGCGCTGTCGCAGTTCTTCAAGGTGCCTTACGAGCCCTTCCGCGCGGATCGCGTGAAGCCGCTGGACCTGCTGAAGAACCTCAAGCGCGACTACGTCGAAAGCAGCCTGTGGGTGCCCATAGAGGACGTCAAGGAGGGGCTGATCGTTCTGACGACCGACCCGGAGAAGGTGCGTGCCTCGAAGGTCGTCGGCAACATCTTCCCCAAGCACAAGATCGTCTTCAAGGTCTGCACCCACCGCGAGTTCAAGGCCACGCTCGACCAGCTGTTCGGCGCCGACGCGAGCGATACGTCGTCGATCGGCGATCTGCTGTCGAACATGGACGAGGACAGCGACGAGGAGGGCGGTTCTAGCGACGACGCCTCGCTCGCGCAGGACAACGAGCTCGTGAAGCTCGTCAACAAGATCATCGTGGACGCCTACCACCAGGGTGCCTCCGACATCCACGTCGAGCCCTACCCCGGCAAGGGCAAGACCGAGGTTCGTTTCCGCAAGGACGGCACCCTGCAGAACTACATCTCGGTGCCGGCCAGCTACCGCAACGCGATCGCGGCGCGCCTGAAGATCATGTGCGACCTCGACATCTCGGAGAAAAGGAAGCCGCAGGACGGCAAGATCAAGTTCAAGAAATTCGGGCCGCTCGACATCGAGCTGCGGGTGGCGACGATCCCGTCCGCCGGCGGCGTCGAGGACATCGTCATGCGTATCCTGGCGGCGGGCGAGCCGATCCCGCTCGACAAGCTCGGGCTCTCCCAGCGCAACCTGGGGCTGCTCAAGGACACCGTCAGCAAGCCCTACGGCCTGTTCTTCGTCTGCGGCCCGACCGGCTCCGGCAAGACCACCACGCTGCATTCCGTGCTGGGCTACCTGAACACGCCGGAGACCAAGATCTGGACGGCCGAGGATCCCGTGGAAATCACGCAGAAGGGGCTGCGGCAGGTACAGATGAACCCGAAGGCCGGGCTCACGTTCGCGATAGCGATGAAGGCCTTCCTGCGCGCCGACCCGGACATCATCATGGTCGGCGAAATGCGCGACAAGGAGACCACCTCCACCGGCATCGAGGCTTCACTGACGGGCCACCTCGTGTTCGCGACCCTGCACACGAACAGCGCGCCGGAATCCATCATCCGCCTGCTCGACATGGGCATGGACCCGTTCAACTTCGCCGATGCGCTGCTCGGCATCCTTGCGCAG
The DNA here is from genome assembly GCA_036274775.1 of Burkholderiales bacterium. Lineage (GTDB taxonomy): Bacteria > Pseudomonadota > Gammaproteobacteria > Burkholderiales > JACQAP01 > JACQAP01. The sequence continues at coordinate 30,479 of DASUFB010000052.1, read as the reverse complement.
CGCCTGGCGAAGCGGTTGTGCTCCAAGTGCAAGACGCCGCACACGGCCACCCAGGAGGAGCTGAAGGCCATGCTCGAGGAATACAGCGTGGAGCTGCGCAACACCGAGAGCTGGAAACGCGATCCGAAGGCGGCCTTCGAGGCCGTGTACCGCGAGTGGGCCAAGAACTTCGCGGACGAGAAGGGCCAGTTCACGCTCTACACCCCGGTCGGCTGCGACACCTGCGGCGGCACCGGATACAAGGGCCGGGTCGGCCTGCACGAGCTGCTGATCGGCAGCGACGCCGTCAAGAAGCACATCCAGGAGCACGCGCGCGTCGCGGAAATCGTCGCGACGGCGCTCGCCGAAGGCATGCGCACGCTGAAGCAGGACGGCATCGAGAAGGTGCTGCAGGGCGTGACCGACATGCTGCAGGTCCGGGCAGTCTGCATCAAGTAAGCCGGGCACCGTCGCGGCCCGGCAGTGGAGAGGCGCAATGAGCGAACCGACCCCGTCCGAACTCTTCCGCCGCCTGGAGGAGCTCAACGGTGTCGGCATCTCGCTGTCCAAGGTCAAGGACACCAACCGCCTGCTCGAGGCGATCCTGGTGGCGGCCAAGAAGATCACGAACGCCGACGGCGGGACGCTGTACCGCGTCGACGCCGACAAGAAGCTCGTCCATTTCGAGATCCTGCGCACCGATTCGCTGAACATCGCCATGGGCGGCACGACCGGCGTGGAGGTGCCGTTCTACCCGGTGAGGCTCTACGACGACGCGGGGCGCCCGAACTATTCCATGGTCGTCGCCTATTCCGTGCTGCGCGACGAGACGGTGAACATCGCCGACGCCTACGCCGCCAGGGGGTTCGATTTCTCGGGCACCAAGAACTTCGACGGCAAGACCGGTTACCGCTCGGAGTCCTTCCTGACGGTGCCCATGAAAAACCACGAGGACGAGATCATCGGCGTCCTGCAGTTGATCAATGCCAAGGACCGCAACACCGGGCTGACCGTGCCATTCTCGGAAGCCGACCAGAGACTGGCGGAATCGCTCGCGTCCCAGGCCGCCGTGGCGCTGACCAACCGCCAGCTCATCGACCAGCTCGAGGGGCTGTTCGAGTCCTTCATCAGCCTCATCAACGCCGCGATCGACGACAAATCCCCCTACACGGGCGGGCATTGCCAGCGCGTGCCCATGCTCACCATGATGCTCGCCGAGGCCGCAGCCAGGGCCTCCGAGGGGCCGCTCGCCGCCTTCGACATGACGGACAAGGACCGCTACGAGCTGAAAATCGCGGGACTCCTGCACGACTGCGGCAAGGTCACCACGCCCGTGCACGTCGTGGACAAGGCGACCAAGCTGCAGACGATTTTCGACCGCATCGCTCTCATCGACACGCGCTTCGAGGTGGTCAAGCGCGACGCCGAGCTGGCCAGGCTCAAGGCCAGGCTGGCCGCCCCCGAGAACCGCGCCGGCGAATGGGACAAGGCCGACCGCGAGCTCAAGGCGCGGCTGAGGCAGATCGACGAGGACAGGCAGTTCCTGCGCTTCTGCAATTTCGGCACGGAGGCGATGCGCGAGGAAGACCAGCAGCGCGTGCGCGACATCTCCCGCGCCTACCGCTGGCGCGATCCTGACGGCAACGACGCCGATTTCCTGACCGCCGACGAGGTCGGCAACCTGACCATCCGATCCGGCACGCTCACGGGCGAGGAGCGGCAGGTCATCAATCACCACATCGAAGTGACCATCAAGATGCTGGAGTCGCTGCCCTGGCCCAGGCACCTGAAGAACGTGCCCGAATACGCCGGCGGCCACCACGAGCGCATGGACGGCAAGGGCTATCCGCGCGGGCTCACGCGCGACCAGATGTCGGTGCAGGCGCGCATCATGGGCATCGCCGATATCTTCGAGGCGCTCACCGCCAAGGACAGGCCCTACAAGAAGGGTAAGACGCTCACGGAATCCCTGCAGATCCTCGGCCGCTTCAAGCAGAACGGGCACATAGACCCGGATCTTTTCGACATTTTCGTGCGCGAGAAGGTCTATTTGCGCTATGCCGAGCAGTTCCTCGATCCCGAGCAGATCGACAAGGTCGACGAAGCGGAGCTGCCGGGCTATCAGCGCCGGTGACAAACTTCGTCAGATACTGCCAGTTGGCCAGCCAGGCCCGCTTTGCCGGCGAATTTCCCCGTTGGCGACACCGTCGCCTATTTGCGTCAATCGCCATCTGTCCTCGTGTCGATGCGACGCAATATCCGCATGAAAATAAATATTTTTTTGCCGGCGATCAATAGAGGGAAGGGTCGCGGCGGGAAGTGCCGGCACGCTGGCACAGGGCTTGCGGAGTCAGGGTCCGAACACCTGGATATCAGCGTGTTTGTTCATCAACCAGCGAAGGAGTTTTCCATGAAGGCCGTACAAAAGGGTTTTACCCTTATCGAACTGATGATCGTGGTGGCGATCATCGGTATTCTGGCGGCGGTTGCGCTGCCGGCGTACCAGGACTACACCGCCCGCGCCAAGATGTCTGAAGCCATCCTGGCCGCGTCGGCGTGCCGCACCAGCATCACGGAAACCGTGCAATCCACGAGCAACATGCCTACGACTGGCGGCAACTGGGGCTGCGAATCCAAGACCGGTACGCAGGTTTCGAAGTACGTATCAGCGATCGAGACCAATGCCGGCGGCGCGATCCGCGTGCAGGTCACGGGCATCAACACGACGGTCAACGGCAAGTACATCGTCCTGCTGCCCTGGCAAGATGCAAATGGTACGCAGGCGCCCCAAGCGGGCAGCGCGATCTCCCGCTGGGACTGCGGTCCGGACGTCACGGGCAACGGCGGCGTGGACATCAGCAAGTACCTGCCGGGTTCCTGCCGTGCGCAGATCACGGGCCAAAGCGGCTTTGCTGCCAGCACCTAAGCTGGGCTGAAAACCGGACCGCTCGGCGGTCCGGTCTTCGGATCGGGAAGGCGCCTTCGGGCGCCTTCTTTTTGCTGCCATCCACCAAAGGGGCACCCCCGTCGTCGACGAGTGGGCGCGCAATGCGAAAACGCACCACCAGGCACCCGTCGGGCAACCGGCCGAATCCGGGCTGATCGATCTGCGACATGCCGCGATTCCCGATGATATCCAAGGCTTCCTTTACGAATGCCTTCCCTCCGGGCAGCCTGGGCCGGTTCGGCGTGGTCCTGATCGTCCTCTGCGTCCACCTGATCTTTTCGCCGGTCTGGCTGTCGGGCATCGCGCCGCGCTTTTATGACGACGCGCGCTACGTCGAGCTGGCCCTGCTGCTGCTGGTGCTAGCCCAGTTGCCGTTTCATGCCGCGCTCGCAGACGCCGTCACGTTTCGCTTCCTGGATTTGCCCCGGCCCGTTCGCTGGCTGCTGGCGCTGGCGCTGGCAGCCGGAGCGTGCAGCACGCTGGCATCCCCTGCATGGAAGCTGGGCGGTCTCGAAATCGGGCTCGCCGCCGAGCTGTTCGTGCTGTTCCTCGTGGTTGCTGCCATCGCACGCGCGCGCGGAACCGAGGTAGACGTCGCGCTGACCATGGCCATCTTTTGCGGCGCCGCGCTCTGCAGCGTCAAGTTCTGGCTCATTTACGGCCTGTATGCATTCGAAGGGAAGTATTTTTCCTGGATCAGTCCCTTCCTGGATTTCGCGAACGTGCGGTTCTTCAGCCAGTACCAGGCCTACTGCCTGTTCCTCGTGGGCCTGCCGTGGGCGACGCAGCGCGCGGGCAGGCTCACGAAGGCCCTGCTGTTGCTCGTGGCCGCGAATTTCTGGGCGCTGCATTGGATGGTGGGTACGCGCGCCGTGTGGCTGGGGCTGGTGGTGTCCGTGGCCGTGGTGGCGGCCTTCAAGGCCGGGCACCGCTGGCGCTGGCTGCGCGCCCACGCGGTTGCTGCGGCCCTCGGCGGCGTGATCTATCTGGTGTTCTCGGGCGTCGTGCAGCACACGGCCGAGGTCAAGTCCGTCTTCGGCATCGAGTCCATCGTGCGCCGCGACAACCGCAGCATCGACGAAAGGCTCGCGCTTGCGAGGCAGGCGGTGCAGGCCGTGCGCGAGCACCCGCTGTTCGGGGTGGGGCCGGGCCAGTTCGGCCTGCAGCCATACCCGATGAACGCGGCCCATCCGCACAACGTGCCGCTGCAGCTTCTCTCGGAATACGGGCTGCCCGGCGGGATCGCCGCCATCGCCGTGCTTGCCGCGCTGGCGTTGTTCGCCGTCAGGACTTTGCGCCTGCCGGAACAGACCGGCAGCGAGGTTCTGGCGCCGAGCCTGGTTGCAGCGTTGCTCACCGGGATGGTCGACGCCATGTTGAGCGGCAACCTGATCATGCCCCACAGCCAGGTGCTGTTCTGCGTCGTGGCCGGATGGATCGTCGGGCGCCTTTCGATCACGAAGGCGCAACCCTACGCCGAAGCCGGCCTGTTCCGCTCGGTGCGGCTGTCGCTGGTGGCTGGGGGCGCGCTCGCTGCAGCCGTCACGACCGTCCTCGCCATGGAATACCTTCCGCTGGCCCGCAATCTTCCGATCTGGATGTTCAAGTGGAACCCGCACTTCTGGAACTACGGGCGCTTCATGGGATGGTGAGCTCGCCTACAGCAGCCTGGGCCTGTTCACGCGCACGCCGCTGATTTTTCCCGAGGCACGAAGAAAGGACTCGAGCGGCGTCCAGATCGGCGTCGATTCCGCTGCGGGTTCCGCGACCGAGGCCCAGCTGGCGACGCGGTAGCGCTTGCCGGCTTCGAGCGGGCCGGAAGCCACGCGCATATCGGCGATGCGCCGGCCGACCGGTGCGCGCGGATCGATCGAGTAGGTGAGTCCCCCCGTGCGCACCATGTCGCCGCCCTGGCGATAATACGGATCCGCGTTGAAGAGATTGTCGGCCACGTCCTCGAGGATGTCCTTGATCTGCGTTCCCGTGAGCTCGCGCAGGAGAATCCCCGGATAGGTGATCGCGGTCTGCGCGAGGATATCCTCCATGGTGACGGTCGCACCCGGCAGCAGCGTGGGCCCCCAGCGAAAGCCTGGCGAGAACGCGATGTCGGCTTCCTGCGTCCGGCGCAGGCAATCCAGGATGACTTCGTCGAAGGAGCCGTTGAAATTGCCCCGGCGATACAGCAGGTCCTCCGTGACGGCAAGCGCTCTGCCCAGGGATGCCAGGTAGGGTTGCCGCAGGCTCGAGACCAGTGCGGTCATGTCTTCGTCGGGCGCGAGCAGGTTCGAGAACACCGGCAGCAGAGAATAGTCGCAGGTGGTTTTTCCGCCGACCGCGAAAACGTCAAGCACGCCCAGGAATTTTCCGTTCGATCCCGCGTTGGCGACCAGCGTTTCGCCGCCGGCGTTGCGCACGCGCACCGGTTTGGGCAACGGCTCGTGCGTATGGCCGCCGAGGATCGCATCGAGGCCCTCCACGCGCGAAGCGAGCTTCAGATCGACGTCGACGCCATTGTGCGAGAGCAGCACGACCGCCGCCACGCCGCGGCGGCGGACTTCCGCGATGGTTTCCCGCAGGGACTTCTCGTGGATGCCGAAGCTCCAGTCCGGGACCAGGTGGCGGGGATTGGCGACGGGCGTGTACGGGTAGGCCTGGCCGATGACGCCGATTTCCGTGCCCGAGACGTCCAGGATGGCGTAGGGCGGGAAGACGCGGTCGCCGAAGTCGTGCGTGAAGACGTTGTGCGCGATGAACTCGATCGAGCCGGCCATGCCTTCGCGGATGAGCTCGAGCACGCGCTGTGTGCCGAGCGTGAACTCCCAGTGGCCCGTCATCGCCTTCACGCCGAGCAGCTTGCTGGCCGCCACCATGTCGGCGCCGCGCGTCCACAGCGCCGTGGCCGAGCCCTGCCAGCTGTCGCCTCCGTCGACCAGCACTGCGCCGGGGCGCTGTGCGCGGACCAGCTTCACCAGCGTCGCGAGATGGGCGAATCCTCCCATCCTGCCGTACTTGCGCGCGAGCGCCTCGAAATCCAGGTGCGTGAAGGCATGCGCGGCACGCGAGCCGCGCGGCCATCCGTAGCGGCGCAGCAGGGCTTCTCCCGTGAGGTGCGGCGGGCGGTTCGCGCCCGCGCCGACGCCGATGTTCACGTCGGGCTCGCGGAAGTACACCGGCAGCAGCTGCGCGTGGCAGTCGGTAAGGTGCATGAGGCTCGCCGCACCCTTGCGCGGCGGCAGCCGGTACAGCGGCGGCATGTCTCCGGCGGCCGCCTGGGCGGCGAATCCTGGGCAGGCGCAGGCCAGCGCAAGCGCCTGCAGGAATTCACGACGGTGCATGATCGGCGTTCGCGGGAGCCGGCCGGCGGTCAAGGCCGCATTCTACTTGCGGTACACCGATGCGCGCAGCGGCAGGCCGTTGCTGAGGTAGGACATGAAGTACTCGAGGTCGTTGAGCGCCTCGCCGCCCGCGGGCAGCAGCGGCGCGCGCATCTGCTGCAGGCAGCGCCGGTAGCGCATGTGCAGCGTATTGAGGTCGTCGCCGCCGCGGAACACCGGCCAGTGCGTGGTCTGGCCGACCGACGGGGACAGTATTTCCGTGCGCAGGGTCTTTCCCGCGTTGTACAGATGGCAGGACGCGCAGGCGAAGTCGTACTGACCGGTCCGCGTGAAATAGAGCTTCCTGCCGGCTGCATACCGCACTAGCGCCCCCTTGCCCCGAACCTTCACGTCGGTGAGCATGTCGTCCGACAGCATGCGCGCGTAGGCCGTCAGCGCGCCCATCGTCTGCGGGTCGTCGAACGCGTATGGTGTCTCGTTGTTCTTCTGCCTGCAGCGGTTCAGCGCCATCTCGAAGGTGACGACCTCGCGGCTGCGCGCATCGTAGTACGGATAGTTTCCCGCCACGTTGCGGCCGCCGTCCGGAAAGCACGCTGCGAACGTCGAACGGTTGCGGAACGGCGCCTCCCACAAAGCCTTTCCCCTGTCGATCGCGTCCTGGAACGGCGGGAATGCCATGATGCCGTCGAACTGCTCCATGGCATCGCGCGAGGCCATCAGTGCGCCGTTCACGTAGGACCCCACGGGAATGCCGGGGAATTTCTCGCGGTACGTCGAGAGGAACGCCTTGCGGTCCTGCTCGGGCGATGCCTGCGCCGGCGCCGCTTGCGCCAGGCAGGCGGCGACAAGCAGCATCGCCCGCCCGCCCTTTCCGTACCCGGGGCATAAGACCCTCATTCGAGGGTCGTTTCGATGCTGCCCTTCTCGCCGTCGTTGTCTTCCCAGCTCACGGCGACCTTGTCGCCGGGCTTTGCCCCGCGCACACGGAAATTCATGAAGGGGTTCTTCGAGACGGCCCGGCTCCACTGCGCCTCCATGACCGCCTTGCCGTTCAGCGTGGCGACCACGTGCTGGATGAAATGCAGCGGAACCAGATCCCCGGTCAAGGGATCCTTGCGCAGGCCCGTCTCCATGGGGTGGAAAATCAGCACCTTCACGTCGGCCACGTCGCCGCGCAGCTGTGCGCGGATTTTCATGCCATCAGCCACCGCAGCCCCCGATCGTGACCTTGACGTCCTGGACGGCGACGTAGAATTTCCCACCGGCTTTCACGAAGGCGCGAACCTTCGCGGATTCGCCCATCTTGATGCGCGTGGAGATGAAGGGCTCGAGGCCGGGCAGCAGCTCGAAGATCGCGACAAGCGGCTGCGGGTTCTTGTCGGCGACGATGTAGATCGCCTGCGTGCCAGGAATGCGGCTCACGATTTCCACCGGCACGATGGCGCCGTTTTCGGCGATCTCCGGCGCCTTGAGCTGGATCTGGTCGGATTCAGACGCGCCGGCCGCGCCGATCTGGCGCAGTGCCTCGTCGAGGGCCTGGGCTTCGAAGGCCGCCTTGTTCCACGGCGCCGCCAGCAGCCGCAGCGGGCGCAGCCAGCCAGCCGCGACCAGCGCGGCCCACGCGCCGCCGACCGCCGTCTTGTGCAGGAACTTCCTTCTGTCGCTTCCCATCGGGTCGTGCACCCCCTCGTGTGTCGAAACGTTGGATTTCAGAGCGTGTACAGGTATTCGATGATCAGGTCGATTTCATTGCCGGTCAGGATGCGGTTGCGCCCGAACGGCGGCATGACCGTGTCCGGATTGCGCGACGCGGCGTCCCATATCTGCTGCCGCAGCCTTTCCCGGTCCGGGAATCGTTGCTTCATCGCCTGCAGCGGCGGTCCGACGTTCGCGGAAGTCACGGCAGCGGGATCGGACGGCATCGCATGACAGGCGAGGCAGTTTCCCTTGCGCGTGTCACGGGCGAGGCGCGCACCGGCTTCGATCCTCTCTTGCGGCGGTTCCGGCGCCGCCATGCCTGGAGCGGCCGCCAGCAGCACCGCGGCGAGTTGCATGCGCGACCACCCGGCCCGTCGGGTCGACATGCCGTTCAGACCGCATCGCGCGCAGGCGGTTCGCGTTCGATCATGTCCCGGGCCGCGCCTGCCACAGCCCGGACTTGCCGCCACGCTTCTCGACCAGATGCACGCCTTCGATGCGCATGCCGCGGTCGACCGCCTTGCACATGTCGTAGATCGTGAGCAGCGCGACGGTGACTGCGGTGAAAGCCTCCATCTCGACACCGGTGCGCGCGATCGTCTCGGCGCGCGCCACGCATTGCACCGCGTTTCCGGCCTCGTCGAGCTCGAACTCGACGTCGACGCTGTTCAACGCGACCGGGTGGCAGAGCGGGATGAGGTCCGACGTGCGCTTCGCGCCCTGGATCGCTGCCACGCGCGCGATGCCGAGCACGTCGCCCTTGCTGGCGCTGCCCTCCCGGATTTTTTTCAGGGTGGCTTCGTGCATGACGATGCGGCCGGCGGCAACGGCGATGCGGTGCGTTTCGGGCTTGGCGCCGACGTCCACCATGTGAGCCTGGCCGGCCGCATTGAAGTGCGTGAGCTCGCCCATAAATCGTCCTGGAATCGATGATCTGCCGCGGCGCGGGAGCGCGGAACTCGAACTGCAAGAGGTTATCATAGCACCATGAATTTCAAGGCCATGCTGGCACTCGTGCTGGCATCGAACATTGCGCTCGCGGACGAGCTGCCCGATCTGGGCGACGTTTCGGCGGCGGCGCTGTCGCCGTTGCAGGAACGCAAGCTCGGCGAAGGCATCATGGGGCAGGTCCGTGCAAGCCCCGGCTATCTCGACGATCCCGAGGTGTCGGACTACCTGAACTGGCTGGGTTATCGGCTGGTGGCGAACAGTCCGGACCCCGGGGGGGGGTTCGAGTTCTTCGCCGTCGCGGACGGCACCATCAACGCCTTCGCGCTGCCCGGCGGCTTCGTGGGCGTGCATACCGGCCTGCTGCAGGCGGCGCAAAGCGAATCGGAACTCGCCAGCGTGCTTTCGCACGAAATCGCGCACGTGACCCAGCACCACATCGCGCGCCTGATTGCGGCGCAGCAGAAAGCCGGGCTGGCGTCGATGGCGGCGCTGGCAGTGGCGATCCTCGCAGCCCGCTCCAATTCCGACCTGTCGGCGGCCGCCATCGCCGCGGCGCAGGCCGGGGTCATCCAGACCCAGCTGAATTTCACGCGCGAGCACGAGCGCGAGGCCGACCGCATCGGCCTTCTGATCATGGAAAAGTCGGGTTTCGACGTGCACGCCATGCCCGTATTCTTCGAGCGCCTGCAGAAGGCCACGCGGATCTACGAGAACGGCGCGCCTTCGTATCTGCGCACCCACCCGCTCACCTACGAGCGCATCGCGGACATTCAGAGCCGCATCGAGGGTGTGCCCTTCCGTCAGGTGCCCGACAGCCTGGAGTTTCAGCTCGTGCGTGCGCGCCTGGCGGCCATGGACGGGAACCCGCGCGACGCGGTGGCGAATTTCGACAGGATGATCGCCGAGCGCAAGTTCGCCAACGAGGCGGCGGCGCGCTACGGGCTCGTGGTGTCATTGCTGCGCGCGGGCGACAAGGCGAGGGTGCGCAAGGAGATGGCGGGCCTGGCTGCGCTGAAGGCAAAAAGCCCCATGATCGATTCGCTCGCGGCGCAGGCGCTCATCGCCGGCGGCGAAGTGGACAAGGGCCTGGCGGCTTATCGCGACAGCCTGCGCTCCAACCCCACGCGCAAGGCGCTGATCTACGGCTACGCGAACGCGCTCATCGCCACGAACCGGTCGGCCGAGGCCGTCAAGTTCCTCGATGGCCGCGATGACCTGCCCGGCTCCGATCCCCGCATCTACGAGTTCCAGGCGCGCGCCTACACCGTGCTGGGCAAGCGCCTGCTGCAACACCAGGCCCTGGCGGAAGCGTATGCGCTGCGCGGCAACCTGCCGGCCGCGATAGAGCAGTTGCAGATCGCGCAGAAGGCCGGCGACGGCGACTTCTACCAGCTTTCCAGCGTGGAGGCCCGTCTCAAGGAGCTGGTCGCCAGCGACACCGAGGCCAGGCGCAAACCCAAGCCCTGATCCCCGGGCAGCGCGGCGGCTGCGCCCGGCCGGAATATTCCACATGGATGGGCCCGGCTGCGCCGGGACGAAAGCCCTCGCCTTATGGGGGCGGATTTCCTATGATACGCAGGCTCTTCGGCTGGCCGTCGGGTGCGCGGGGCTTTCCTCCTCCATGGAAAAGATCGGCAAATACCAGATCATCAAGGAGCTCGGCAGGGGCGCCACCAGCACGGTTTACCTCGCGAACGACGCCTTCGCGGGCCGCAAGGTCGCCATCAAGGTGGTGCGTGCCGATGCGCTCGGCGACAAGGAGCACGGCCGGCGCTTCCACAAGCTGTTCCTCGCCGAGGCGGCGCTCGCCGGCAAGCTGTCGCACCCCCACCTGGTCGCGATCTACGACGCCGTGTCCGACGAGGAGGGCAGCTACCTCGTCATGGAATACGTGGAAGGCGGCACGCTGGAGCCCTACACGGCGCCGGCGGAGCTCATGACGATCAACACCATCGTCGAGATCATCTTCAAGTGCTGCAAGGCCCTGGACTACGCCCACCGGCACGGCATCATCCACCGCGACATCAAACCCGCCAACATCCTGCTGACCGGCGAGACCGACATCAAGATCTCGGACTTCGGCGCGGCCCTGTCGGTGACGGCCGAGACCACGCAAGTGTCCGGCATCGGCTCGCCGGCCTACATGTCGCCCGAGCAGCTGCAGGAAATGACGCTGTCCCACCAGACGGACATATTCTCGCTCGGCGTGGTCATGTACCAGCTGCTGACCGGCGCCCTGCCGTTCAAGTCCACGAACAACTACAGCATGGTCTACCAGATCATCAACGTGGATCCGCCGCCGCCCAGCGTGCTGCGGCCGGACACGCCTTCCGCGGTCGACGTGATCGTGAAGCGCGCGCTGGAAAAGGACGTAGCCAGGCGTTTTCAGACCTGGGAGGAATTCGCGCAGGCGCTGGCGGACACCTTCGGCAACCTGCAAAAGCCGGAGGAGGTCGTTCCCGAGGCGGAAAAATTCAGCATTCTGCGCAACCTGGAGTTCTTCTCGTCCTTTCAGGACATGGACCTCTGGCAGGTGCTGCGCATCTCGAACTGGGTGCGCCATGCGCCCAACAGCCCCGTCATCCGCGAGGGCGAGACCGGCACCGGCTTCTTCGTGCTTGCCGCAGGGGAAGTCAAGGTCACCAAGCAGGGGAAGCTGCTCAACATCCTGCGCGCGGGCGAATGCTTCGGCGAGATGGCTTACCTGGGCAGGAGAGCGTTCGAGCGCACCGCGAGCGTCACGGCGGTCAACGACATCACCGTGATCGAGATCGGCGCGGAAGCGCTCGCGCGCGCCACCGAAGGCTGCAGGAATGCCTTCAATACGGCCTTCCTGCAGTTGCTGGTGAGCCGGCTGGAAGCCGCCAACACCCGGCTGTCGCAGCTGCTGCTCGATCGCAACATCAGCCTCTTCTGAGCCGGTGCGCGAGGCGCTATCATTGCCCGCATGGGAAGCTTCCTCGAGGTGGACGCCGGCGGACTGCAGGAGATGCTGCGCGACGAGCACGTCCTCATCGACGTGCGCACCGACGGGGAGGTGGCGCGCGGGCTGATCCCCGGCGCGAGGCACATCCCGCTGCACGCATTTGCCGCCAGCCTGGCGCAGATCGGCCGGGAATGCCCGGTGGTGGTCTATTGCCAGTCCGGCGTGCGCTCGGCGCAGGCCGCGACGTTCCTCGCCCAGAGCGGCTGGCCGCGGGTCTACAATCTCAAGGGAGGCTTCGGTGCCTGGACGGCGCTGGGCTTTCCCGTGGCGCGGCCCTGAGGGCGCCCGCCGTATTGCCGAATGCCATGGCCGACATGAACGCAGAGACGGACATCCGCTTCGACCGCGAGCTCGACGCCCGCGGCCTGAACTGTCCGCTGCCCATCCTGCGCACGAAGAAGTCGCTGAACGACATGACGTCGGGCCAGGTGCTCAGGGTGCTCGCGACGGACCCGGGGTCGGTGCGGGATTTCCAGGCGTTCTGCCGGCAGACCGGCAATCACCTGCTGCAATCCGGCGAAGACGGCGGCGAATACGTGTTCGTGCTGCGCAAGAAGTGACCGCATGCCGGCCATCGACAGCCTGATCCTGAGCTTCGACCGCGCCCTGCGCACGCTGGCGGGGCGGCCGGCGTCCGTGCGCGGCGTTCCCGGCGAGCAGCTGGAAGACGTCCGCCTCGGCGAGTCGGAGCGCCGCCACGCCGCGGCGCTCATGCGCGTGAACCACGCCGGCGAAGTCTGCGCGCAGGCGCTTTACCACGGACAGGCCATGACCGCCCGCGGCAGCGAGGCGCGCCGGGCGCTGGAGCAGGCCGCCGCGGACGAAACCGAGCACCTTGCCTGGACCTGGCAGCGCATCGCCGAGCTCGGCGGCCGCACCAGCCTGCTGAACCCCCTGCTCTATGCCGGATCGTTCGCCATCGGCGCCGCCTCGGGCGTGCTCGGGGACAAGTGGAACCTCGGATTCCTGGCAGAGACCGAGAGGCAGGTGGAGGGCCACCTCGAAGGCCACCTCGATCGCCTGCCGCCGGGCGACGTGAAGAGCCGCGCGATCGTCGAGCAGATGAAACGGGACGAGGCCGGGCATGCCAGGATGGCGCTGGATCACGGCGGCGTGTCGTTGCCGGAGCCGGCACGCCGGCTCATGCGCGCGGCTTCACGTCTGATGACGGGCTCTACCTACTGGGTCTAGCTTCTCAGGTCTCCACGATCTCGAAATCGTGGGTGATCGCCGCCGTCTTGCCCAGCATGATGGAGGCCGAGCAGTATTTCTCGGCGGACAGATGCACGGCGCGCTCGACCGCCTCGCGTTTGACGTTGCGCCCCTTGATGGTGAAGTGGAAATGGATGCGCGTGAACACCTTCGGGTCCGTCGGCGCGCGGTCCGCGTCGATGTCCACCACGCAGTCGCTGATATCCTGGCGCGCCTTCCTGAGGATGGTGACGACGTCGTAGGCCGTGCAGCCGCCCGTGCCCACGAGCACGGTTTCCATGGGCCGCGGGCCGAGGTTGCGGCCGCCGCCCTCCGGCGCGCCGTCCATCACGATGGCGTGACTGCTTTCCGTCTCGCCGGCGAAGGCGACGTTCTCTATCCATTTCACCCTGGCTTTCATGCGATTTTCCCGTTCAGCCACCCGTGGCGAGGCGCAGATGGTACCAGCCCAGGCCGGCCGCCTCGTAGGCGAAGCCGTAGCTCACCAGCAAAGCCTGGACGCTCGGCAGATAGTTCGCGATGCCGGGCGGCCGCATCGTGGAGTATCCGGTCGCGGCCGCGGTGACCATGAAGCCCGCACGCTCGAACACGAGCCGCGCGCGCGGCATGTGCATCGCGTGGGTCACCAGCAGCACGTGGTCGATTTTCTCGCGCACGAGCATCGCGCGCGCATAACGCGCACTTTCGAAGGTGGACCTCGACTTGTCTTCCAGCCATTTCACCTCGATGCCGAAATCGCGGTTCAGCGCCTCTTTCATCTGCTCGGCCTCGGAGGTGCGCGTGGCGTGCGGCGCGCCGCCGCTCACCATCACCGGAAGGCCGGTCGCGCGCTGCATGCGCGCGCCCCAGCGCAGGCGCTCCAGCGTCGCCGCGGCCACCGTGTCGCGTCCGTATTCCGGCGCCGCGGCGTAGCTGCCGCCGCCGAGGATCACGATCGCCTGTGCCGTGTGCGGCGCATCGGCGCGTGGGCTGCCCTCGATCAGGCCGGCCAGCGTCGTGGCGACCGCCGGCGTGCAAAGGACAGCCGCGGCTGTCAGCGCCAGCGCCGATACGGAAATGCCGGCCCGGAAACGAAAGGCGGACAGCAGCAGTCCCACCGCGGCGAGCAGCAGCAGGTCGAACGGCGGCAGCAGCAGCGTGAGGAAGGGTTTGGCGGACAGGAAATCCATCGTGGACGGTGTCGCCGGAATCCGGACGGGCCATTCTAGTTGCCTTGCAGCATCCGCAGCCAGGACGGTTTCCTCCGGCCCCGGCATTTGGTCGTTTTATTCAATGTTTACAATGAATTGAACGCAGAACACTGGGATTTCGCCGGCATTTTGCGTTAAGATGCGGCGTTTTCCGGAAACCAGATGGATTGGAACATGGCCCAGAGCAACGTCAGTCGCGGCAAGAGACGTTTCCTGATTGCCGCAAGCAGCGTCATGGGGGGCGTGGCCGGTGCCGCCGTGGCGGTGCCTTTCGTGATGAGCATGACGCCGAGTGCGCGCGCGCGCGCGGCCGGTGCGCCGGTGGAAGTGGACATCTCCAAGGTCGAGCCCGGCATGATGATCACCGTCGAATGGCGCGGCAAACCAGTCTGGATCGTGCACCGCACGCCGGAAATGCTCGCCAGCCTGCCGAAGATGGACGGCGAGGTTGCAGACCCGAAATCCAAGGTCAAGCAGCAGCCGGACTACGCAAAGAACGAGAACCGCTCCATCAAGCCGGAATACCTGGTGCTCGTGGGCATCTGTACGCACCTGGGCTGTTCGCCGTCGCAGAAGCTCGCCGCGGGCGACGCCGACGGCATGGGCAGCAACTGGCCGGGCGGGTTCTTCTGTCCCTGTCACGGCTCCAAGTTCGACCTCGCCGGGCGCGTGTTCAAGGGCGTGCCCGCGCCGATCAACCTGGAAGTTCCTCCATACGCCTATCTCAGCGACACCCGTCTGATCATCGGCGCGGATTCCAAGGGGGCATGACGCGATGGGCAAACTGAAAGCATTGCTGGGCTGGATCGACGATCGCTTCCCGCTGACGGCGAACTGGAAGGCGCACCTGTCGGAGTACTACGCGCCGAAAAACTTCAACTTCTGGTATTTCTTCGGCTCGCTCGCGCTGCTGGTGCTGGTCATGCAGATCGTCACCGGCATCCTGCTCACGATGCACTACAAGCCTGACGCGACCCAGGCGTTTGCCTCCGTCGAGTACATCATGCGCGACGTGCCGTGGGGCTGGCTCATCCGCTACATGCATTCCACGGGCGCGTCGATGTTCTTCATCGTCGTGTACCTGCACATGTTCCGGGGGCTGCTGTACGGCTCCTACCGCAAGCCGCGCGAGCTGCTGTGGCTGTTCGGCATGCTGATCTACCTGTGCCTGATGGCGGAGGCCTTCTTCGGCTACCTGCTGCCGTGGGGGCAGATGTCCTACTGGGGCGCGCAGGTCATCGTGAACCTGTTCGGCGCGGTGCCCTTCGTCGGGCCCGACCTGTCGCTGTGGATCCGCGGCGACTACGTCGTGTCCGACGCGACCTTGAACCGCTTCTTCGCGTTCCACGTCATCGCCGTGCCGCTGGTCCTGCTGGGGCTCGTTGCCGCCCACCTGCTGGCGCTGCACGAGGTCGGCTCCAACAACCCGGACGGCATCGAGATCAAGAAGAAGAAGGATCCGAAGACCGGCATCCCGCTCGACGGGATCCCTTTCTTCCCCTATTACGTGATCAAGGACATCGTCGGCGTGGTGGTGTTCCTGATGGTGTTCAGCGCGATCCTGTTCTTCGCGCCGGAGATGGGGGGCTACTTTCTCGAGCACAACAACTTCATCCCGGCCGATCCGCTGAAGACCCCGCCGCACATCGCGCCGGTCTGGTACTTCACGCCGTTCTACTCCATCCTGCGTGCCGTGCCACCGATGTTCGACTCCCAGTTCCCGGGCGTGGTGGCGATGGGCGTGTCGGTCATGATCTTCTTCCTGCTGCCATGGCTGGACCGCGGCGCAGTGAAGTCCATCCGCTACCGCGGCACGATCTACAAGTCCGCACTGGCGATTTTCGTGGTCGCCTTCCTCGTGCTGGGCTACCTCGGCACGGAGCCCACCAACGTCTGGGGCCAGTTCGGCCCCTGGCTGGGCAACGCCGAGCGCGCAACTGTCGTCGCCCGCGTGTTCACGATCATCTATTTCCTGTTTTTCCTGCTGATGCCGTGGTACACGAAGATCGACAAGACCAGGCCCGAACCGGAAAGGGTGACATCGTGAGACAACTCCTCCTTGCGCTGCTGCTCGCGCCGCTCGCGGCGGCGGCATCCGAAGAGGCGAAGCTGGACCGCGCCGGCATCGACGCCCGCGACGCCGTGTCGATCCAGCGCGGTGCGCGCACCTTCGTCAACTACTGCCTGAACTGCCACTCGGCCGCCGCCATGCGCTACAACCGGCTCACCGACCTGGGCCTCACCGAGCAGCAGATCAAGGACAACCTGCTGTTCGCCGCCGACAAGGTGGGCGAGCCCATGACCATCAGCGCCAACCGCAAGGACCAGAAGGAATGGTTCGGCGTCGAGCCGCCGGACCTGTCGGTCATCGCGCGCTCGCGCGGGGTGGACTGGCTGTACACCTACCTGCGCGGGTTCTACCGGGACGACAGCCGCCCGACCGGCTGGAACAACGTCGTCTTCCCCAACGTCGGCATGCCGCACGCGCTCTGGCAGCTGCAGGGCATCCAGGCCCTGAAGACCGAGACCGCAGAAGAGGACGGCCACAAGGTCGAGCACAGGAAACTCGTGCTGGCCCAGCCCGGCGCGCTGTCGCCGATCGAGTACGACAAGGTCGTGCGCGACCTCGTCAACTACCTCTCATGGATGGGCGAGCCCGCCCGGGAGAAGCGCACCCAGCTCGGCGTGGTCGTGCTGCTGTTCCTGCTGCTGCTGCTCGTGCCGGTCTGGCTGCTGAAGGCCGAGTACTGGAAGGACATCCACTAGGACGCACGCGCGCCGATTCCGCCGGGATACCGATCATGATGACCCTTTACTCGGGCACGACCTGCCCATTCAGCCAGCGTTGCCGCATCGTCCTCTACGAAAAGGGGATGGACTTCCAGATCATCGACGTCGACCTGTTCAACAAGCCCGAAGACCTCGCGGTGATGAACCCGTACAACCGCACGCCGGTGCTGGTCGAGCGCGACCTGATCCTGTACGAGTCCAACATCATCAACGAGTACATCGACGACCGCTTCCCGCATCCGCAGCTCATGCCCGCGGACCCGGTGATGCGCGCACGGGCCCGCCTGTTCCTGTTCCGCTTCGAAAACGAGCTGTTCTCCAACATCGACGCCATCGACAGCGGCACGCAGAAGCAGGCCGACAAGGCGAGGCTCGCGGTGCGCGACAATCTCACGCAGATCGCGCCGGTGTTCATCAAGCAGAAATACATGCTGGGCGAGGAATTTTCCATGCTCGACGTGGCGATCGCGCCGCTGCTGTGGCGCCTGGATTTCTACGGCATCCAGCTGCCCAAGCCGGCAGCCCCGCTCATGAAGTACGCCGAGCGGCTGTTCAGCCGGCCCGCCTTCATCGAGGCGCTCACGGCCTCGGAAAAGGTGATGCGCAAGTGAAGGAGGCGCCGAAGACGGCCTACCTCATGCGCGCGATCCACGAGTGGTGCTGCGACAGCGGGCTCACGCCCTACGTGGCGGTGAAGGTCGACGAGACCACCAAAGTGCCGATGGAATACGTCAAGAACGGCGAGATCGTCCTCAATATCAGCCCGGACGCCACCCGCAACCTCAAGATCGGCAACGAGCTGCTGCAGTTCTCGGCGCGCTTCGCAGGGGTGTCACGCGAGATCTCGGTGCCCATCGCGGCGGTGAGCGGCATCTTCGCGAAGGAAACGGGCGAGGGCCTGTCCTTCCAGACCCAGCCGGCGCTGCCGGTGCGTCCGGGCGCGCCGGCCTCCCCCGATGGCGACCGCCCGGACCCGCCATCGGGCGGGCGTCCGCACCTGCAGGTCGTCAAGTAGCCCGTGGCCGCGGGCCCCGGCCTATAATTCCCGCGGGCCGGCATAGCTCAGTTGGCAGAGCAGTTGATTTGTAATCAAAAGGTCGCGGGTTCGATTCCTGCTGCCGGCACCATGCCCCTCCCACCAGGCTGACCCGAGGGCTTCAGCGCTCCGGAATGTAGTCCGCCGCCGCGGCGGCTTCCCCGAAGCTCTTTCCTGCCCGCAGGTCGCGCTCGACGGCGAGGTCGACTTCGAGGATGCGCTCGGCCTGCTCCAGCACCCGCGGCAGATCGGCGCGCGGCACGACGACGATGCCCGTGTCGTCGGCCACGACGAGATCCCCCTCACGTACCGTCACGCCGCCCACCGCGACCTGTCCTCCCAGAGATTCCAGCCTGACGCGCGTCTTGCCCGTGGTCGGCGTCACCCAGCGGCTGGCGAGCCACAGGCCGCTGCCGCGGATTTCCTCGATGTCGCGGCAACCGCCGTCGATGATGACGCCCGTGGCGTTGCGCCGGCGCGCGGCCATGGCCGCCAGCCCGCCGAAGGTCGAGATGTTGGCTCCGCCCATGTCCACCACCAGCACGCGTCCCGGCGCGGTCGCGGCGATGAGCCTGCCGACCGCGAAATCGGCGCGTTCGAATCCACCCAGCTCGCCGCATGCGTGCCGCGCCGTGGCGGCGAAGCCCGCGATGCGCCCTTCGCCGCTGCGGCGCGAGAGGCCCTGCACGACGCCGGCGATCCCGAGGCTGTCGAGCGCATCGGACCATGTGCTGGTGCCGATGCCGGCGGTGCGCGCGAGCAGCTCGGCCTCGGCGGGCGTCAGTGAGGGAGCTTGCGGTTCCGGTATTTCGGAGTCCGTGATGCGTGTCCGGGGATCATACGTGCCGCCGCGTAGTTTGGCCAAGCTGCGGCGGCTGCCTTCACGCCGGGCCCCGGTTTTTTTGTTGTAACCTATTGGCAGTTCCACGCACTTTCACTCGACTCGGGTTCGATGACATGACCAAGCTTTTCGTCGCGATTCTCCTTGTGCTGGTCTCGCCCGGCGCATTCGCCCAGGATGCTGCGCCGCTCCCGCTGGACGTCGCGCAGCAGCGTGCGCGTTACGCGCGCGGACAGATGAATGCCGCCGACGAAGCGGTCAGGAAGGCCGAGAAGAGCAGCAAAGCCGCGCAAAGGAAGGTCGAGGAAGCGCAGAAGGCGCTCGACGACGCGAAGGCCAGGGCCGACCAGGCGGCGAAGCAGGTCGAGGACGCGCAGGCCGCGCTCACCAAGGCTCGCGAAGTCCACGACCAGGCCTACCAGGAGCTGCGGCGCTCGCACGAGGCGCTGCAGAAGGCGGGGGGCCAGCAGTAGCAGCCTAGCCGCGGCTCGGTTTCTTGCCGAGCTTTCTCTGCAGCGTGCGCCGGTGCATGTTCAGCGCGCGCGCGGTGGCCGACACGTTGCCGGTGTTCTCCGCCAGCACTTTCTGGATGTGCTCCCATTCCAGCCGCCCTACCGACAGCGGCTGCGGGCTCACGGCCGTTTCCGCGTTCCCGTGCGCACGCGCGAATGCCGCGACGATCTCGTCGGCGTCGGCCGGCTTGGGCAGGTAGTGCGTCGCGCCGAGCTTGATGGCTTCCACGGCGGTCGCCACGCTGGCGTAGCCGGTCAGCACGACGATGCGCCCCCCGGGGTTGCGCAGCTTCAGCCGCTCGACGAGCGCGAGCCCCGAGCCGCCCGGCATTTTCAGATCGACGACCGCGAATGCATGGTGGCCGCGTTCGATGGCCGCGCGCGCCTCGTCGAAATCCCCGGCCGTTTCCACGTCGAATCCGCGCCTGGCCAGTGCGCGCGCCAGCACGCCGCGCAGCACGGCATCGTCATCCACCACGAGCGTCCTGAGGGTGCCGGGCTGCGTGGTCATGTCATGCCGGCGCTGCAGCGGCCGGTGCCACCGGGAGGGTCACGCGCGTGCAGCCACCGCCGCCCTCGCGGTTGAACAGCGCCACGCTGCCGCCGAGGCGTTCCACGGTCGCATTCGCGAGGAACAGCCCCAGCCCGCGGCCGGGGGACTTCGTGCTGACGGGCCGGTAGCCCGCTTGCATGGCGACTTCGTCGGCGATGCCGGCGCCGCGATCGCGCACCTCGACGGTCAGCTCCCGCGCATCCCATGTCGCCTCCATCTCGACTGCGTGCGGCGAGGCGTCCGCGGCGTTGTTCAGGATGTTGATCAGCGTCTGGCTGACGGTTTCCCCGCCGATGATTTCCGGCGCCGGCCCCGCGCCCACGCGCACGTCGATTTTTACCGCGGGGCGCAGCAGCGACCATTTTTCCAGCACGCCGTCGAGGAAGGCACGTGCGTCCTGGCGGCCGGCATGCATGGCCCGCGCCTGGCCGGCAGCCGCGGTGAGCCCGGTGATGATGCGCTTGCATTGCTCGACCTGCGAGCGCAGCAGCCGCAGGTCCTCTCCCAGGCCGGGCACGGAGCCGTGCTCGTCCTCCATCTCCCGGCCCAGCACGGCGATCGTGGACAGCGGCGTGCCGAGCTCGTGCGCGGCGCCGGCGGCGAAGGTGCCGAGCGCAAGTACCTGCTCGTCGCGCAGCGCGCGCTCGCGGGCGGCGGCAAGGGCGCGGTCGCGCGCCCGGATCGACGCGGACATCATGGTGACGAATCCCGTGATCAGCACGGACGCCGCCAGGAACGTGGCCCACATCCCGAGCACGTGCAGGCCGAACGCGCCCGAGTGCACGTCGTGCTCGCCGTGCCTGAGCGGGATGTAGAAGAACAGCAGCAGCGTGTAGCAGGCGATGGCGAGCCCCGTGATCACCCAGGCCGCGCGCGATTGCAGCGTGGCTGCGCCCACCGCGATCGGCAGCAGGTACAGCGAGACGAAGGGATTGGTCGATCCTCCGCTCAGGTAGAGCAGGGCGGTCAGGCCGGCCGCGTCGGCCAGCAGCTCGCGGAAGATTTCTGCGTCCGTCACCAGCCGCCCGTCGCGCAGGCGCAGCCAGGTCCTGGCGTTGAGCAGGGCCAGCACGCCGATGACGGCTCCCATGGCGGGAACCGGTAGCGTCACGCCGAGCGCCAGCGTCGCTGCCGCGATCGCGGCCGCCTGGCCGCAGACGACGATGATGCGCAGCAGGAACAGGCGGCGCAGGTTCGAGTGGCCCTGGCCGGGAGGCATGGCGATGCCGGCAACGGCATTCGTCTTGGCTGGTTGCATTGCTCGGAGCCGATGCGCAAAGCGCCAGTGTAGTGGATCGCGCGCCGGCATTGGTGGGGCGCGCTCGTGCGCGGGGGCGTCGGACCTTTGCGGTATACTTCGCGCGCTTCCCGCGATCGGTGTCCTCGAGTGCGCCGACGATTCCGGCACGGTCCCGCACGATCGGTCGGCGGGCGGCTTCCCGGGTTCGACTTCCAGCAAGGGCCGGAGATGAAAATTCACGAGTATCAGGCGAAGGAAATCCTGCGCAGGTACGGCGTCGCGACGCCGCGCGGCATTGCGTGCTTCAGCGTCGGGGAAGCGGTGGCCGCGGCACGGAAGCTGGGCGGCCAGGTCTGGGTCGTCAAGGCCCAGATCCACGCCGGCGGGCGCGGCAAGGGCGGCGGCGTCAAGGTGGCGAAATCGCCTGACGAGGTGCGCGAATGGTCGTCGAAGATCCTCGGCATGCAGCTGAAGACCCACCAGACCGGCCCGCAGGGACAGAAGGTCCGGCGCCTGCTGATCGAGGAGGGCGCGGACATCCGCAAGGAGCTCTACGTCGGCCTCGTCGTCGACCGCGGCACACAGGAAGTCGCGGTGATGGCCTCGTCGGAAGGCGGCATGGACATCGAGGAGGTGGCTGCGCGCACGCCGCAGAAGATCCACAAGGTCTTCGTCGATCCGAAGACCGGCCTGACCGACGCCCAGGCCGACGACCTTGCCCGCAAGATCGGCATTCCGGACGCCAGCGTGCCGAAAGCGCGCATCGCCCTCGGGGGCCTGTACCGCGCGTTCTGGGAAACCGACGCCTCGCTCGCGGAGATCAATCCTCTGATCCTGACCGGCAGCGGCGACGTGATCGCGCTGGATGCCAAGATGAACTTCGACGACAACGCGCTCTACCGGCACGAGGACATCGTCGCCATGCGCGATTTCGACGAGGAGGATCCGGCGGAGATCGAGGCGTCGAAGTACGGCCTGTCCTACATCTCGCTCGACGGCAACATCGGTTGCCTGGTCAACGGCGCGGGGCTCGCGATGGCGACCATGGACACCATCAAGCTGTTCGGCGGCGAGCCCGCCAACTTCCTGGACGTCGGCGGCGGCGCCAGCGCGGAGAAGGTGACCGCAGCGTTCAAGATCATGCTGGCCAACAAGAAGGTCAAGGCGATCCTCGTCAACATCTTCGGCGGCATCATGAAATGCGACACCATCGCCACGGGCGTGGTGGAAGCCGCGCGCCAGGTGAAGCTGGGCGTGCCGCTGGTGGTGCGCATGAAAGGCACCAACGAAGACCTCGGCAGGCAGATCCTCAAGGATTCCGGGCTGCCGATCATCTCGGCGGACAACATGGCCGACGCCGCGAAGAAAGTGGCGGCGACGCTGAAGAAGCCTAAGGCCGCGGCGAAACCGAAGGCGGCCGGCAAGGCAAAGCCCGCGAAGAAAGCCAAGGCGAAGGTCGCGAAAAAAGCAAAGGCTGCGAAGAAAACCAAAGCCGTGAAGAAGGCAGCGAAGAAGCCGATGGCCAAGGCCGGCACAAAGCCGAAGGTGAAGTCGCGCGCGAAGGCCAAACCCGCCAGGAAAACAGCAAGGAAAGCCGCGAAGAAGAAATCCGCCGCCAAGTCCGGGAAGGGCCGCAAATGAGCATCCTCGTCAACAAGAACACGCGTGTCGTCACCCAGGGCATCACCGGCAAGACCGGCATGTTCCATACGCAGACCAGCCGCGCGTACGCCAGCGGCCAGAGCTGCTATGTCGCCGGCGTGAACCCGAAGAAAGCCGGCGAGAATTTCGAAGGCATCCCGATATTCGGCAGCGTGCGCGAGGCGAAGGAAAAGACCGGGGTGAATACCTCGGTCATCTACGTGCCGCCACCCCGCGCGGCCGCGGCGATCTGGGAAGCGGTCGAGGCGGACCTCGACCTCGTCATCTGCATCACCGAAGGCATCCCGGTGCGCGACATGATCGAAGTGCGCGACCGCATGCGCAGCCAGAAGCGCAAGACCCTGCTGCTCGGCCCGAACTGCCCCGGCGCGATCACGCCCGACGAAGTCAAGATCGGCATCATGCCCGGGCACATCCACCGCAAGGGGCCGGTCGGCGTGGTGTCGCGCTCCGGCACGCTGACCTACGAGGCCGTCGGCCAGCTGACCGAAATCGGCCTCGGCCAATCCTCGGCCGTCGGCATCGGCGGCGATCCCGTCAATGGCCTGAAGCACATCGACGTGCTGAAGCTGTTCAACGACGACCCGGCCACCGAGGCCGTGATCATGATCGGCGAGATCGGCGGCTCCGACGAGGAGACTGCCGCGCAGTGGGCCAAGGAGAACATGAAGAAGCCGGTCGTGGGCTTCATCGCCGGCGTGACCGCGCCTGCCGGCAAGCGCATGGGCCATGCCGGCGCGATCATCTCCGGCGGCAAGGGCACCGCCGCGGAGAAGCTCGCAGTCATGGAGGAGTGCGGCATCAAGGTCACGCGCAATCCGGCCGAGATGGGCAAGCTGCTGAAGTCGGTGCTGCGCTAGCGCCTCGATGGCCCTGGCCGCCCCGGAAGCGGTGACGCGTGACGCCGTGACGC
The DNA here is from genome assembly GCA_036274775.1 of Burkholderiales bacterium. Lineage (GTDB taxonomy): Bacteria > Pseudomonadota > Gammaproteobacteria > Burkholderiales > JACQAP01 > JACQAP01. The sequence continues at coordinate 6,634 of DASUFB010000052.1, read as the reverse complement.
CATTCCTGTCCGGGCTCGCCGAATTCGTCCAGGACGGCGACTTCTGGCTCGGCCTGCTCGAGATCATCGGCGTCAACATCGTCCTGAGCGGGGACAATGCGGTCGTCATCGCGCTGGCCGCCCGCTCGCTGCCGCGGCGCCAGCAGCGCGCCGCGATCGCCTTCGGCAGCGGCGCGGCCATCATCCTGCGCGTGCTGCTGACGACCATGGCTGCCCGGGTGCTCGCCCTGCCCTGGCTCAAGCTCGGCGGCTCGCTGCTGCTGTTCTGGATCGGCGTGCAGCTGCTGCTGCCCGAGGAGCCCGATCACGCGCACGCGGGCGCGCCCCATGCGGTCCACCTCGTCGGCGCCGTGCGCATCATCCTCGTCGCCGACCTCGTCATGAGCCTGGACAACGTGCTTGCCGTGGCGGCCGCCGCGCAGGGCAGCATGCTCCTGCTGGTCCTCGGGCTCGCCCTGAGCATCCCGCTGATCGTGTTCGGCAGCACGGCGATCCTGAGGCTCATGGAGCGTTTCCCGGCGGTGATCACGTTCGGCGCCGGCCTGCTGGGCTACGTTGCCGGGGACATGCTGATGTCCGAGCAGGTCCTGGAAACGTATTCGCCGCCCGCCGTCCTGGACACGCTGGTCCCCTGGATCGGCGCGTTCGGTGTCATCGCGACTGGACGCTGGATCGCCGCGAGGCGCGCGCGCGCCGGCCTGGCGCCGCGGGACTAGCGTCGATCGTCGCCGGCCGCGGCCCGGCGCGCCGCCTCGATGCGCCGGTGCAGGCAGGCCGCGCAATAGCAGTCGGCGCCGGGAGCCGGCACGGGCAGTGCCGGCATGAATTGCGTGCTGCACCAGCACGGCGTATCCGCGCCCATGCCGCATTCGAATGCGCTGCCGCAGTCCGGGCAGCGCCTGGGCGCGGGCGCGGCGGGATTCATTGCGCCCGCGCTAGCCGCGCGTCGACAAGCGGTCGCTCGCCACGGACAGCCTTTCGATGAGGATCCTCAGGAAAGCCTGGTTGAACTGCTTCTGGCAGGCGTCGCTCGCCTTCTGCAAGGCCAGCGCCTTGATCTCGATGACGGTCAGCGGCGTGATCGAAGCGATGGTCGTGATGCGCTTGCCCTTGGTGCCCTCGAAATACAGGATTTCCCCGAAGCAGTCCCCGGCTTCCAGCCGGTCGAGCGGGTTGGCACCCTTGCTGACCTGGGCCTCGCCCGAGGCGATGACGTAGAAATTCTCACCGACATCGCCTTCGCGGATCACGACCTTGTCGGGCTGGATGCGGCGGAAAGTCGCGATGCGCACGGTTTCCCACACTTCCACGTCGCGGAAGCCCTTGAAGAAGGCGAGCGCCTTGATGGCGTTGAATTTCTCCGTGTCGGAGATCGAGTCGGGAGGCAGCTCCAGGTGGCGATAGGTCTGCGTGAGCTCGCGGCTGAATTCCCCCCAGGTCTGGAAGCGCTGGCGCGGGTCCTTGGTCAGAGCGCGCATGACGACCTTGTCCAGCTGCGCCGGGATGTCGGTGCGGTGCGTCGACGGCGGCGGCGGCTCGATGTTGAGGATCTGGTAGAGCAGGCTCGCCTTGTTCGCGGCGATGAACGGCAGCTTGCCGGCCAGCAGCTGGTAGAGCACCACGCCCAGCGAGTAGATGTCGGTCTGGTGGCTGAGCTCCTTGTCCTGGACCTGCTCCGGCGACATGTAGGCCGGCGAGCCCACGCCCTGCAGATGCGTGTGCTCGCCGCCGGCCTGCAGCGCCACGCCGAAATCGCTGATCTTGATGTCGCCCTGCGCGCCGACCAGGATGTTCGCGGGCTTGATGTCGCGGTGGATGATGCCGTGGCGGTGGGCGAAATCCAGCGCCAGGCTGCACTTGAAGGCGATCTCGACCACGCGGTCGACCGGCAGCAGATTGGCGACGTCGCAGAAATGCTCCAGCGTCGGCCCGTCGACGTATTCCATGACGATGTAGCTGTACTCGTCGAAGGCGTCGGCATCATAGATCCCCATGATGTGCGGATGGATCAGCTTGCCGACCAGCGACGCCTCGTTCAGGAACACCTTGTGGAAGCGCCGCCGCAGGTCGGCCTCGATGCCGTCCGCCGCGCTGACCACCTTGATGGCCACGTCGCGGTTGGCGAACGGGTCGCGCCCGAGGTAGACGCGGCTGGTCCCGCCGCGGCCGATCTCGCGGACGACCGGGTACTTGCCGATCTTGGATGGAAGCGGCTCGTCCATGGCTCGCGCTCAGCGCGGTGCCGGCACCTTCATGCCCCGCTGCACGGCGGGCCGCGCGCCGATCGTGTCGAACCAGCGCTTCACGTTCGGGAAATCGGCGAGGTCCACCTTGTGCCACTCATGCCGCGCGACCCAGGGATAGGTCGCGATGTCCGCCACGGTGTATTCGCCGGCGGCCAGCCATTCGCGCGCGGCCAGATGCCTGTCCATCACGCCGTAGAGCCGCCGTGTTTCCTTCGAGTAGCGCTCGATGGCGTAGGGCACCGGCTCGGGCGCCGCGCGCAGGAAGTGGTGGACCTGGCCGAACATCGGACCCACCCCCCCCATCTGGAACATCAGCCACTGGATGGCCTCGAAGTGGGCGGCTTTTGCCGCCGGCAGGAAACGCGCGGTCTTGTCGGCCAGGTAAAGCAGGATCGCCCCGGACTCGAAGAGGGCATAAGGCCTGCCTTCGGGGCCGTCGCTGTCGACGATCGCGGGAATCTTGCTGTTCGGGCTGACGGCCACGAATTCGGGTTTGAACTGCTCTGCCTTGCCGATGTCGATGGCGTGCACCTGGTAGGGCAGCGCAAGCTCTTCGAGCATGATGGAAACCTTGCGCCCGTTGGGGGTGCTCCAGGTATACAGGTCGATCAAAGGATGCTCCGGTAATATGGTTTGCGGGGGAGGATGGGCGGTCGAGACCGGCAGCACGACATTTTAATCGAACGCGGGGATCGCCCCCCCATTATCGGCGGCGGAACAGGGAGGGTTGACCTTGCTGAAATGGCTGTTGACGCTCGTGATCGCCGTGCTGGTCCTCGGCATGGCCACCCCCTGGCTGCGGCGCCTGGGGATGGGGCGCCTGCCGGGGGACATCACGGTGGAGCGCAACGGGCGCCAATACGTCTTCCCGCTGGGTTCCACGGTCATGCTGTCGCTGCTGGCGAGTCTGGTCTACTGGATGCTCAGATAAAAAACGGACGGACGGAAGCCTGTCCGCCCGGGGCGTGCCCGCGCTAGGGACGGCGCTTGTCGTGTCGCGCCTTCATGTAGTCGTGGATTTCCTGCATGGACACCGTGCCGTCCTTGTCTGTGTCGATGGCGTCGAAGCTCTTCGCCACGCGCGGCATGGCCTCGGCCTCGTCCCTGGTCAGGGTGCCGTCGTTGTCCTTGTCCGCTGCCTTGAACCTGTCCATGGCGCGGTCGTGCATCTTCTTGCCCTTGCTCATCATTGCCGCCTGGATTTCCTGCAGCGACACCGTGCCGTCCTTGTCGGTGTCGATGGCGTCGAAGCTCTTCGCCACGCGCGGCATGGCCTTCGCCTCGTCCCTGGTCAGGGTGCCGTCGTTGTCGGTGTCGGCCTTCCTGAACGCCGCTTCCAGCCTGCTGCCGTGGGCATCGGCCGCGTGGGTGCCGGGCGCCGCGAACGCCGCGCAGGCGGCCAGCACGGCCGCCGGGAGTCGCTTGATCATGGGAACCTCCTTCCTCTCGAAAAACAGCACGACAGCATAACGGCGCAGCGGCCTCAGGGTTGACGGCCCAACGCCCCGGCGACCGCGTCGAGCCGGGCGCGTTCCACCGCGGCGGCGATCTTGCCGGGGTCGCCGAGCTCGCGCGCGATCGCGCCGGAATCGACGCCGCGCGCCGCCGCCGCCGCGGCGCGCAGCAGGTCAGCCTGCGGGTAGGGGCGCTGCTCCAGGCCCTTGCGCCCGTGATAGTCGCAGCTGCACGCGGCCAGCAGGTCGTCGAAACGGCCCGGGCGGCGGTAGGCATCGGCGGCCCCCAGCAGACGCATCACCGTCGCCGGACGCAGCTCCTGCGCGCGGTGCACGTCCAGGTGGTAGCGCGTGGCCAGCACGGCTAGGTCACGGCACTCGGCGGGCGCGCGCAGGCGCTCGCACAGCGCTTCCACCAGCGGGACGCCCAGGTGTTCGTGGCCCGGATGGCGGGGCCACCCCGAGCGCTGCGTGACGGCCTTGCCCAGGTCGTGGACGAGCGCCGCGAAGCGTACCGGCAGGGCGTGGTTGCCGCGCGCGGCTTCGTCGACGACCAGCAGCACGTGCAGGCCGGTGTCGATTTCAGGATGGTGCTCGGGAGGCTGCGGCACGCCGAACAACGCGTCCACCTCGGGCAGGACGCGCGCAAGCGCACCGCACTCGCGCAGCGCGAGCAGCATGAGCGAGGGCTTGTCCTCCATGAGACCGCGCGCGAGCTCCTGCCAGACGCGTTCAGGCACGAGATGGTCGGCTTCGCCGTTGCGCACCATCTCCCCCATGAGGGCGAGCGTCTCGGGCGCGATGGCAAAGCCGAAGCGGGCGGCGAAGCGCGCCACGCGCAGGATACGCACCGGGTCCTCGACGAACGCCGGGCCGATGTGGCGCAGGACGCCGGCTTTCAGGTCGGCCTCGCCGTGGAAGGGGTCGATGAGCGCCCCCGTCTCGTCGCGGGCGATCGCGTTGATCGTGAGGTCGCGCCGCGCGAGGTCCTGCTCCAGCGTGACTTCCGGGCTCGCGTGGACCTCGAAGCCCTTGTAGCCACGCCCGCTCTTGCGCTCGGTGCGCGCGAGCGCGTATTCCTCGTGCGTGTCCGGATGCAGGAAGACCGGAAAGTCCTTGCCCACGGGCCTGTAGCCCAGGGCTTCCATCTGCCCGGGCGTGGCGCCGACCACCACGTAGTCCTGATCCTCGACCTTGCGTCCGAGCAGCCGGTCGCGCACCGCGCCGCCGACCGCGTAGATCTTCATGCCTCGTACTGGGGATTGACTTCGGTTTCCGCGCGGGCGCCCGTGACCCACGCCTGGAAAGCGGGCAGGTCGAGCAGGGTCTGCGCGTAGGCGCCCGCGGGCTCGGCGAGCCCGACGCCGTAGGTCTGGAAGCGCGAGGCGACCGGCGCATACATGGCGTCGGCGATCGAGAACGCGCCGAACAGGAAGGGCCCGCCCGCGCCGAAGCGCTTGCGGCAATCGACCCAGATCGACTGGATGCGCGCGATGTCGGCGGCCGCTTCCGCGCCCGGCTGGCGCGGGATGCGCCGGCGCACGTTCATCGGCATCTGGCTGCGCAGGCTGGAGAAGCCCGAATGCATCTCGGCGCTCACGCTGCGCGCAACGGCCCGGGCCGCCGCATCGGCCGGCCAGAGCCCGTGTTCCGGATGCTTCTCCGCCAGGTATTCGGCGATGGCAAGCGAGTCCCAGATGGTCTGCGCCCCGTCATGCAGGACCGGCACCTTGCCGGCGCCCGAGTGGTCCAGCAGCACCTGCTTTGCGCCCGGCTGGTAGAGCGAGACCCTCGCTTCGTCGAAGGCGATGCCCGCGTGCCGCATCAGCAGCCAGGGCCGCAGCGACCACGACGAATAGGCCTTGTTGCCGATGACCAGGACGTACATCCGCGAATCTTCCCTAGCGCCGCGCGCGATAGCGGAACCAGCGGTAGCGGGCACGCGGCGCTCGATCGGCGAGGTACAGCGGCACGACGGCTTCCAGCGGCGCGGGCGCGAAACCGAATTCCTGCGGGAACGCGCAATCGCAGACGTTGTCGATTTTCATCGACCGGTAGTTGTCCAGCGTCAGGAGCTTCACGGGCGACAACGCCATGAGCCGCGCGAGCAGTTGCGACATGGCATCGCTGAGAGGCAGCACCGGGCGGTCGAGGCCGAGCACGCGGCACACGTACTCGACCAGCTCCTGCAGCGTGTACGTGGCCGGCCCGCACAGGTCGAAGCTGCGGTCGTAGGCATGCACGAGATCGAGGCTGCGCACCAGTGCGGCAGCGACGTCCTCGACATGGACGGGCTGGAAGCGCGCCCGCGGGCACGCCAGCGCGATCACGGGCAGCGCGTGGGCGAGCTGCGCGAACAGGTTCAGGAACCGGTCCTCCCGGCCGAACACCACGGAAGGCCGCAGGATGGTGGTATGGATGCCGCTCGCCTGCGCCACGCGCACCTGCTGCTCGCCGCCCGCCTTGGAGCGCAGGTACTCGCTGGGCGCGTCGTGCGCGGCCTTCAGCGCGGAGACGTGCACCAGGCGGCGCACGCCCTGCTCGCGGCAGGCGTCCACGATCTTGCGCGGCAGCTCCACGTGCACCCGCATGAAGTCGCCGCTGCGCGCCTCGTGAAGCACGCCCGCGAGGTTGACGACCGCGTCGGCATCCGCGACCAGGCGGGCGAGCGTGGCCGGGTCGTGCACGTCGGCGTTGACCACGTCCACGGTGGGCAGCACGATCAGCGGCTTGGCGCGCTCGCGCCGCCTCGTGGGCACGCGCACGCGCACGCCGGCGGCCGCGAGCTGGCGCGCGACGTGGCTGCCGATAACACCCGAGCCCCCGATGAGGCAGACGGACTGGATTTTCATCTATCGACACCCCTGCGCGACGGCGGGCAAGGGCGAAGTTTCAGTGCAGGCTAACCTGGCTCGCCAGGTTATGCCGGAACTA
>DASUFB010000051.1:0-48469 GCA_036274775.1 Burkholderiales bacterium | reverse complement strand
AACCAGGAAAAAAGATGGGGGCTGGGGAGAACGAGCCGGTTCAGTGTGCGCCGACCGGAACGCTGGGGACGTTGGCCTGCCGTCGCCGATTTCTACTGCCGGCGGCATGGCTGCAATTATTTATTTACTTGTGTTCCTTTTTCGCCTCCTGTTTCAGCTCCGTGCTCTCCGTGGCCTCCGTGATTCATCCCTGGATTGTCTTTGAACTTTCCCTCGCTGCGTCCGCGTCGGACGTTGGATTCCGGAGCTGATGTACATGCTAAACTTCAACGCTGTCTTCCCCGGTCGGCGATCATGTCCGGCAACACCCTCGGCAGGCTGTTCTGCGTCACGTCTTTCGGCGAGAGCCACGGCCCCGCCATCGGCTGCGTCGTCGACGGCTGCCCGCCGGGAATGGAATTGTCCGAAGCCGACATCCAGAAGGATCTCGACCGCCGCAAGCCCGGCACCTCGCGGCACGTCACGCAAAGGCGCGAGCCGGACACCGCGGAAATCCTGTCCGGCGTGTTCGAGGGCCGTACCACGGGTACGCCGATCGCGCTGCTGATCCGCAACGAGGACCAGCGCAGCAGGGACTACGGCAGCATCGCCAACACCTTCCGCCCCGGCCACGCCGACTACACCTACTGGCAGAAATACGGCATCCGCGACTACCGCGGCGGCGGGCGCCAGTCCGCCCGTGAGACGGCCGTGCGCGTGGCTGCCGCCGCCATCGCGCGCAAATGGCTCCGTGAAAGATACGGCGTCGTGATCCGCGGCTACATGTCCCAGCTCGGCACGGTGCCGATCCCGTTCAAGACCTGGGATTCGGTCGACCGGAACCCGTTCTTCTCGCCGGACCCGGACATCGTCCCGCGGCTCGAGGAGTTCATGGACAGGCTGCGCAAGTCGGGCGAGTCCTGCGGGGCGAGGATCACGGTGATCGCCGAGAACGTGCCGGTGGGCTGGGGCGAGCCGGTCTACGACAAGCTCGACGCGGACGTCGCCTACGCCATGATGGGCATCAACGCCGTGAAGGGCGTGGAGATCGGCGCCGGCTTCGCTTCGGTGGCGCAGAAGGGCACCGAGCACGGCGACGAGATGACGCCGCAGGGTTTCCTGTCGAACAACGCCGGCGGCATTCTCGGCGGCATCTCGACGGGCCAGGACATCGTCGTCAACATCGCGGTCAAGCCGACCTCCAGCATCCGCCTGCCGCGCCGTTCCATCGACAAGGACGGCAAGCCGACCGTCGTCGAGACCACCGGGCGCCATGACCCCTGCGTGGGCATCCGCGCCACGCCCATCGCCGAGGCCATGCTGGCGCTCGTGCTCATGGACCATGCGCTGCGTCACCGCGCGCAGAACGCGGACGTCGAGGTCGCCACCCCGCGCATCGCGGCGCGCGCACCCGGTTCGGCGGCCGGGAGCCCGGCCGGCGCCTCTGCCGACGATCCCGAACCGGACGAGGCCTGACGCCACGCATCGTGTCCTGGTTCGATCGGATCGTCGAGGTCAGCGGGCAGGAATGGCGGCCGGTCGCCACCGTGCCCTTCGCGGCCGCCACGCTGCTCGTCGCCGGGGCCTGCTGGCTGGCGAACACGGGCGAGCGCTGGGTATTCATCCTGGACACCGCCAATCTCGCCTTCCACGAGGCCGGGCATCCGATCTTCGGCATGCTGCTCGGCAGCCGCATCACGGTCTACGGCGGCACGCTCGGCCAGCTCGTCTTCCCGCTCGTGGCCACGGGCTCGTTCTGGTGGCGGCGCGAAACCCTGTCCTTCGCGCTGTGCCTCGCCTGGCTGTTCGAAAATTTCTGGAACATCGCGCGCTACATGGCGGATGCGCGCGAGCAGGTGCTGCCGCTGGTGGGCAACGGCGAGCATGACTGGCTGGAGATATTTTCGCGCTGGAACGTGCTGCAGAGCGATACGAAGATCGCGGGATTCGTGACCCTGCTTGCCTGGCTCGGCGTGATTGCCACCTGGGGCTGGCTCACCTGGCGCTGGCGCCAAGACGAGTAGAGGCAGCTAAAAGGTAAAAGCCGAAAGGGAAAAGCAGGAGCCGAAACAGGGGCGCAACCGGAGCACGGCATCCGCCCGCTTTTACTTTCCCCTTTGACCTTCCTCCTTTCCGCTGCTTCTCAGGATAAATGTTCCGCGGCTCCTTCTACTCCCGGCTGTCCGGCTTCTATTTCTGGTACTTCGCCTTCATCGGCGCATTCGCGCCGTACTTCGCGCTGTACCTGAGGTCGCTGGGCTATTCGGCTGCCGAGATCGGCATGCTGCTCGCCGTCAACCCGGTGGCGCGCATTTTCGGCCCGAACATCTGGGGCTGGCTGTCGGACCACTACCGTGCCCGCGCGCGCCTGATCCGGCTCACGGCGACGGGCACGGCGGTCGTGTTCCTCGCCGTGTTCTTCAACCACGGCTTCGCCTGGATGTTCGCCGCGCTGCTGCTGCTCAACGTGTTCTGGTGCGGCGTGCTGCCGCTCGCGGAATCCGCGACCTTGAGCCTCGTGGGCTCGCGCGTGGGCGTCTACGGGCGGGTGCGGCTGTGGGGCTCGGTGGGCTTCGTCGCGGTGGTGATCTGCGGCGGCTACGCGCTCGATTTCTTCGGCATCGGCGCGCTCGCGCCCACGGTGCTGGCGCTGCTGCTGTTCATGTCCGCGAGCACGTTCTTCCTGCCGCGCGACCGCCAGTCGTCGGGGCACGCGGAGCACGCGCCCATGCTGAGCATCGTGCGCCGGCCCGAGGTGATCGCGCTGATGGCGGGGTTTTTCCTGATGCAGGTCGCGCACGGGCCCTACAACTCGTTCTATTCGATCCGCCTCGTCGAGGCGGGCTATTCGAAAAAGGCCGTGGGCTGGCTCTGGGCCCTGGGCGTGGTCGCCGAGATCGTGCTGTTCGTCTGGCTGCCGCGGCTCATGCGGGCCTGGAGCTTGCGCCAGATCCTGCTCGCGAGCTTCGGCACGGCCTTCGTGCGCTTCCTGCTGATCGCGTGGGGCGTGCAGTGGCTGGCGGTCCTGCTCGTCGCCCAGCTCATGCACGCCGTCACCTTCGGCGCCTACCACTCGGCGGGCGTGGCGCTGATGCACCAGATCTTCCGCGGGCGCAACCAGGCACGCGGCCAGGCGATCTACACGAGCCTGGGCTACGGGCTCGGCGGGACCGTGGGGACGCTGATGGCAGGCTTCACCTGGGACCACGGCGGCGCCCGGGTCACCTTCACCATCGCCGCCGTTGCCGCGCTGGCGGCGCTGATCGTGGTGGCCTGGAAACCGGCCGTCCCGCCCGCATCCAGGCCGACCTAGGGCGGCCCGGCGGGACGGTATGCCATAATTCCCGTCCGACTCGACGGGCGTGACCCCGGTTTTTCGCGCCGCAGACCATGATTCCGCAGACTCTGTACGACAAGCTCTGGGCGAGCCACCTCGTCCGCCAGGAGGCGGACGGCACGGCCCTGATCTACATCGACCGGCACCTCGTGCACGAAGTGACGAGTCCGCAGGCCTTCGAGGGCCTGAAGCTGGCCGGCCGCAAGCCCTGGCGCGTCGGGTCCGTGGTGGCCACGGCGGACCACAACACGCCGACGCAGCACTGGGAGCAGGGCATCAAGGACCCGATCTCGCGCCTGCAGGTCGAGACCCTGGATGCGAACATCAGGGAATTCGGCGCGAAGGTGTACTTCCCCTTCCTCGACAAGCGCCAGGGCATCGTGCACGTGATCGGCCCGGAGCAGGGCGCGACCCTGCCAGGCATGACGGTCGTCTGCGGCGACTCGCATACCAGCACGCACGGGGCCTTCGGCTGCCTCGCGCACGGCATCGGCACCTCGGAGGTCGAGCACGTGCTCGCCACGCAGTGCCTGGTGCAGAAGAAGATGAAGTCCATGCTGATCCAGGTGGAAGGCCCGCTCGGCCGCGGCGTCACGGCCAAGGACGTCGCGCTGGCGATCATCGGCCGCATCGGCACGGCCGGCGGCACGGGCTACGCCGTGGAATTCGGCGGGTCGGCCATCCGCGCGCTGTCCATGGAAGGCCGCATGACCCTGTGCAACATGGCCATCGAGGCGGGCGCGCGCGCCGGCATGGTTGCCCCGGACGACACCACGTTCGACTACCTGCGGGGCCGCCCGTTCTCGCCCGCGGGCGAGATGTGGGACAGGGCCGTGGCCTGCTGGCGCACGCTGAAGAGCGATGACGGTGCTCGCTTCGACTTCGTGGTCAGGCTGGACGCCCGCGAGATCAAGCCCCAGGTCACGTGGGGCACGTCGCCGGAGATGGTCGTGCCCGTGGACGGGCGCGTGCCGGATCCCGACAAGGAGAAGGACGAGGTCAAGCGCGAAGGCATGGAACGCGCGCTTACCTACATGGGGCTCAAGCCCAACACCGCGATCACCGACATCCGGATCGACAAGGTCTTCATCGGCTCCTGTACCAATTCGCGCATCGAGGACCTGCGCGCGGCGGCCCAGGTCGTGCGCGGCAAGCGGGTCGCGTCGAACGTGCGCCTGGCCATGGTGGTGCCGGGCTCCGGCCTGGTGAAGGACCAGGCCGAGAAGGAAGGCCTCGACAAGGTTTTCAAGGCCGCCGGCTTCGAATGGCGCCAGCCGGGCTGCTCCATGTGCCTGGCGATGAACGACGACCGGCTCGAGCCCGGCGAGCGCTGCGCCTCGACCTCGAACCGCAATTTCGAGGGCCGGCAGGGCGCGGGCGGACGCACGCACCTCGTGAGCCCGGCCATGGCCGCCGGTGCCGCGATCGCCGGCCATTTCGTCGACGTGCGGGGGGGCTGACATGCAGAAATTCACCCGCCTGGACGGCCTGGTGGCGCCGCTGGACCGCGCCAACGTCGACACCGACGCCATCATCCCCAAGCAGTTCCTGAAGTCCATCAAGCGCTCGGGCTTCGGCGTGAACCTGTTCGACGGATGGCGCTACAAGGACCACGGCGAGCCGGGCATGGACAACTCGAAGCGCCCGCTCAATCCGGACTTCGTGCTCAACGAGCCGCGCTACAAGGGCGCGAACGTGCTGATCGCGCGCAAGAACTTCGGCTGCGGCTCCTCGCGCGAGCACGCGCCCTGGGCGCTCGGCGACTACGGCTTCCGCGCGCTGATCGCGCCGAGCTATGCCGACATCTTCTACAACAACTGCTTCAAGAACGGGCTGCTGCCGATCGTGCTGCCGGAGACCCAGGTCGACCGCCTGTTCCACGACGTGATGGCGTTCCCGGGGTTTCGCGTGGTCATCGACCTCGGCGCGCAGACGGTGGCCTACGCCGACGGCAGCCAGGTCTTTCCGTTCGAGGTCGACGACTTCCGCAGGCACTGCCTGCTCAACGGGCTGGACGACATCGGGCTCACGCTGCAGCATGTCGACGAGATCAAGGCGTTCGAGGCCAAACGCAAAGCCGAGCAACCCTGGCTGTTCACGTAACGCGAGCGCGTTTCGAGACACAGGCCGGGGCAGGGATGCCCCGGTCTTTTTTTGAGGAACAGGAACATGAAAATCGCAGTCCTTCCCGGCGACGGGATCGGTACCGAGATCGTCGCGCAGGCCACGCGGGTGCTGGAGGCGCTGCGGCGCGACGGCCTGAAGATCGAGATGGAACAGGCTCCGATCGGGGGCGCAGGCTATGACGCGGCCCGGGATCCCCTGCCCGCGAAGACGCTCGACCTCGCGCGTCAGGCCGACGCCGTGCTGCTGGGCGCGGTCGGCGGCCCGAAGTACGACACGCTGCCGCGCCCGATGCGCCCCGAGCAGGGCCTGCTGCGCATCCGCAAGGAGCTGGGCCTGTTCGCCAACCTGCGGCCCGCGATGCTCTACGAGGAGCTCGCCAACGCGTCCACGCTCAAGAACGAAGTCGTGGCCGGGCTGGACATCATGATCCTGCGCGAGCTCACGGGTGACATCTACTTCGGCCAGCCGCGCGGAAGCCGCAAGACCGATGCCGGCGAGCGCGAGGGTTTCGACACCATGAAGTACAGCGAGTCCGAGATCCGCCGCATCGCGCACGTGGCTTTCGGCATCGCGTGCAAGCGCGGCAGGAAGCTCTGCTCGGTGGACAAGGCCAACGTGCTGGACACCAGCATCCTGTGGCGCGAGGTCGTCAACGAGGTGGCGAAGGATTATCCGGACGTGGCGCTGTCGCACATGTACGTGGACAACGCCGCCATGCAGCTCGTGCGCGCGCCCAGGCAGTTCGACGTCATCCTCACCGGCAACATGTTCGGCGATATCCTGTCGGACGAAGCCTCGATGCTTACCGGCTCGATCGGCATGCTGCCCTCGGCTTCGCTGGACGCAGGCAACAAGGGCCTGTACGAGCCCATCCACGGCTCGGCGCCCGACATCGCGGGCAAGAACGTGGCCAACCCGCTGGCGACCATCCTGTCGCTGGCGATGATGATGCGCTACACGTTCGCCGAGGAGGCGGCCGCGGCGCGCATCGAGGCGGCGGTCAAACGGGTGCTGAAGCAGGGCTATCGCACCGGCGATATCTTCGAGGCCGGCATGAAAAAGGCGGGCACCACGGAAATGGGCGACGCGGTGGTTGCAGCGCTTCACGCATGAAGCGCAGCGAACGGTGAGGCGGACGGGAACATGGCAATGAGACGAGTCGGGCTGGTGGGTTGGCGCGGGATGGTGGGCTCGGTGCTGATGCAGCGCATGCAGCAGGAGAAGGACTTCGACCTCGTCGACCCGGTGTTCTTCAGCACGTCGCAGGCGGGCGGCAAGGGGCTGGCGATCGGCAAGGACGTGCCGGCGCTGAAGAGCGCGACCGACCTGAAGGAATTGAGGGCCATGGAGGTGATCGTCTCCTGCCAGGGCGGCGACTACACCAACGACATTTTCCCGAAGCTGCGCGCAGGCGGCTGGAACGGCTACTGGATCGACGCGGCCTCCGCGCTGCGCATGCAGAAGGACGCCGTCATCATCCTCGACCCGGTGAACCTCGACGTCATCAGGTCGGCGCTCGCGAAGGGCGTGAAGAACTACATCGGCGGCAACTGCACGGTGAGCCTCATGCTCATGGGCATGCACGGCCTGCTCAAGGCCGGGCTGGTCGAGTGGATCACCGCGATGACCTACCAGGCCGCTTCGGGCGCGGGCGCTCAGAACATGCGCGAGCTGCTCTCGCAGATGGGCCACCTGCACGGCGTGGCGCGCCGGCAACTGGAGGATCCGGCCTCGTCCATCCTCGACATCGACCGCGACGTGGCGCAGGCGCTGCGCTCGCCGGCCTATCCGACGGAGCATTTCGGCGTGCCGCTCGCGGGCAGCCTGATCCCTTGGATCGACAAGGACCTCGGCAACGGCCAGAGCCGGGAGGAGTGGAAGGCGCAGGCCGAGGGCAACAAGATCCTCGGCCGCGAGGACAGTCCGATCCCGATCGACGGCGTCTGCGTGCGCGTGGGCGCCATGCGCTGCCACAGCCAGGCACTGACGATCAAGCTGAGCAGGGACGTGCCGATGGCGGATGTCGAGGCCTTGCTCGCCGGCGCCAATCAGTGGGTGAAGGTGGTGCCCAACCGGCGCGAGGATTCCATCAGGGAGTTGACGCCGGCCTCCGTGACCGGCACCCTCGGCGTACCCATCGGCCGCCTGCGCAAGCTGCCCATGGGCGGCGAATACCTCGCAGCCTTCACGGTGGGCGACCAGTTGCTGTGGGGGGCCGCCGAGCCGCTGCGCCGCATGCTGCGGATAGTGATCGAAGGCTGACGGTCCGGCGGGTGCGGCGTGTGTCCCGGAAGGCCCTTGGGGCCCTTGGCCCGGACCTTAAGGGGGGATGATAATGGGAAATATGAGCTTGCATCCCTAAATCCATGATGTTATTTTAATTACTTCAAACAAAAACCGATCAGGGTGGGCGCTTTGGGCATCACGTCTCTTCGCGCGTGGATCGTTGCCGCGTCGCTGCTGTCGATTTGCTCCGTTTCGCATGCGGCGGGCCTGGGCAAGCTGACCGTCCTGTCGGCACTGGGCGAGCCGCTCAATGCGGAAATCGATCTCGTTGCCGAGAAGAACGAAGTCGGCTCGCTCGGCGCCCGCCTTGCCAGTCCGGACGTGTTCGATCGCGCCGGCCTCGCCTATTCCAACCTGCTTACCGGCGTAAAAGTCAGCGTCGAGAAGCGCGCCGGCGGCGACCCCTACGTCAAGGTCACGTCGAACCAGCCGGTCAACGAGCCGTTCGTCGACCTGCTCATCGAGCTGACCTGGTCTTCCGGGCGCATCAGCAGGGAGTTCACGGTGCTGCTCGATCCGCCCGGCCTCGTCGCGGAACGCGAGAAGCAAAAGGCCGCCGCCGCCGAAGTGAAGGCAGCCCCGGCAGCCGAGCCCCAGCCGTCCGCCGCCGAGCCCATCCCCGCGCCGCCACCCGCCGAACCGGCGGCGACGCCGGGAGAAGCGCCCGCCGCCACGACCGCGCAGGCGCCTGCCGAAGCAAAGCCCGAGGAAGCGAAGCCGGAAGAAGCCAAGCCGCAAGAAGCCAAGCCCGCGGCCCCGGTCGAAACCATCGGCGGCACGCAACCCACCCTGCTGGGCGAGGGCGGCAGCCAGCCCGCGTCCGCCGCCGCGACGGCTGACGCCTACGGCCCGGTGAAAAGCGGCGACACGCTGCACAAGATCGCGAGCGCCAACAAGCCGGCCGACGTAAGTCTCGACCAGCTGCTCGTGCTGCTGGTCCGCGACAATCCCGACGCCTTCGTCGGCAACAACATGAACCGCCTCAAGACCGGCAAGATCCTGAAGCTGCCGGCCGCGGACGAATATGCGACCCTCAGCGAGGCCGATGCGCGCAAGGAAGTGAAGCTGCAGGCCCGCGACTGGCGCGCCTACCGCGAGAAGCTGGCGGCTGCCGCCGGCGAAGCGGCGCCGCCCGAACAACCGGCGCAGCAGGCCGCTTCCGGCAAGGTCGGCACGGCGGCGCCGGAGAAATCGACGCCGGCAGCCGAGCCGCCCAAGGAAGTCCTGAAACTGTCGAAGAACGAGCCGGCGGCGGGCGCGGGCGGCGACGCCAAGCCGGCGGCGCGCGTGCATGCTCTCGAAGAGGAGGTCATTGCGCGCGACAAGGCCGTCAAGGAAGCCAACGAACGCGTCGCGAAGCTCGAGAAGCAGATCAAGGATCTCCAGTCCCTGCTGGAGTTGAAGAACAAGGGCATGGCGGATCTGCAGAAACCCGCCACGCCCGCCCCGGCGGCGACGCCGGCCGTCCCGCCGGCGGCCGCGACATCCGCGCCGAAGCCTGCCGCCCCGCCTGCTGCAATGGCGCCCGCCGCCCCGGCGACGCCGGCCGCCCCGCCGGCGACCGCGACACCCGCGCCGAAGCCTGCCGCTCCGCCTGCTGCAATGGCGCCCGCCGCCACGCCACCCGCAGCGAAGCCCGGCCCGGAGGTCAAGCCCGCGACGCCGGCGCCCACGACGCCCGCACCCGCGCCGCCGAGGACCGAGAGTGCGCCCGCGCCATCCCAGCCTGCGCCCACGCCGCCCAAGCCGGCGGCCGCCCCGAAACCCGCGCCCGTGCCGGAGCCCGGCTTGCTGGACCAGGTGCTCGGGCAGCCGGCCTATCTCGGTGCTGCCATCGGCGTGCTGATCATCATCGGTGCGCTGGCCGTACGCGCCGTCAAGCGGCGCCGCGAATCGAAGTCCGACGCCGAAGAATCTGGCCCTGCGAGGGCTGCGCCTGACGCGGCTGCGCCCGCGGCCGTTCCTGCAGCGGCCGCCGCCGGTGCGCAAGCTCCTGCCGCTTCGGCGGAGGTCGATCCCGTCGCTGAAGCCGAGATCTTCCTGGCCTATGGGCGGGATGCGCAGGCCGAGGAGCTGCTGAAGGAGGCGCTGGAGGTTTCGCCGAACCGCTACGACGTCCACCTGAAGCTGCTGCAGATTTACGCCAACCGCAAGGACGTGAAGTCGTTCGAAAAAGTGGCGCGCGAGCTGCAGCAGGGCAGCGGCGGGTCCGGCGAGATCTGGGACCAGGCGGTCGTTCTGGGTTACCAGGTCGATCCGGAGAATCCGCGTTATGCCGCCGGCAAGTCGGCCGCCGGGGCCGTGATGGCCGGTGCGGCGGCCGCAGCGGCGGAGAACGTGGATTTCAACATCGGCTCCGAGGATTCGACCGCCACGACGACCGACATCGACCTGGGTGAGGGCGGCAGCCCCTTCGACAGGGCGCAGATCATCGATCCGGCCGCCGAGCCCGCCCACGATTCCACGGTGTCCATCGAGGCGCCCCCGGCCACGGATTTCAACGTCGACCTGCCCGTGACCGACGCGCCGCCCGCTGCCGCCGCCGAGATGACGAAGAGCGAGCCGGGCGGTGGACTCGATTTCGACATCGACCTGAACTCGCTGGCGGCTCCCGCCGCGTCGCCGGCCCCCGCGCCGGCAGCCGCCGAAGCTGCTTCCGGCGGACTGGACTTCGACATGAGCGGGCTGTCGCTCGACGCGCCGGCCGCGGAGCCGCAGGCCAAGGCAGCCGCGCCGGAAATCGATCTGTCGGGCATCAGCCTCGATCTCGGCACGCAGACCATGCCGGCCGCCTCGCCGACCGGCAAGGACGACCACTGGTACGATGTGCAGACCAAGTTCGACCTCGCAAAGGCCTATCAGGAAATGGGGGACAAGGACGGCGCGCGCGAGATCCTCAAGGAGGTCCTGCAGGAGGGCGACAACGAGCAGAAGGCAGCCGCGCAGAGCGTGCTGGCCAGCCTGGATGCATAAAGACAGCCGAAAGGGAAAAGGGCAAAGGGTAAAGTAAAGGCGTTCCGGTTTTCACTTTCGGCTTTCTCCTTTCAGCTTTTCACTATTTTCGTGCCGGGGCCTTCGTGCCCCGGTGTTGTTTTCGGGGCCCGGGTTTGAGAATAGCCATCGGAGTCGAATACGACGGCGCCGCCTTCTGCGGCTGGCAGACGCAGCCCGGCGGGTGCGGCGTGCAGGACGCGCTCGAGCAGGCGCTGGCGGGCGTGGCGGGCCAGCGCATCGAGACCGCCTGCGCCGGGCGCACCGATGCCGGCGTGCACGCGATCGGCCAGGTCGTCCATTTCGACACCACGGCGGACAGGCCGCTGAGCGCATGGACGCGCGGCGCGAATGCATTGCTGCCTTCGGGCGTGGCCGTGACCTGGTCGCGCGAGGTGGGCGACGGATTCCATGCGCGGTTTTCGGCCTCGGGCCGGCGCTACGTTTACTGGCTGCTCAGCCGGCCGCAGCGCCCGGGGTTGCTGTCGGGCCGCGTGGGCTGGATCCATCGCAGCCTGGACGAAGCCGTGATGCTCGAAGCCGCGCGCTGCCTGCTGGGCAGCCACGACTTCAGCGCCTTCCGCGCGGCGGAATGCCAGGCGAAGACGCCGGTGAAGACCCTGCGCGAGCTGCGCATCTCGAGGTGCGGCGACCTGTTGCGCTTCGACCTCGCGGCCGACGCGTTCCTGCAGCACATGGTGCGCAACATCGTCGGCTCGCTGGTGTACGTCGGCAGCGGCCGCCAGCCCGCAGGCTGGATCCGCGAGCTGCTCGACAGCCGCGACCGTACGCGCGCCGCGCCCACGTTCTCCCCCGCGGGGCTGTACCTCGCGGCCGTGGAGTACGATGCCGCATGGGACCTGCCGACAGCCCCCGATGCCGGCCGCATCGAGCACCTGCTCGCTGCCGGCGCCTGAGCTAGCGCCATGGCCACCGCCGTCAAGATCTGCGGCATTACGCGCGTCGAGGACGCGCTCGTCGCGGCGCACGCGGGAGCGCACGCGATCGGCCTCATCTTTGCGCCGAAGAGCCCGCGCCTGGTGGATGCCGGCAGGGCCGCGACCATCGTGCGCGCGCTGCCCCCCTTCGTCACGCCGGTGACCCTGTTCGTGGACCAGGACGCGGCGCATGTCCGCGGCGTCATCGAGCGCGTGCGGCCCCAGCTGCTGCAATTCCACGGCGGCGAATCCCCGGACTTCTGCGCCGGCTTCGGGCTGCCATACCTCAAGGCGGTGAGGGTGGGGCCGGGGGTGGATTTGCTACAATACGCGCGCCTTTACGCAGGCGCGAAAGGCCTGCTGCTCGACGCCTTCGTCGAGGGAAATCATGGCGGCACCGGCGCCGTTTTCGACTGGTCGCTCATTCCCCGCGAGTTGCCGCTGCCGGTGATCCTGGCAGGAGGGCTCGATCCCGGCAACGTCGGCGAGGCGGTCAGGCGCGTGCGCCCCTGGGCGGTCGATGTCAGCAGCGGGGTGGAGGCTTCGAAGGGCATCAAGGATGCGGCCAGGATAGCCGCCTTCATTCGAGGAGTCAGAGATGCAGATGTATGAAGGCGTGAGCGCCTACGACCTGCCCGACGCGAAGGGGCATTTCGGCCCCTACGGCGGCGTGTTCGTCGCCGAGACGCTGATCCATGCGCTCGACGAGCTGCGCACGCAATACGAACGCATGCGCAAGGACCCCGAGTTCATCACCGAATTCGAATACGAGCTCAAGCACTACGTCGGCCGCCCCAGCCCCGTCTACCACGCGCGCCGCCTGTCGGCGCATTGCGGCGGGGCGCAGATCTGGCTGAAGCGCGAGGACCTGAACCACACCGGCGCGCACAAGATCAACAACACGATCGGCCAGGCGCTGCTGGCGCGGCGCATGGGCAAGAAGCGCGTCATCGCCGAGACCGGCGCCGGCCAGCACGGCGTGGCTTCCGCCACGGTCGCCGCGCGCTACGGCATGGAATGCGTGGTCTACATGGGCTCGGAGGACGTCAGGCGCCAGTCCATGAACGTGTTCCGCATGAAGCTGCTCGGCGCCACCGTCGTGCCGGTGGAAAGCGGGTCGAAGACCCTGAAGGACGCGCTCAACGAGGCCATGCGCGACTGGGTGACCAACGTCGAGAGCACCTTCTACATCATCGGCACCGTCGCCGGCCCGCACCCCTATCCCATGATGGTGCGCGACTTCAATTCCGTCGTCGGCAGGGAGCTGCGCGTGCAGATGCCCGAGGCGATCGGCCGCCAGCCGGACGCCATCATCGCCTGCGTGGGCGGGGGCTCGAATGCGATCGGCGCGTTCTACCCGTACATCGGCGACCGCAGCGTGCGCCTGATCGGCGTCGAGGCCGCGGGTCACGGCATCGCTTCCGGCAGGCATGCGGCCACGCTGTGCGCGGGCAGGCCCGGCGTGCTGCACGGCAACCGCACCTACCTCATCCAGGACGAGAACGGCCAGATCATCGAGACGCATTCGATCTCGGCCGGGCTGGACTACCCGGGCGTCGGCCCCGAGCACGCGTGGCTCAAGGACAGCGGTCGCGCCGAGTACGTGCCGATCACCGACGACGAGGCGCTCGCCGCCTTCCACGCGCTCACGCGCATGGAAGGCATCATGCCCGCGCTGGAGTCGTCGCACGCCGTGGCGCATGCCATGAAGATCGCGCCGGCGCTGGACAGGGACAAGGTCCTGGTCGTGAACCTCTCGGGTCGCGGCGACAAGGACATGAACACCGTCGCCGAGCGCTCGGGAATGAAGCTGTGATGCAACGTGGGATGACAGGCATGAGGCGCGAGGGGTGAAAATGCATCACAGGATTCCGGTTCTTCTCTGTCGTCCCCCGTTCCCCGGCCCCCGGCCCTGAACCATGTCCCGCATCGCACAGACCTTCGGCCGCCTCCAGGCACAGAAGAAAAAGGCCCTGATTCCGTTCGTCACCGCCGGCGATCCCGATCCGTCCGGGACCGTGCCCATCATGAACGCGCTGGTGTCAGCGGGCGCGGACATCATCGAGCTCGGCGTGCCGTTCTCCGATCCGATGGCCGACGGCCCCACCATCCAGCGCTCCAGCGAGCGCGCGCTCAAGCACGGCACCTCGCTCAGGGACGTGCTCGGCATGGTGAAGGCGTTCCGCGCGGCCAACGACGCCACGCCCGTGGTGCTGATGGGCTACGCCAACCCGATCGAGGCCATGGGCGTCGAGAAATTCGCCGGGGCAGCCCAGGCGGCCGGCGTGGACGGGGTGCTGGTGGTGGACTGTCCGCCCGAGGAAGGCGCCGCGCTGGTCGAGGTACTGAAGGCGCATGGCATCGATTCGATCTTCCTGCTGTCGCCCACCACGGAGGAAAGCCGCATGGAGCAGGTGGGCCGCCTGGCCACCGGTTACATTTATTACGTCTCGCTGAAGGGCGTGACCGGTGCGGCGACGCTAGACTTGAGCGAAGTCGCCGTGAAGATCCCGAAGATCCGCGCCCACAGCAGGCTGCCGATCGGTGTAGGCTTCGGCATCCGCGATGCGGAAACGGCCCGGGCGATCGCCTCCGTCTCGGATGCGGTGGTGATCGGCAGCCGCCTGGTGCAGGAGATCGAGGCTTCCGCCGCAGACAAGCTGATCGGCAACGTTTCCGCGCTAGTCGGCGGCATCCGCCGGGCCATGGACGGGGCATGACGGGGCCGCGACCGCGGCGACGGCGCTGCGCATGACAGGGAGGCGCTCATGAGCTGGCTGCAGAAACTGCTTCCGCCGAAGATCAAGCGCAGCACCGGGACCGCAAGGAAGGCGGTGCCCGAGGGCCTGTGGAGCAAGTGCGAGGTCTGCGAAACGGTGCTCTACCGCGCCGACCTCGACAAGAACCTCAACGTCTGCCCGAAGTGCGGGCACCACAACCGGCTCTCCGCGCGCGAGCGCCTCGACCTGACCCTCGACCCGGAAGGCCGCTTCGAGATCGGCGCCGAAGTCGAGCCGATCGATTTCCTGAAGTTCGTGGACAGCAAGCGTTATACCGAGCGGCTGGAGCAGGCCAGGGCCGAAACCGAGGAGGACGACGCCCTGGTGGTCATGCAGGGCTCGGTCAGGAGCGTCCCGCTGATCGTCGCGGCTTTCGAGTTCCGCTTCCTGGGCGGATCGATGGGCTCCGTCGTCGGCGAGCGCTTCGTGCGCGGCGTGCAGAGCTGCTGCGAGCAGAACCTGCCGTTCGTCTGCTTCACCGCGAGCGGCGGCGCGCGCATGCAGGAGGGCCTGATGTCGCTCATGCAGATGGCCAAGACCACCGCGGCGCTGACGCAGCTGTCGAGCGCGCGGCTGCCCTTCATCTCCGTGCTGACCGATCCGACCATGGGCGGCGTGTCCGCGAGCTTCGCCTTCCTCGGCGACGTCGTCATCGCCGAGCCCAATGCGCTGATCGGCTTCGCGGGCCCGCGCGTCATCGAGCAGACGGTGCGCCAGACGCTGCCGGAAGGCTTCCAGCGCGCCGAGTTCCTGCTCGAGCACGGGGCCATCGACATGATCGTGGACCGGCGGCAGATGCGCGACAAGCTGGCCGGCCTCATCACGCTGCTCATGCGCGCCCCCGCCGCGGCCTGACCTGCTGCAGGCCTGTCACCACAGAGGCACGGAGGACACGGAGGAAAACGAAGAACCTGATATTGAGTGTTGGATCCGCTGTGCGCTCGGCCCGCGCTACATGGATCCGCGGTGGAACCCTCACCGAAGAGCCATTGCCCCCATCGTCCCCTTGCTTTTTTCCGTGTCCTCTGTGCCTCAGTGGTGAACGAGTCTTTTGAAGGTCCCCGGTCGCTCGCCGACTGGCTCGCCCATCTCGAGCGCATCCACCCGACCGCGATCGACATGGGGCTGGAGCGGGTGTCGCGCGTGCGCGACCGGCTCGCGCTGACGCCTCTCTTCCCGATCATCACCGTCGGCGGGACCAATGGCAAAGGCTCGGTATGCGCCCTGCTGGAAGCCGCGCTGTCCTGCGCGGGCTATCGCGTGGGCGCCTATGCGTCGCCGCACCTTTTGCGCTACAACGAACGCGTGCGCGTTTCACGCCGCGACGTCGACGACCGGACGCTCACGGATGCCTTCGCGCGCGTCGAGGCGGGCCGCGCGGGAGACACGCTGACCTACTTCGAGTTCGGCACGCTCGCTGCGATGGACGTGTTCGTGCGACAGCGCGTCGACGCCGCGATCCTGGAAGTCGGCCTGGGCGGGCGCCTTGATGCGGTCAATGTCTTCGACGCCGACTGCACGGTGGTCACGACCGTCGACCTGGATCACATGGAATACCTCGGCCCGGACCGCGAGGCCATCGGCCGCGAGAAGGCCGGCATATTCCGGCCGGGCGTGCCCGCCGTCTGCGGCGACGAGGATCCGCCCGCGTCGCTCGTGCGCCGTGCCGCCGAGGTGGGGGCGCCGCTGCTGCGGATGGGGCGGGACTACGGCTACCGGGCCTCGCGCGACAGCTGGCAGTACTGGAGCCTGCCCGGCAGGCGCGCCGGACTGCCGCATCCGGCGCTGCGCGGGGCCTATCAGCTCGCGAACGCTGCGACGGCCCTGTGCGCGCTGGAACAGGTGCGCGACAAGCTGCCGGTGGACATGGGCGCGATCCGCCGCGGGCTGGTCGAGGTCGACCTGCCGGGCCGCTTCCAGGTCCTGCCCGGGAGGCCCAGGGTGATTTTCGATGTCGGACACAATCCGCACGCCGCGCGCGGCCTGTCGCAGAGCCTGCGCGCCCTGCCGGCGGGCGGGAGGCTCGTCGCCGTGTTCGCGATGCTCAAGGACAAGGACATCGAGGGCGTGGCACGGGCGCTGGCCGGCCAGGTCGACGAATGGCACGTGGCGCCCCTGCCGGGCCCGCGCGGCGCCGATGCGCAGCGCATCGCCTCGGCGCTGGCCGCGGCGGGCGCACGCGGGCCCGTGCGCAGGCACGAGACGCCGGAGCAGGCGTACCGGGAAACGCTCGGGGCGGCGGGCCAAGATGATAAAATTTTGGTGTTCGGATCCTTTTTCACGGTGGCAGCGGCGATGGCCTCGGGCAGGTGAGGCGACGTCGCTCCGCGGATTTCATGGCGAAAGCAATCAGCGACGAAGAGCTTCAACTCAAGAAACGCGCGCGCCGCCGGCTGGTCGGGGCGGTTGCCCTAGTCCTGGTGATCGTCGTTTTCCTGCCCATGGTGCTCGACAACGAGCCCAAGCCGCTCAACCAGGAAGTCTCCATCGCCATTCCGCCGATCCCCAGGCCTGAATCGGCATCCCAGCTTCCCGCGCCGCCCGCCGATGCTGCGCCGGCGGCATCCGCAACCCCGCCGTCCGCACCCGCCCAGCCGCCGCGCATCGCGGGCATGCCGCAAGGTCCGGCGCCGGATGCGCCGGCCGGCGAGCCGGCGAAAGCCGCAGCACCCGAGCCCGCGAAGGCGCCCGAGGCCCCGAGACCGCAGGCTCCCAGGGCGCAGGCGAAGCCGGCGGCGAAACCCCAGCCCAGGCACGACGCCGCGCCGCAGGCCGCCGGCGCAGGCGACGAAAGCTTCGTCGTGCAGCTCGGCGCGTTCTCCAATGCCGCCAACGCGAAGGCGCTGCAGAAAAAGCTGCAGGACAACAAGTTCAAGGCCTACACCGAGCTCGTCAGGAACCCCGGCGGCGACCGCACGCGCGTGCGAGTCGGTCCGTACGCGTCGCGGGAGGCGGCCGAGAAGGCGCGCGAGAAGCTGAAGTCGATGAAGCTCGTCATCGGCGAAGCCGCCGTCGTGCGACGGGACTGAAAGCGCGCGCGGCCGGTCGATGCGCACGAGCGGTCCTTGATTATCCCGGTGTCCGCTCCCATGTTGCGGAAGCGTAGCGGCGCGCGGGGATGCCGATGACGGCGTTCGATTTCATCGTGCTGTTCATCGTGGCGGTCTCCGCGGCGATCGCGGCCTGGCGCGGCTTCGTGCGCGAGGTGCTGGCCCTCGGAAGCTGGATCATCTCGTTCTGGATCGCGCGCCTGTTCGCCGGCGTGGTGGCGGGCTGGCTGCCGGCGGCCGTGAGCCACCAGGGGTTGCGCTACGCGCTCGCCTTCATCGCGATCATGCTGGTGAGCGTGCTCGCGCTGGGCCTGCTGACGACGCTGGCCGTGCGCCTGGTGAAAGTCGCCGGCCTGACGTCCTCGGACCGCATGCTGGGAGCGTTGTTCGGGGTTCTGCGCGGGGTGCTGATCGCGGCCGTGCTGGTCCTGATGGGCGGCATGACCTCGGAGCCGCACGAGCCGTACTGGCGCAACGCGCTGCTGGCGCGCCCGCTGCAGCAGATCGCGCTGCTCGCCAGGCCCTGGCTCCCCGACGAGGTCGCGCGGCGGGTGAGCTTCGAATGACTTATACTGGCACCTGCTAGGGAGCCGGCAGCCGGGCCGGCGTTACTGGAAGTGGAGAGCTAGCCATGTGTGGGATCCTCGGCGTGGTCGCGAAGGCTCCGGTCAACCAGCTGCTGTACGACGGGCTGCTGGTGCTGCAGCACAGGGGCCAGGACGCGGCCGGCATCGTCACCGCCGACGGCAGCAGGTTCCACATGCACAAGGGCGGCGGCTTCGTGCGCGACGTGTTCCGCACGCGCGACATGCGCCAGCTCGGCGGCAACATGGGCATCGCCCACTGCCGCTATCCCACGGCGGGCTCGGCCTCGTCGTTCGCGGAAGCCCAGCCCCTCTACGTCAATTCCCCCTTCGGCATCGTGCTGGGTCACAACGGCAACCTCACGAATTCCGAGCAGCTCAAGCGCGAGATGTTCCGCCAGGACCTGCGCCACGTGAACACCAACTCCGATTCGGAAGTGCTGCTCAACGTGCTGGCCCACGAGCTGCAGGCGGCGGCCACCGGCTACCAGCTCGATCCGCCGACGATATTCCAGGCGGTGTCCGGCGTGCACCGGCGCTGCCGCGGCGCCTATGCCGTGGTGGCGATGATCGCCGGCTACGGCCTGCTCGCGTTCCGCGACCCGTTCGGCATCCGGCCGCTGGTCGTGGGCATGGCGAAGACCCCGGCAGGCACGGAGTACATGGTCGCCTCGGAGAGCGTCGCGCTCGATACGCTGGGCTTCGAGCGTGTGCGCGACGTCGCGCCCGGAGAGGCCATCTTCATCGACTTCGACGGCAGCTTCTACAGCCGCCAGTGCGCGGCGAACCCGCAGCTCAACCCCTGTATTTTCGAGTTCGTCTACCTGGCGCGCCCGGACTCCGTGATCGACGGCATCTCGGTCTACGAGACGCGCATGCGCATGGGCACGAGCCTCGCCGAGAAGATCCGCAGGGACCATGCCGACCTCGACATCGACGTCGTCATCCCGATTCCGGATTCCAGCCGCCCGTCCGCCATGGAGCTCGCCGACAAGCTCGGCAAGCCCTACCGCGAAGGCTTCATCAAGAACCGCTACATCGGCCGCACGTTCATCATGCCGGGGCAGGAGGTGCGCAAGAAGTCCGTGCGCCACAAGCTCAACGCCATCGGCATGGAATTCAGGGGCAAGAACGTGCTGCTGGTCGACGACTCCATCGTGCGCGGCACGACGAGCCGCGAGATCGTGCAGATGGCGCGGGATGCCGGCGCGCGCAAGGTCTACTTCGCCTCCGCCGCGCCGCCGGTGCGCTTCCCCAACGTGTACGGCATCGACATGCCGACCTCGCGCGAGCTGATCGCCACCGGGCGCAGCGACGAGGAGATCGCGTGCGAGATCGGCGCCGACCGCCTCATCTACCAGGACCTCGAAGCGCTGGTGCAGGACGTGAAATCGGTGAACCCCGCGGTGCCCGGCTTCGAGACGTCGTGCTTCAACGGCGTCTACGTCACCGGGGACGTCACGCCCGAATACCTCGCCGGCGTCGAGGCACAGCGCAACGACGGCAGGCTCTACGGCGCGGAGGCCGGCGCCACCCAGCTCGACCTGAACCTCGCCACCGCGGAATAGCTCCCCGCTCCAGCTCCGGGCGCGCTGCGGCCGCCAACCGGCAGGTTGACAGCCACGGTCGCCGCGCGTAGCGTATGCACCTCGCGCCGATTTGAGAACAGCTTGCGGGCGCGTAACAAATCCTGCTAAAGCGTGTCGAATCCGAACCCGCTTGGCAACAACCAGGCGGGTTTTTTATTGCGCGCGCCGTGCGCCGCGCGGAGGGAAGCGGGAACCATGCGTTGGGACGAGCTCGAGCCGGACACCCTGGCGGTGCGCGCCGGGATACACCGCAGCCAGTTCAACGAACATTCCGAGGCGATGTACCTCACGTCGAGCTTCGTGTTCGGCAGCGCGGCCGAGGCGGCCGCACGCTTCTCCGGCGAGGACCCCGGCATGGTGTACTCGCGCTACACCAACCCGACGGTCGCGGCCCTGCAGGAGCGGCTGGCGGCCATGGAGGGCGCGCAGTGCTGCATCGCCACCGCCTCCGGCATGTCCGCCATCCTCGGCTGCGCGCTGGCCCTCATGAAGTCGGGCACGCACATCGTCGCCTCGCGCAGCATCTTCGGCGCCACGGTGCAGCTGTTCGGCGGGCTGCTGCCGCGCTTCGGCGTCGAGACGACCTTCGTGTCCGCCACCGATCCCGCGGAGTGGGAAAGGGCGGTGCGCCCCGAGACCAGGCTGCTGTTCCTGGAAACGCCCTCGAACCCGCTCACGGAAGTCGCCGACATCGCCGCCATCGCCGGGATTGCGCACCGGCACGGCGCGTTGCTGGTGGTGGACAACTGCTTCTGCACGCCGGCGCTGCAGCGGCCGCTCGACCTCGGTGCGGACATCGTCGTGCATTCGGCCACGAAGTACCTCGACGGCCAGGGGCGGGTGCTGGGCGGGGCCGTGCTCGGCCGGCGCGACGTGATACACGATCGCATGGTCGGCTTCCTGAGAAGCTGCGGGCCCGCCCTGTCGCCGTTCAATGCCTGGGTCATCCTCAAGGGCCTGGAAACCCTCGGCGTGCGCATGCAGGCGCACTCGAAATCGGCGCTGGAGCTCGCGCAATGGCTGCAGGAGCACCCCGGGGTCGAGCGTGTCTACTATCCGGGCCTCGCGTCGCATCCGCAGCACGGGCTGGCGATGCGCCAGCAGAAAAGCGGCGGCGGCATCGTGTCCTTCGTGGTCAAGGGCGGGCGCGGGCACGCATGGAGGGTCGTCGATTCCACGCAGCTCATCTCGATCACCGCCAACCTCGGGGACACCAAGACGACGATCACGCATCCGGCCAGCACGACGCACGGTCGCGTCGCGCCGGAAGTGCGCGAGGCGGCCGGCATAGGCGAGGGGCTGCTGCGCGTGGCCGTGGGCCTCGAGGCCGTTTCCGACCTGAAGGCCGACCTCGCCCGGGGCCTCTCGAAAATCTAGAACTATTTGCCACAGAGGCGAAGTCGCCTTAGTCCAGCGGCCGCGGCCGGCAGCCGGAGGCGTCGCACTCCAGGTAGGAGCCGTGGTCGTACCAGTCGGCGAGCACCCAGCGCTCGCAGGCATGCCCGTCGACGCCATGCTCGTGGCGCGCCGGCCGGTGCGTATGGCCGTGGATCAGCCGCGGATAGCGGTGCGCGCGCAGCGCATCCTCGACCGCCCTGGTCGAGACGTCCATGATGGCCATGGACTTCCCCGTCTTGGCCTGCTCGCTGCGCCCGCGCAGGTCGCGTGCGATCTGCCGGCGCGTGGCGAGCGGCCTGGCGAGGAACAGCCACTGCGCGACCGGGTTGCGCACCTTCTTCCTGAATTTCTGGTACTCGACGTCGTCGGTGCACAGCGTGTCGCCGTGCATCAGCAGCGTGGGCGTTCCGTGGAGGTCGATCAGCGCGGGGTCGCGCAGAATCTTCATGCCGGCCGCCCGCGCGAACCGGCGCCCGATCAGGAAATCACGGTTGCCGTGCATGAAGTACACCGGAACGCCGGAATCCGCCAGCGCGCGGAAGGCGCCGGCGATCTCGCGCTCGAAGGCGCCGTCGAGCGCATCGTCGCCGACCCAGTATTCGAACAGGTCGCCAAGCACGTACAGCGCATCCGCGGACGGCGCCTGCTCGCGCAGGAACCTGAGCAGCGCCCGGTTTGCCTCCGGCGTGTCGGGGGCGAGGTGCAGGTCGGAGATGAACAGCGTGCGGGACATTCACGCTCCCGGGGCGGGGAGCGGGGATCGACTGGACCCCGCCCGAGAACATTGCCTCGCTCCCCGGCCCCCGCTCCCCGGCCCTCGTTTCAA
The DNA here is from genome assembly GCA_036274775.1 of Burkholderiales bacterium. Lineage (GTDB taxonomy): Bacteria > Pseudomonadota > Gammaproteobacteria > Burkholderiales > JACQAP01 > JACQAP01. The sequence goes on along the minus strand of DASUFB010000051.1, from coordinate 26,584 downwards.
ACGACCTCGGCCTTCCTGATGACGACGTCTTCGGCGGGGACGTCCTGGTGGAAGCCGCGGCTGCCCGTCTCCACCGCCCTGATCCTGTCCACGACATCGCGGCCCTCCACGACCGCGCCGAACACGCAGTAGCCGAATCCCTCCGGGCTCGCCGAGCGGAAGTTCAGGAAGGCGTTGTTTGTGACGTTGACGAAGAACTGCGCGGTGGCGGAATGCGGGTCCGAGGTGCGCGCCATGGCCACGGTGTAAGCCTCGTTCTTCAGGCCGTTGGCCGCCTCGTTCTCGACGGGCTTGCGCGTGGGCTTCTGCTTCATGCCCGGTTCGAAGCCGCCGCCCTGGATCATGAAGCCGTCGATGACGCGGTGGAACACGGTGTTGTCGTAGAACCCGTCGCGCACGTACTGCAGGAAGTTGGCGGCCGTGGCCGGCGCCTTCTGCTCGTCGACCTCGATGGTGAAGTCGCCCATCGACGTCTGCATCCTGACCTTGCTCATTTTTCCTCCGGAACGATGATGTCCTCGATGACCACCGGCTGCTGCGGCACGTCCTGCGGGAACGGGCCGCCCGCGCCGGTGGGCACCCGCGCGATCCTGTCGACCACGTCCATGCCCTTCACGACCCTGCCGAACACCGTGTAGCCCGGCGACCCCGGCCGGTAGTTCAGGAAGGCGTTGTCCGCCACGTTGATGAAAAACTGCGCGGTGGCGGAATTCGGGTTCGCGGTGCGGGCCATGGCGATCGTGCCGGTGTCGTTCTTCAGGCCGTTGTCGGATTCGATCGGGATCGGCGCCCGCGTGGGCTTCTGCGCCATCTCCCTGCTGAAGCCCCCGCCCTGGATCATGAACCCCGGGATCACGCGGTGGAAGACGACGTCCCTGTAGAAGCCGCTGTTCGCATACTGCAGGAAATTCTCCACGGTCTTCGGCGCTTTCGCGGGATAGAGCTCGACGACGATCGCCCCGAGGTTCGTGCGGATCTCCACCTTGGGATCCGCCGCGGTCGCGGCGGTGGCTGACATCAGGAGCAGCGCGCAGGCGGCACCCAGGAGCTTTCTCATTTGCATCCTTCGTTTCGGCGGGATTCGGTTCAGCCCGGCCCCGGACGGCCTAGGTCGGGCCTTCGTAGACGATGCGCCACTTGCCGCTCTCGCGGGTCCAGTACTGGCGCTTCGTCATCCTGTTCGACAGGTTGTTGCTCGTATAGTCCTGCTCGAAGGTCGCCACCGCGACGTCCTCCTTGCCGGGGTAGAGCAGCAGCGTCATGTCCGACACGGCGACCTTGATCCAGGTCTTTGCGGCGTTGACCTGGCGCTTCTGCGCGGACCACTGGGCGAGGTTCAGGCCGCCGGAGGAGAATTTGCGCGCGTAGTGCCTGAGATAGGCGTCCGTGTTGCGGCTTTCCCAGTCGCGCCTCCAGGATTCGACGGCCCCGGCCAGGTCCTCGCGCAGGGCTTCGATCTCGGCGGGCCTGGCCCAGTCGATGGAGTCGGCGATGACGATGGGCGTGGTGCCGATCTGGAGCCTTGCCGCCAGCGAGTCCAGGTCCTGGTTGGTCAGCACGATGCAGCCGTCGCTCGCGCGCGGCGGACGGCTGTAGGTGTTGCGCGGCGTGCCGTGCAGCCAGATGCCGTGGCCGTCGCGGCCGCGCATGCGGTCCCATTCGTTGGGGTAGCTGATCGGATAGGCGCCGCTGCCGTAGAAGTCCGTCAGCCTGTCCCTGGGCAGGCGGCTCACCACGTGGTACACGCCCACCGGCGTGCGCTTGTCGCCCTCGCGGAATTTCTCCAGGCCGTTCTTGCCGATGGTGACGTAGTAGTCCGCCACGTAGCGCGGTGTCCTGCCGGAGTTCTCGAACACGAACAGCGTCGACTTGGTCGAGTCGAGCACGAGCGCGAGCTTTTCCTTCCGGGGCAGCTGCAGCAGGTAGCGCGGCGACAGCTCTGCGGACGGCTCGATCTGCGAGCGCAGCATGCGTATCCTGGCTTCGTCGCGCAGGCCGGCGACCTGCTCGGCCGGCACGCCGGGCGCGGCGCCGATGGCGCTGATCGGCCGCGTGCGTGCGAGCAGCAGGTCGCCCTTGACGAGCTGGGCCAGCCGGAAGTTCGGGTTGACGGCGAGCAGGCTGTCGATCTGGTCGAACGCGGAGGAGAAATTGCTTTCGCTGATGTCGAGCAGCGCCCGCACCAGCATGGCCTCGGGCGCGGCCACGTGGCGCGACACCGGCGCCGGCGTCACGCTCATCGCCCACGCGTAGGAGGCGCCGGCCGCAACCACTGCGACCAGCGCCTGCGCGAAGCTCTGGCGGGATCCTGCCTGGGCGCGGCGCGACCGGTCTTCCACTAGTTCATCCTCTCCTGCACGATCTGCCAGCGGTCGTTGTTCTTCACGAGCGTCAGCGTCTTGGCGCCCGAGGTGTTGAGCGTGTCGGACTTGTAGCCCTGGCGGAATTTCACGACGGCACGGCCGTTCGCGTCGAAGGAAACCCTGGGCGAGCCCACGGTGACCGAGATCGTCTTCGGCTTCACGATGCGGTTGCGCCGGGTCGCCTCCCAGGCGGCGCGCTTCTCGCCGCCGGGCACCTGGAAGTCAGGCGCGTAGTGCGCGAGGTAGCCGTCGGCGTCGCGGTTCGACCAGGCCTTGGCCCAGCCGTTCACGGCCGCGAGCACCGCGTCCACCTCCGCCCGGGTCGGGGCCGGACTCGCGGGCGCCTGCGTCGAGGGTTTTTGCGCGGCCGGCGGCGGCGGGGGGGGCGCGGCCGTCTCGGTGTCGGCCGCCGGCGAGTCCTTGCCCGGCACGACGCTGCCCGAGAAGATGTCCTTGATCATCGCGAGCTTGGTCTGCGCGGCCGCGTTGCTGCGGTCGAGCTGCAAGGCCTTGTCGTAGGCCTCGCTCGCCATTTTTGCGTAGACGTCGCCCAGGTTCTCGTGGGCGATCGCATAGCTGGGGTGGGTGCGGATCGCCATTTCCAGCGCCTTGCGCGCCTTGTCGTACTGCCCCTGCGAGGCGTAGAGCACGGCCAGGTTGTTGTACGGCTCCGGCAGCTCCGGGTAGTCCTCGGTGAGCGCCGTGAAGACCTTGATCGCTTCCGCCGGCTTGTTCTGCTCGGTCAGGATCAACCCCTTCAGAAAGCGGGCGCGGGCGTCGCGCGGGTTGGCCGTGACAACCGTTTCGATTTTCTCCAGCGCCTCGGCATAGCTGCCCTGCTTGAAGGCCTTGCTGGCTTCGTCGTAGAGGTTGGCGGCCAGTGCCGCCTGCGTTTGCAGGGCCAGCAGCAGGGCCGCGCCCAGTACCGGCAGGAGGAATCGGCTCATGTGCTAAACTTTACCTCAATAAGAAACGGTAGGTTCTTGTAATTAATGGTAGATTCTACCAGCACGCGGCTTTTGTCCACAATCTGAAAATAACACCCCGCGGACGCGGCGGTCCGCCCCGCCTCCGGCACCGCTCATGCTGAAGATCTACAACTCGCTCGCGCGCGCCAAGCAGCCCTTCGTTCCCATCGTTCCCGGCAAGGCCGGCATGTACGTCTGCGGCATGACCGTATACGACTACTGCCACCTGGGCCATGCCCGCGTCATGGTGGTGTTCGACATCGTGAACCGCTGGCTGAGGGCCGCGGGCTACGACGTCACCTACGTGCGCAACATCACCGACATCGACGACAAGATCATCCGGCGTGCCGCCGAAAACCGCGAGCCGATCGACGCGCTGACGGCACGCTTCATCCGCGCCATGGACGAGGACGCCGCGGCGCTCGGCGTGCGCAAGCCCGATTTCGAGCCGCGTGCGACCGACAACGTTCCCGGCATGCTGGACTTGATAGCGGGCCTGGTCGGGAAGGGCATCGCCTACCAGGCCAGGAACGGGGACGTTTACTACGCGGTGCGCGAGTTCCCGGGCTACGGCAAGCTCTCCGGCAAGTCCCTCGACGAGCTGCAGGCCGGCGAGCGCGTCGACGTCGACCCGGACAAGCGCGACCCGCTCGACTTCGTGCTGTGGAAATCCGCCAAGCCGGGCGAGCCTTCCTGGGATTCGCCCTGGGGCAGGGGCAGGCCGGGCTGGCACATCGAGTGCTCGGCCATGAGCGAGCGCCTGCTGGGCAGCCATTTCGACATCCACGGCGGCGGCCAGGACCTGCAGTTCCCGCACCACGAGAACGAGATCGCGCAGTCCGAGGGCGCGCACGGCCATACGTTCGTGAACTACTGGATGCACAACGGCTTCGTGCGCGTGGACGACGAGAAGATGTCCAAGTCGCTGGGCAACTTCTTCACCGTGCGCGAAGTGCTGTCGAGGTACGACGCCGAGGTCGTGCGTTTCTTCATCGCGCGCGCGCACTACCGCAGCCCGCTGAACTACTCCGACCAGCACCTCGACGACGCGCGCGGCGCGCTGACGCGCCTCTACACCGCCCTGAAGGCAGCGTCTCCCGCTTCGGGGGCGATCGACTGGAAGGACGCGCATGCGGCGCGCTTTCGCGAGGCCATGGACGACGACTTCAACACGCCCGAGGCGGTGGCCGTGCTGTTCGACCTCGCGAACGAGGTGAACCGCGACAAGTCGCCGGCGAAGGCGGGATTGCTGAAGTCGCTCGCGGGCCTGCTCGGCCTGCTGCAGCGCGAGCCCGAAGACTTCCTGCGCGGCGGCGAGGTAGAGGGCTGGACGCCGCAGAAGATCGCCGACGCGATCACGGCGCGGGCCGCCGCGAAGAAGGCGAAGGACTTCGCCGGGGCCGATCGCATCCGCGACGAGCTCCTGGCCGCGGGCATCGTGCTGGAGGACGGTCCCGGCGGCACGACGTGGCGCAGGCGCTGACGCCGAGCGGCAAATGAAAAAGGGCCGCATCGCGGCCCTTTCTTCGTTGTCGGCCCGGCTCAGGACTCGAAGAACTCGCGCACCTTGTCCATCCAGCCCTTGGCGCGCGGGTTGTGGTGGCCGGCGTTGGCTTCGTTGATCTGCTCGAGCTCCTGCAGCAGCTCCTTCTGCCGCGAGGTCAGGTTCACCGGCGTTTCCACGACGACGTGGCAGAGCAGGTCGCCGAAGCTCTGGCTGCGCACGCCCTTGATGCCCTTGCCGCGCAGGCGAAAGACCTTGCCCGACTGGGTTTCGGAGGGCACCTTGATCTTGGCGTAGCCGTCCAGCGTCGGGATCTCGATCTCGCCGCCCAGCGCCGCCCTGGTGAAGCTCACCGGCATCTCGCAGTGCAGGTCGTTGCCGTCGCGCGTGAAGACGTCGTGCGGGCGGATATGCATGACCACGTAGAGGTCGCCCGACGGTCCGCCGTTGACGCCGGCCTCGCCCTCGCCCGTGAGCCGGATGCGGTCGCCCTCGTCCACGCCCGCGGGAATCTTCACCGACAGCGTCTTCTGCTTCTTGATGCGCCCGGCGCCGCCGCAGCTCGCGCAGGGGTTCTGCACGACCCGGCCCGCGCCGTGGCATTTCGGGCAGGTCTGCTGCATGGAGAAAAAGCCCTGGGTCATGCGCACCTGTCCCTGGCCGTTGCACGTCGGGCAGGTGACGGGCTGGGTACCGGGCTTGGCGCCGGAGCCGTTGCAGGTCCCGCATTCCTCCATGGCCGGCACGCGGATGCGCGTTTCCGTGCCGCGCGCGGCCTCCTCCAGCGAGATCTCGAGGTTGTAGCGCAGGTCGGCGCCGCGGTAGACGTTGGAGCGGCCGCGGCCGCCGCCGAAGATGTCGCTGAAGATGTCGCCGAAGGCGTCGGCGAATCCGCCGAAGCCGGCCGCGCCGGCACCCATGCCGGCCTGCGGGTCGACGCCGGCGTGGCCGTACTGGTCGTAGGCCGCGCGCCTGGCCTGGTCGCACAGGACCTCGTAGGCTTCCTTCGCCTCCTTGAACTGCGCCTCGGCCTTGGGATTGTCCGGATTGCGGTCCGGGTGGTACTTCATCGCCAGCTTGCGATACGTCTTCTTGATGTCTTCCTCGGACGCATCCCGGTTGACGCCGAGCACTTCGTAGTAGTCGCGCTTTGCCATTGGTGTGTTTTCCGGCACCTGCCGCCCTGTTGTTCCTTCAGCCCCCGTGCCGCGCCGGCGGACGACAGAAGGGGTGGGCCGGCAGGCCGGCCCACCCCTGGACTATCCGCGCACGCGCTCAGGCGGACTTCTTGTCCTTGACTTCCTCGAACTCCGCGTCGACGACGTCGCCGTCGGCAGCCTTCTCCCCGCCGGCCTCGGACTTCGGCGCCGCATTATCGCCGCCCGGCTGCTGCTGCGCATACATCTTTTCCGCCAGCTTGTGCGAGGCTTCCGCGAGCGCCTGGGTCTTCGCCTCGATCGCGTCCTTGTCGTCGCCCTTGAGCGCTTCCTCGGCCGCCTTGATCGCGGCTTCGATCTTCGCCTTCTCGTCGGCGCCGACCTTGTCGCCGTGCTCGGCGAGCGTCTTCCGGACCGCGTGGATCATGCCGTCGGCCTGGTTGCGCGCATCCACCAGCTCGCGAGCCTTGCGGTCCTCGTCGGCGTGGGCCTCGGCGTCCTTGACCATGCGCTGGATCTCGTCCTCCTTGAGGCCCGAGTTCGCCTGGATCTTGATCTTGCTCTCCTTGCCGGTGGCCTTGTCCTTGGCAGACACGTGCAGGATGCCGTTGGCGTCGATGTCGAACGCGACCTCGATCTGCGGCATGCCGCGCGGCGCCGGCGGGATGTCGGCCAGGTTGAACTGGCCGAGGCTCTTGTTGCCAGAGGCCATCTCGCGCTCGCCCTGCAGCACGTGGATCGTGACCGCGGTCTGGTTGTCGTCCGCGGTGGAGAACACCTGCTGCGCCTTGGTCGGGATCGTCGTGTTCTTCTGGATGAGCTTGGTCATGACCCCGCCCAGCGTCTCGATGCCGAGCGACAGCGGCGTCACGTCGAGCAGCAGCACGTCCTTGACCTCGCCCTTCAGCACGCCGGCCTGGATCGCGGCGCCGATGGCCACGGCCTCGTCCGGGTTCACGTCCTTGCGCGGCTCCTTGCCGAAGATCTCCTTGACCTTGTCCTGCACCTTGGGCATGCGCGTCATGCCGCCGACCAGGATGACGTCGGCGACGTCGTCGAGCTTCACGCCGGCATCCTTGATCGCCAGGCGGCAGGGCTCGACCGTGCGCGCGATCAGCTCCTCGACCAGGCTTTCCAGCTTGGCGCGCGTGATCTTGATCGCGAGGTGCTTCGGCCCGGAGGCGTCCGCGGTGATGTAGGGCAGGTTCACCTCGGTCTGCTGGCTGGACGACAGCTCGATCTTCGCCTTCTCGGCGGCTTCCTTCAGCCGCTGCAGCGCGAGCACGTCGTTGCGCAGGTCGATGCCCTGGTCCTTCTTGAACTCGTCCGCGAGGTAGTCCATCAGGCGCTGGTCGAAGTCCTCGCCGCCCAGGAAGGTGTCGCCGTTCGTGGACAGCACCTCGAACTGGTGCTCCTTGTCGACCTCCGCGATCTCGATGATGGAGATGTCGAACGTGCCGCCGCCGAGGTCGTACACCGCGATCTTGCGGTCGCCTTCCCTCTTGTCCATGCCGAAGGCGAGCGCGGCCGCGGTGGGCTCGTTGATGATGCGCTTGACCTCGAGGCCGGCGATGCGGCCGGCGTCCTTGGTGGCCTGGCGCTGGGAGTCGTTGAAGTAGGCGGGCACCGTGATGACGGCTTCGGTGACCGGCTCGCCGAGATAGTCCTCGGCGGTCTTCTTCATTTTCATGAGCACCTGCGCGGAGACTTCCGGCGGCGCGATCTTCTTGCCGCGCACCTCGATCCAGGCGTCGCCGTTGCTGTTCTGCACGATCTTGTAGGGCATCAGGTCGATGTCCTTCTGCACTTCCTTTTCCGTGAAGCGCCGGCCGATCAGCCGCTTGACCGCGAACAGGGTGTTCTTGGGGTTGGTGACCGCCTGGCGCTTGGCGGGCGCGCCGACCAGCACCTCGCCGTCGTCCATGTAGGCCACGATGGACGGGGTCGTGCGCGCGCCCTCGGAATTCTCGATGACCTTGGGCTGCCCGTTTTCCATGACGGCCACGCACGAGTTCGTGGTGCCGAGGTCGATGCCGATGATTTTTGCCATGACGATTCCTTTGCTCTCGAAAGTCGCTGCCCGAATTAAAAAATGCCTTTGATTCCGGAAGTTTGGTCCGCGGGTTCGAAAATCAAGCCGGGCCGGGTCAAGCCGGCCGCGGCCGGGCGATGCTGACCAGGGCGGGCCGCAGGACCCGGTCGTTCAGGGTGTAGCCCTTCTGTAGCACGGTGACCACGGTGTTGGGCTCGGCGTCCGAATCCACCATGCTGATGCTCTGGTGCCTGTGGGGGTCGAACTTTTCGCCCAACGGATTGATTTCACGGATGGAATTCTTCTCGAACGCCGAGGTCAGCTGCTTCAGCGTGAGCTCGACGCCGCTCTTCAGGGATTCCACGGTCGTGTTCTGGCTGGACAGGGCCGCCTCGAGGCTGTCGCGCACCGGGATCAGCTCCGCGGAAAAGTTTTCCAGGGCGAACTTGTGGGCGCTGGCCACGTCGGCCTGGGCGCGCTTGCGGATGTTGTCGGCCTCGGCCCTGGCACGCAGCCAGGCCTCGCGGCTTTCGCGGGCCTCGGCCTGCGCCTTCTCTATCAGGTCGGCAAGGCCGGCTTCGGGTGCAGTCTCGCCTGCCGCCTGCGCGCGGGCATCGGTAAGTTCCTGTTCCTGTTCGGGGCCATCGTAACGGGGGTCCTGCATGCAGCGTCTCCTCGGTTCGATCATCCGTGGCAACTGGGGGGCGGTTCCGTCGCTTTCAACCCCGCCGGCGAAAAAATCCGGGCGGTTATACTGCCGCCTTTGCCCGTCAGGACGGTCTTGCCGGGCATGGCGAAGGTTGGGAGCGCGATTCGATGGTCTACAGGATGCTGTTGCTGGCGACCCTGGCGTCTTCGACGCTGGCCTGGGGCGAGCCGCTGGTGCGCCAGAGCATGAGCTACTACTACGTCGACGGCGGTTCGGCCACCGTGCTGGCCGCCCAGATCGACCAGAACGGCCCGCTGGGGGCCGACGGCCGGCGCTATGCCGGCAAGACGCGCTGGGACGCGCAGTGGAAATTCCGCCACGAGCAGCAGGGCACGACCTGCTCGGTCAAGGAGGTCGCCGTTGCGGTCGGCATCACGCAGACGCTGCCGCGCTGGCGCGGCGAGGACAAGGGCGCGGCCGCCCTGAAGTCGGCCTGGAGCCGGTTCGCCGAAGCCCTGCAGCGGCACGAGGACCAGCACAAGGAAAACGGGCTGAAGGCGGCAAAGGAGATAGAAGCCGTCATCATGGCGACGCGGCCGGCCTCCAATTGCGAGGCCCTGCAGGACACGGCGAATGCAGCGGCCCGCGCCGTCATCGAGAAATACCAGGTCCTGGACAACGAGCTCGACCGCAAGACCGACCACGGCCGCAACCAGGGCGCGAGCCTGCTGTAGCCCCCGCGGCTTTCAGTCCGCAGCGCCGAGCGCGGCTGCGCGCTGGCGGCTTGCCGCGGCGTCGCGCGCTGCAGCCTGCGCGTCCCATTCGGTGGAAGCCCAGCCGTGCAGATTTTCCGCGGCGATGCGCGCCAGCGCCTGGATCCATTCGTGGCGTTCGTTCAGGCAGGGAATGTAATGGAACTGCGCGCCGCCCGCGGCGAGGTAGGCAGCCTTGTTCTCGATGGCGATCTCCTCGAGCGTCTCCAGGCAGTCCGCCACGAAGCCGGGGCAGACCACGTCCAGCCGCCCGGTGCGCTGCCTGCCCAGTTCGGTGACGGTCTGCATGGTGTAGGGCTTGAGCCATTCGGCGCGGCCGAAGCGCGACTGGAAGCTGACCGCGTGGCGACCGGGCGTCAGGCCCAGCTCCGTGGCGAGCAGCCGCGCGGTAGCGTGGCATTCGCAGTGATAGGGATCGCCGCGATCCAGGCTGAAGCGCGGCAGGCCGTGGAAGCTCATGAGCAGCTTGTCGGGCCGGCCGTTGGCGAACCAGTAGTCGTTGACCTGCTTCGCCAGCGCGGCGATGTACGCCGGATGGTCGTGGTAGTGCTTGACCAGGCGCAATGCCGGGGCGTTGCGCATCTTCTTCACGGCGGCGAACACGGCGTCGTAGGCGCTCGCGGTGGCGCTCGCCGAGTATTGCGGATACATCGGCAGCACCAGGATGCGGTCGCAACCGTCGCCGCGCAGCTCGAGCAGGGTGTTCTCGATCGAGGGCCGGCCGTAGCGCATGGCCCAGGCCACGACGTGCGGCGTGCGGATGCGTTCGCCGAGGTAGCCCCTCAGCAGGACTGCCTGCTTCGCGGTGTGCACGGCGAGCGGCGAGCCTTCCTTCGTCCAGATCTGCGCGTATTTGGCCGCCGATTGCTTCGGCCGCGTGCGCAGGATGACGCCGTGCAGGATCGGCCACCACAGCGCGCGCGGAATCTCCACCACGCGCGGATCCGACAGGAAGTCGCGCAGGAAGGGGCGCAGCGCCTGCGCGGTGGGGGCGTCCGGCGTTCCCAGGTTCACGAGCAGGATGCCCGTCTTCGGGATCGTGCCGTGGCGGTGCTTCGGTTCGGGCAGCATTCGCGATGATCAGTGAACAGTGATCCGTGAACGGCGAGGCGGCGCCTTTTGCCGTTTACCGTCTATGGTCGAGGGCCGGTATCCAGCGAAGCCGGGCGCCGTCCACTGGCTTCAGTGCTGCGACAGCGCGCTGGAAAGCAGCTTCGCGGTGACGTCGACGATGGGGATGACGCGCTCGTAGGCCATGCGCGTGGGCCCGATCACGCCCAGCGTCCCCACCACCTGCCCGTCGACCTCGTAGGGCGCGGTGACCACGCTGCATTCGTCGAGAGGCACCAGGCCGGATTCCCCGCCGATGAAAATCTGCACGCCTTCGGCCCGGCTGCTGACGTCGAGCAGCTGCAGCAGGCCGGTCTTCTGCTCGAACATGTCGAAGAGCTTGCGCAGGTTGGCCATGTTGGAGGACAGGTCCTGCACGTGCAGCAGGTTGTGGCCGCCGGACAGCACGTAGTCCTCCGTGCTGCCGGCCTGGTTGCCGGTTTCCAGCGCGATGGTCATGAGCTTCGTCATGTCCTCGCGCAGCTGGCGCAGCTCGTCGTGGATGCGCAGCCTGATCTCGTCGAAGGTGAGCCCGGCGTAGTGCTGGTTCAGGAAGTTGCCGGCCTCCACCAGCTCGGCCGGCGTGTGGGCGCGCTCGGTCAGGATGACGCGATTCTGCACGTCACCGTCCGGGGCAACGACGATCAGCAGGATGCGCTTTTCCGCCAGCGCCAGGAACTCGATGTGGCGGAATGCCGCCGTCTTGCGCTTGGGTGTCATCACCACGCCCGCGAAGCGCGTGAGGTCGGACAGGATGTACGAGGCCTGCGATACCAGCTTCTGCGCGTTGTCGGGCTGCAGCTGGCCCTCGAGCTGGCTGATCTCGACCTGGTCGAGGGGGCGCACCTGCAGCAGCGTGTCGACGAAGAAGCGGTAGCCGCGCGGCGTCGGCACCCGGCCCGCCGAGGTGTGCGGGCTGGAGATGAAGCCCAGCTCCTCGAGGTCTGCCATGACGTTGCGGATGCTGGCCGGGCTCAGCTCCAGGCCGGAGAAACGCGCGAGCGCGCGCGAGCCGACCGGCTGGCCGTCGGAGATGTAGCGCTCGACGAGCATTTTCAGCAGGCGCTGCGCCCGCTCGCTGGGAAGTTGATCGCCCGTGCCCATGGGAGGATTGTACCGTGCCGCGGCGGCCGGACGGGTGGCGCGCGGGCAAATATGCTCTAATTCGACGCATGTCGAAGACCTTCCGCACCGTCGCGCTGATCGGCAAATACAAGAGCCCGGAGATCGCCGAGCCCGTCTCGCGGCTGGCGCAATTCCTCGAGGGGCGCGGCGTGCGCGTGCTGCTCGACACGCTGACCGCCTCCCACCTCGGCGGGGAGGGCCGGACGGTGCTGCCGCTCGAGGCCGTGGGGCGCGAGGCGCAGCTCGCCATCGTCGTCGGCGGCGACGGCACGATGCTCAACATCGCCCGCACGTTCGCGCCCTTCGACGTCGCCCTGGTGGGCATCAACCAGGGGCGGCTGGGCTTCCTGACCGACCTGTCGATGGCGGGCATGTTCGAGGCGCTGTCCGACATCCTCGACGGCAAGTACGTCGTCGAGTCGCGCTTGCTGCTGCAGGCCGACGTGCGCAGCGCGGAACGCACGGTGGCCGGCGTCGTCGCGTTCAACGACATCGCCGTGAACAAGGGGGCCGAAGGCAGCCTGATCGAGCTGGAGGTGCGCATCGACGGCAAGTTCGTCTACAACCTGCGCTCGGACGGCCTGATCGTGACCTCGCCGACCGGCTCGACGGCGTACGCATTGTCCTCCGGGGGGCCCATCCTGCACCCTGGGCTCGACGTGATCGGGCTGGTGCCGGTCTGCCCGCACACGCTGTCGAACCGTCCGATCGTGGTCGGGGCCGGCTCGACGATCGTCATCTCGCTCCTGAAGGCGGCGGACGCGCGCGTGCATTTCGACAGCCATTCGCACTACGAGCTGAAGGAGCGCGACAGCATCGAGGTGAGGCGTTGCCCGCATTCCATCCGCCTGCTGCATCCGCTCGACCACAACTACTACCACATGTTGCGCGAGAAGCTGCACTGGAGCGAGACGCTCTAGGCGCGGCAGCGCCGCCGTCCGGCCGCCCTGGTCCCATGCTGCGCACCCTGAGCATCCGCGACTTCGCCATCGTCGACCGGCTGGACCTGGAGTTCCAGCCCGGCTTCACCGTGCTGACCGGCGAGACCGGCGCGGGCAAGTCCATCCTCGTCGACGCGCTCGCGGCCGTGCTCGGCGAGCGCGCCGACTCGGCGATGGTCCGCGAGGGACGCGACAAGGCCGAGGTCAGCGCCGGCTTCGACGTCGCCCGCCTCGCCGCGCTGCGGGAATTCCTCGAGGGCAACGACCTCGCGGGCGAGGACGGCGAATGCGTGCTGCGCAGGATCGTGGAGGCGTCGGGGCGCTCGCGCGCCTACGTGAACGGGCGCCCCGCGACGGTACAGCAGTTGAGGGAGATCGGCGAGCACCTGGTCGACATCCACGGCCAGCACGCGCACCAGTCGCTGCTGCGCGCCAACGCGCAGCGCGGGCTGCTCGACGCCTTCTGCGGCTGCGCGGGCCCCGCCGCGCAGACCGCCGCCGCGTTCCGCGATTGGCAGGAGATCCGCCGCCACCTCGAGGCCCTGGAGACGAACGCACAGGCGCTCGCAGCCGAGCGCGAGCAGCTGCAGTGGCAGGTCGGTGAGCTCGACGTGCTCGGCTTCCGCGCCGAGGAATGGGAGGAGCTGCAGGCCGAGCACAGAAGGCTCGCCAACGCGGCCGGGCTGATCGAGACCGTGGAATCCGGTCTCGACGCCCTCTCGGAAGGCGAGGCGTCCGTGCTGGCGGCATTGTCTGGCGTGGCGTCGTGCCTGCGGGACATGGCGGACGTCGATCCGGGCCTGGGGGAAGCGCTGGAGCTGCTCGAGCCCGCGCAGATCCAGCTCGAGGAGGCCGCGCACGCGCTGCGGCGCTACCGGCAGCGGCTGGAGCTCGATCCGCGGCGGCTGAGCGAGGTCGAGCAGCGCCTCGACGCCGTGCACACCGCGGCGCGCAAGTTCAGGATGCCGGTCGCGGAGATCCCGCAGCGCCTGCAGGGCATGAAGGCGAGGCTCGCGGAGCTGGACGCGGGATTCGACGCCGGGGCGCTGCGCGCGCGCGAGGCGCAGGCGGCGCAGGCCTACCGCGCCGCGGCCGCGAAGCTTTCTGCCGCCAGGAAGAAGGGCGCCTCGGACCTGGCGAAGAAGGTCACCGCTTCGATGCAGGCGCTCGCGATGGGCGGGGGCACCTTCGAGATTGCGCTGAACGCGCTCGCCGAGGGCAGCGTGCACGGGCTGGAACAGGTCGAGTTCCTCGTCGCCGGCCATGCCGGCGCGACGCCGCGCCCGCTCGCGAAGGTCGCCTCGGGCGGCGAGCTGTCGCGCCTGAGCCTCGCCGTCCAGACGGTCACCAGCCAGGTCGCGGCGGTACCGACGCTGGTGTTCGACGAGGTGGACGCCGGCATCGGCGGGCGCGTGGCCGAAATCGTCGGCCGCATGATGAAGGAGCTCGGGCAGCGCCACCAGGTCATGTGCGTGACCCACCTGCCTCAGGTGGCCGCGTCCGCGGACCACCAGTGGCAGGTGGCCAAGTCGGCTGCGGGCGGCACGGTGAAAAGCCAGGTATCGGTGCTCGACGCGGCGGCGCGCGTGGAGGAGATCGCGCGCATGCTCGGCGGGGTGAAGATCACCGAGACCACGCGCAGGCACGCGCGGGAAATGCTGGGTGAGAAGCCGTGAGGCAAAAGGCCTGCAATCGCCTTTCGCCTCACGGCTACGGCTTCGGCTTGTTCGGGCAGTCCGGCTTGACGCAGTCGGCGTAGAGCTGCAGGGAGTGCTCGTGGATGGTGAAGCCGCGCTCCCTGGCGATCTTCGTCTGGCGCCTTTCGATCTCGGCGTCGACGAATTCCTCGACGTGACCGCACTGCAGGCACACGAGATGGTCGTGGTGGCCGCCCTGGTTCAGCTCGAACACGGCCTTGCCGGACTCGAAGTGGTGGCGGATCAGGATGCCGGCCTGCTCGAACTGCGTGAGCACGCGGTAGATCGTCGCCAGGCCGATTTCCATGCCCTCGTTGATGAGGATCTTGTAGACGTCCTCGGCGGTCAGGTGGCGCACGTTGCTGTTCTCGAACAGGTCGAGGATCTTCAGGCGCGGCAGCGTCGCCTTCAATCCGATGTTCTTGAGGTCGTGCGAAGTGCTCATGGGGGGGCACTGACAGGCGGGCCAAGGGTGAATTATCATAGCGGCTTTCAAAATGCTTGGAAACCGCAGGCGCCGAGCGCCGGACCTCCGGCGCGGCCAAAATCGATGCGACCGACGCTTTTTCTCGCCGTCCTGCTCGCCGGCTGCTCGCTGGTGACGCACAAGATCGACATCCAGCAGGGCAACTACGTCGACCAGGCCATGGTCTCGAAGCTCAAGCCCGGCATGACGCGCGCGCAGGTGCGCTTCGTGCTCGGCACGCCGCTGATCGCGGATGCGTTTCATTCCAACCGCTGGGACTACGTCTTCCTGACCGGCAAGGCGGAAAACGTGAAGCCGCAGCACAAGCTCACGGTCATTTTCGACGGTGACAAGCTGCGCGACGTCGTGGGCGATTTCGTCATCGCCGACACGGTCAGGCAGGCGCAGTCCCAGCCCGCCGAGAACCGGCAGCCCTGAAGCGGCCGTGGAGAAGGCGGGCGCGATGGGCATCCTTCAGGCGGCGATAGCCGGCAGCGCCGGGCGCATGGGCCGCGCGCTCGTCGAGGCCGTCTCCCGGTCGCAGGATTTCCGGCTGAAGGCCGCGCTCGAGGTGCCGGGCAGCCCGGCGATCGGCAGGGACGCCGGCGAGCTGATCGGCGCGCCCTGCGGGGTCGCCATCTCGTCCGATCTGGAGCGCGCGCTGCCGGGCTGCGACCTGCTCGTCGACTTCACGCGCCCGGAAGGCACCATGGCGCACCTCGTCATGTGCCGCTCGCTGGGCATCCGCATGGTGATCGGCACGACCGGCCTGCAGCCGGCGCACAAGGCCGCTGTCGCCGAGGCCGCGAAGACCATCCCGATCGTGATGGCGCCGAACATGAGCGTGGGCGTGAACCTGACCTTCAAGCTGTCGGAAATCGCAGCCCGGGTGCTCGGCGACGGCTACGACGTCGAGATCATCGAGGCCCATCACCGGCACAAGGTCGACGCGCCCTCGGGCACCGCGCTGCGCCTGGGCGAGGTCATCGCGGGCGCGCTCGGCAGGGACCTCGCGCAGGATGCGATCTACGGCAGGCAGGGCGTGACCGGCGAACGCAAGTCCTCGACCATCGGTTTCGCCACGGTGCGCGGCGGCGACATCGTCGGCGACCATACGGCCCTGTTCGCCGGCACCGGCGAGCGCGTGGAGATCACGCACAGGGCCGCGAGCCGCGCGACGTTCGCGCTTGGCGCGCTGCGCGCCGCCCGGTTTCTGGCCGACAAGCGCAACGGGCTGTTCGACATGCAGGACGTGCTCGGCCTGAAGTGAGGCCGCGGCCCGCCGATTGAACGGCCGGGGGCCTTCCTCTATAATTTGCGGTCAAACGAAAGCGGGAGGGGCGAGCGCGCCTCTCCCGCTTTCCATGTGTGCCGCCGAAACCGCGTTTCCGGGAGCTTCCCTTGCCTGCCCTCGATCGTCCGTCCGCCATACTCGTGCTCGCCGACGGCACGGTATTCCGCGGGGTCTCGATCGGCACGGATGCTCACGCCGTCGGGGAAGTCGTCTTCAACACCTCGATGACGGGCTACCAGGAAATCCTGACTGATCCGTCGTACTGCCGCCAGATCGTCACGCTGACCTATCCGCACGTGGGCAACGTGGGCGTGAACCCCGAAGACACGGAGTCCACCAAAGTCCATGCCGCCGGGCTGGTGATCCGCGACCTGCCCGCGCGTTCCAGCAATTTCCGCGCGAGCCAGGGCCTGTCGGCCTACCTGCAGGGGCAGGGCATTCCCGCCATCGCCGGCATCGACACCCGCAAGCTGACCCGCATCCTGCGGGAGAAGGGCGCGCAGAACGGCTGCCTCATGGCGGGAAAGGTGGACGAGGCTTTCGCGCTGGCGCAGGCGCGCGCGTTCCCGGGGCTTGCCGGCATGGACCTCGCGAAGGTGGTGAGCTGCGAGAGACCCTACGACTGGAACGCCACCGAATGGGCGCTGGGCAGGGGCTACGGCGTCCAGTCGGCCCCCAGGCACCACGTGGTGGCCTACGACTACGGCGTCAAGCACAACATCCTGCGCAAGCTGGCGAGCCGCGGCTGCCGCCTGACGGTGCTGCCGGCGCAGACGCCGGCAAGCGAGGCTCTCGCGCTCAAGCCCGACGGCGTGTTCCTGTCCAACGGCCCTGGCGACCCCGAGCCCTGCGATTACGCGATCGATGCCATCGGCAGGTTCCTGGAGGGCGGCGTGCCGACATTCGGCATCTGCCTCGGTCATCAGCTGCTGGGACTGGCGAGCGGCGGGCGCACGGTGAAGATGAAGTTCGGCCACCACGGCGCCAACCACCCGGTGCAGGACCTCGAGACCGGCCGCGTCATGATCACCAGCCAGAACCACGGCTTCGCGGTCGACGCGAAATCGCTGCCGGGGAACGTGAAGGTGACGCACGTGTCGTTGTTCGACGGCAGCCTGCAGGGCTTCGCGTTCAGGGACAAGCCCGCCTTCTGCTTCCAGGGGCACCCGGAGGCGAGCCCCGGCCCGCACGACGTCGACTACCTGTTCGACCGCTTCGTCGGCCTCATCGAGCGCCACAAGGCGCACCGCTAGCGCAGAGCCGCCATGCCGAAGCGCACCGACCTCAAGAGCATCCTCATCATCGGCGCGGGCCCGATCGTCATCGGCCAGGCCTGCGAGTTCGACTATTCCGGCGCGCAGGCCTGCAAGGCGCTGCGCGAGGAGGGCTACCGCGTCATCCTGGTCAACTCCAACCCGGCCACGATCATGACCGACCCGGAGATGGCCGACGTGACCTACATCGAGCCCGTCAACTGGCAGATGGTCGAGAAGATCATCGCCGTCGAGCGGCCCGACGCGCTGCTGCCGACCATGGGCGGCCAGACCGCGCTCAACTGCGCGCTGGACCTCGCGCGGCACGGCGTGCTCGAGAAATACGGCGTGGAGCTGATCGGCGCCTCGCGCGAGGCCATCGACAAGGCCGAGGACCGCGAGAAATTCAAGAAGGCGATGACGGCCATCGGGCTGGCGAGCCCGCGCTCGTCCATCGCGCACAGCCTCGAGGAGGCGCTGCAGGTGCAGGCCATGGTCGGCTTCCCGACCATCATCCGCCCGTCCTTCACCCTCGGGGGCACCGGCGGCGGCATCGCCTACAACAAGGAGGAATTCGTCGCCATCTGCGAGCGCGGGCTGGATGCCTCGCCCACGCACGAGCTGCTGATCGAGGAGTCGGTCATCGGCTGGAAGGAGTTCGAGATGGAGGTCGTGCGCGACCGCAAGGACAACTGCATCATCGTCTGCTCCATCGAGAACCTCGACCCGATGGGCATCCACACCGGGGACTCGATCACGGTGGCGCCGGCGCAGACGCTGACCGACAAGGAGTACCAGATCATGCGCGACGCCTCGATCGCCTGCCTGCGCGAGATCGGGGTGGACACCGGCGGCTCCAACGTACAGTTCGGCGTGAACCCGAGGGACGGCCGCATGGTCGTCATCGAGATGAACCCGCGCGTGTCGCGCTCTTCCGCGCTCGCGTCCAAGGCCACCGGCTTCCCGATCGCCAAGGTCGCGGCCAAGCTCGCGGTCGGCTACACGCTAGACGAGCTGCGCAACGACATCACGGGAGGCGTCACGCCGGCGGCGTTCGAGCCGACCATCGACTACGTCGTGACCAAGGTGCCGCGCTTCGCGTTCGAGAAATTCCCGCAGGCCGACTCGCGTCTGACCACGCAGATGAAATCCGTGGGCGAGGTCATGGCCATGGGCCGCACCTTCCAGGAATCGATGCAGAAGGCGCTGCGCGGGCTCGAGACCGGCATCGACGGCTTCGACGAGAAGACCGCGGACCGGGAGACCATCGAGACCGAGCTGGCCGACGCCGGCCCGGACCGCATTCTCTACGTCGCCGACGCCATGCGCATCGGCATGACCCTCGAGGAGATCCGGCAGCTCACGCACATCGACCCGTGGTTCCTCGCGCAGATCGAGGACATCGTGCGCCAGGAAAAGGCGCTCGCGGGCAAGCGCGTGGGCGACCTCGACCGCGACGTCCTGCTCGCGCTCAAGCGCTCGGGGTTTTCCGACCGCAGGCTGGCGAGGCTGCTGAACGCCACCCAGGATGCGGTGCGCGCCAAGCGCTGGGAGCTCGGCGTGCGGCCCGTGTACAAGCGCGTGGACACCTGTGCCGCCGAGTTCGACACGCGCACCGCCTACATGTACTCGACGTACGAGGAGGAATGCGAGTCGCGGCCGACCGGCCGCAGGAAGGTCATGGTGCTGGGCGGCGGCCCGAACCGCATCGGCCAGGGCATCGAGTTCGACTACTGCTGCGTGCACGCGGCGCTGGCCCTGCGCGAGGACGGCTACGAGACCATCATGGTCAACTGCAACCCGGAGACGGTGTCGACCGACTACGACACCTCCGACCGGCTGTACTTCGAGCCGCTCACGCTCGAGGACGTGCTGGAGATCGTGGCCGTCGAGAAGCCCTACGGCGTGATCGTCCAGTACGGCGGCCAGACGCCGCTCAAGCTCGCGCAGGACCTCGACGCCAGCGGCGTGCCCATCATCGGCACCAGCCCGGACATGATCGACTGCGCCGAGGACCGGGAGCGCTTCCAGAAGATGCTCACGGAGCTCCAGCTCAAGCAGCCGCCGAACCGCACGGCGCGCAACCCGGAGGCGGCGCTCGCGCTGGCGCAGGAAATCGGCTACCCGCTGGTGGTGAGGCCGTCCTACGTGCTCGGCGGCCGCGCCATGGAGATCGTGCACGAGCAGCGCGACCTCGAGCGCTACATGCGCGAGGCGGTCAAGGTCTCGAACGACTCGCCCGTGCTGCTCGACCGCTTCCTGAACGATGCCATCGAGGTCGACGTGGACGCCGTGTGCGACGGCGAGCGCGTGCTGATCGGCGGCATCATGGAGCACATCGAGCAGGCCGGCGTGCACTCGGGCGATTCGGCGTGCTCGCTGCCGCCGTTCAGCCTGTCGCCTGCGCTGCAGGACGAGCTGCGCCGGCAGACCGAGGCCATGGCGCGCGCGCTGCAGGTCATCGGCCTCATGAACGTGCAGTTCGCGATCCAGAACGACGTGGTGTTCGTGCTCGAGGTCAACCCGCGCGCCTCGCGGACCGTGCCCTACGTCTCCAAGGCGACCGGCCTGCCGCTCGCCAAGATTTCCGCGCGCTGCATGGTCGGCCGGACGCTCGACAGCCAGGGCGTGAAGGGCGAGGTCATCCCGCCCTACTACTCCGTGAAGGAGGCGGTGTTCCCCTTCATCAAGTTCCCCGGCGTGGACACGATCCTGGGGCCCGAGATGAAGTCCACGGGCGAGGTCATGGGCGTGGGGGCGACCTTCGCGGAGGCCTTCGTGAAGTCGCAGTTCGCGGCCGGCGTGAAGCTGCCCGCCTCGGGCAAGGCCTTCATCAGCGTGCGCAACGCCGACAAGCCCCGGGTCGTGGACATCGCGCGTACACTTTCGAAACTCGGCTTCAGCCTGTACGCCACGCGCGGCACGGCCGCGGCGCTGGCGGAGGCCGGGCTCGCGGTCACGCCGGTCAACAAGGTGGCGGAGGGGCGGCCGCACATCGTCGACATGATCAAGAACGGCGAGATCGTGCTGATCGTGAACACGGTGGAGGACCGCCGCGGCGCCATCCAGGATTCCTACTCGATCCGTCGCTCCGCGCTGCAGGGGCGGGTGACCTATTTCACGACCATCGCCGGCGCGCGGGCGGCGTGCACGGGCATGCAGCACATGCAGGAGCTCGCCGCCTACTCGGTGCAGGGCCTGCATGCCAGGCTGCACTAGGGCGGCCTGGCGAATTCACTTCGGGGGGCTGGAACGATGTCCAAGATTCCATTGACGGTCAAAGGCGCCGAGCTGCTGCGCAGCGAGCTGCACCAGCTGAAGACGGTGGAGCGGCCGAAGGTCATCGCCGCGATCCAGGAGGCGCGCTCCCACGGCGACCTGTCGGAGAACGCCGAATACGACGCGGCCAAGGAGCGCCAGAGCTTCATCGAGGGCCGCATCGTCGAGGTCGAAAGCAAGCTCGCCAACGCGCAGATCATCGACCCGGCGCATCTCGACGCGGACGGGCGCTGCGTGTTCGGCGCCACCGTCGAGCTGGAGGACGTCGACAGCCACGAGACGGTGACCTACCAGATCGTCGGCGACGACGAGGCCGACATCAAGAGCAGCAAGATCTCCATCAGCTCGCCGATCGCGCGCGCGCTGATCGGCAAGTACTCCGGCGACGTGGCCGAGGTCAAGGCCCCCGGCGGCATCAAGGAGTACGAGATCCTGGATGTGAAGTACTTGTAGTGACGAGTGGCTGGTGGTTAGTGATGAGGGGTCAAAAGATTTCGACGCTCGACTTGAACCCGTCCAGTCCGGGCTTTCCCATTCACTAGCCACTAGCCACTAGCCACTAGCCACCAGGCATTGCTTCATGCGCTTCATCGCCGATTCCCTGCAATCCATCGCCGTCGCCCTGTGGGCCGGCGGCATGTGGATCGTCGGCCTCGTCGTGGCGCCCTACCTGTTCCACACGCTGACCGACCGCTCCCAGGCGGGGCTGCTGGCGGGGCATCTTTTCTCGGCGATAGCCTGGATCGGGCTGGGCTGCGGCGCCTACCTGCTGCTCTACCGGCTCGCGGTGTTCGGCAGCCACGCGCTGCGCCAGCTGTTCTTCTGGGCGCTGCTGCTGCTCATCGCGCTGGACGCCGCCGGCCAGTTCGGCGTGCAGCCCATCCTGGCCGGCCTCAGGCAGCAGGCGCTGCCCAAGGAAGTCATGGAAAGCCTGTTTCGCGACCGCTTCGCGGCCTGGCACGGCGTGGCGAGCGCGCTTTACCTCGTGCAGTGCGCGCTCGGCCTGGTGCTCGTCGTGCAGCATGGCCGCGGCCGCTGAGGCCGCCGCCGTGGCCTCAGCGCCGGTGCTGGAAGGAGCGTTTCAGCGCGCGCGGCGGCTTGCGGCGGTTGCGGGCGGGGCGCGGAGCCGCGGACTTTTCCGAGGCGGCCGGTGCGGGGCGATAAAGGACCAGGACCTTGCCGATGTGCTGCACCGGTGCGGCACCGACCCGCTCGCAGACGCTGCGGAAGATGTCCTCGCGGGCCGCGCGGTCTTCGCCCGCGACGCGGATCTTGACGAGTTCGTGGGCGGCCAGGCTGCGCTCGATCTCCGCGGTGACCGCCTCGGTGAGGCCGTCGCCGCCGACGAGCACGGCAGGCTCGAGCGCGTGGGCGCGGGCCTTGAGCGCCTGGCGTTCGGCGGGCGAAAGTTGCAGCGGCAAGCCGATTTCCTCCTGCGGGCATTCTAGGCGATGGCCAGGACCAGGACCAGCAAGGCGTGGATGCACGAGCACGTGACCGACGCCTACGTGAAGCGCGCGAAGCAGGAGGGCTGGCGCTCGCGCGCGGCCTTCAAGCTGCAGGAAATCATCGGGCGCGACAGGCTGGTGCGGGCCGGCATGACGGTCGTCGACCTCGGCGCTGCCCCGGGCGGCTGGTCGCAGGTGCTGGCGCCGCTGGTGGGGCCGAAGGGGCGGGTCATCGCGGTCGACCTGCTCGAGATGCAGCCGCTGCACGGCGTAACGGCGCTGCGCGGCGACTTCGCGGAAGAAGCCACGCTGCGCGCCATGGCGGAACTGACCGGCGGCAAGCCGGTCGATCTTGTGGTTTCGGACATGGCGCCCAATATCAGCGGGGTCGGGCTGGTCGACCAGGCCCGCTCCATCGGGCTGGCCGAACTGGCACTGGATTTCGCGCAGCGCCAGCTCAAGCCCGGCGGCGACCTGCTGGTGAAGGTGTTCCAGGGCTCGGGCCTGGACGAGTTCCGCAGGCAGCTCGGCGCGGCGTTCGCGTCGGTCGCGGTGCGCAAGCCGAAGGCCTCCCGGGACCGGTCCAGCGAGTTCTACCTGCTGGCGCGGGGCCTGCGTCCGACGGGGCGCAGCGCAGCACAGCCGTCGCAGCGCGAGGAATCGGATTAGAATGGGTCTAACGAGGGCAGAAGGCGGGACGCGCGACGCGACGGCAGCGGCCTCCCGCCGCGGCAAGGAGACATCTTGAACAATCTGATCAAGAACGTGGCGATCTGGCTGGTCATCGCACTGGTGCTGATGACGGTATTCAACCAATTCAGCGCGCGCCAGCAGCAGGCCACCTCGATGGAATATTCCCAGTTCATCGAGGAGGTGAAGCAGGGCAACATCGCCAAGGTCACCATCGAGGGCCGGGTGCTGAAGGGCGTGAAGAGCAACGGCTCGAAGTTCACGACCTATGCGCCGTCCGACCCGTGGCTGGTGTCCGACCTTCTCAAGGCCGGCGTCATCATCGAGGCGAAGCCCGAGGAGGAGCCTTCGCTGCTGATGAACATCTTCGTGTCCTGGTTCCCGATGCTGCTGCTGATCGGCGTCTGGATATTCTTCATGCGGCAGATGCAGGGCGGCGGACGCGGCGGCGCCTTCTCGTTCGGCAAGAGCCGCGCGCGCATGCTCGACGAGTCGACCAACCCGGTCACCTTCGCCGACGTCGCCGGCTGCGAGGAGGCCAAGGAGGAGGTCTCGGAGCTGGTGGACTTCCTGCGCGACCCGGGCAAGTTCCAGAAGCTCGGCGGCCGCATCCCGCGCGGCGTGCTCATGGTCGGCTCGCCCGGCACCGGCAAGACGCTGCTGGCGCGCGCCATCGCCGGCGAGGCCAAGGTGCCGTTCTTCTCGATCTCGGGCTCCGACTTCGTCGAAATGTTCGTCGGCGTGGGCGCGGCGCGCGTGCGCGACATGTTCGAGCAGGCCAAGAAGCACGCGCCCTGCATCGTGTTCATCGACGAGATCGACGCCGTCGGCCGCCAGCGTGGCGCGGGCCTGGGCGGCGGCAACGACGAGCGCGAGCAGACGCTGAACCAGCTGCTCGTCGAGATGGACGGCTTCGAGACCGGGGCGGGCGTCATCGTCATCGCCGCGACCAACCGTCCCGACGTGCTGGACCCGGCGCTGCTGCGCCCCGGACGCTTCGACCGCCAGGTGGTGGTGCCGCTGCCCGACATCCGCGGCCGCGAGCAGATCCTCATGGTGCACATGCGCAAGGTGCCGGCAGCTCCCGACGTGCGCCCGGACATCCTCGCGCGCGGCACGCCCGGCTTCTCCGGCGCGGATCTCGCCAACCTCGTGAACGAGGCGGCGCTGTTCGCCGCGCGCGGCAACAAGCGCCTGGTCGACATGGACGACTTCGAGCGTGCCAAGGACAAGATCATGATGGGCGCCGAGCGCAAGTCCATGGTCATGCCCGAGCACGAGCGGCGCAACACCGCCTACCACGAGTCCGGCCACGCCGTCGTGGCGCGGCTGCTGCCGCGGACCGATCCGGTGCACAAGGTCACCATCATCCCGCGCGGGCGCGCGCTGGGCGTGACCATGCAGCTGCCCCAGGAAGACCGCTACAGCATGGACCGCGAGCAGATCCTGCAGAACATCTCCGTGCTGTTCGGCGGGCGCATCGCCGAGGAGGTGTTCATGAAGCAGATGACCACGGGCGCCTCCAACGACTTCGAGCGCGCCACCGAGATGGCGCGGCGCATGGTCACGCAGTGGGGCATGAGCGACGAGCTCGGCCCCATGGTGTACGGCGAGAACGAGGGCGAGGTCTTCCTCGGCCGCTCGATCACCACGCACAAGAACGTGTCCGAGGCGACCATGCAGCAGGTCGACGCCGAGATCCGCCGCATCATCGACGCGCAGTACGGGCTCGCGCGCAAGCTGATCGAGGACAACAGCGACAAGGTCGAGGCCATGGCCAAGGCGCTGATGGACTGGGAGACCATAGACTCGGACCAGATCGGCGACATCATGGAAGGCCGGCCGCCGCGACCGCCGAAGTCCACGGCTTCGAGCGCGCCTCCGGCGCCCCCCGCGCAGGGCAGCGCGCCCGCGCCCGCGGCCACCACCACGCCGGCGCAGGAAGCGTGAGGCGACGGGCATCGAAGAGCCCCCAGTCCCGCGGCAGCGTACGACCAGCCATCTAGGGGTGAGGACTCAAAGCCTCACCCCTTTTGTTTCAGGATGAAGCCGATGAACGCGCCTCACGCCTCGCGCCTCGCGCCGCACGCGGCGCTGCACGCCGGCCGCTTTCGCCTGCCGCTCGACCGCCCGCTGATCATGGGGGTCCTCAACGTTACCCCCGACTCGTTTTCCGACGGCGGGCGCTGGCTGGACCCGGATGCCGCGCTGGCGCATGCCCGCCGGCTCGTGGAAGAGGGGGCGGACATCCTCGACGTCGGCGGTGAATCCTCGCGGCCCGGGGCGCAGCCGGTCCCGGAGGGCGAGGAGCTGCGCCGGGTCATGCCGGTGCTGGAGCGGCTGTCTGCGCTGGCCGTGCCGGTGTCCGTGGACACCTGCAAGCCCGGTGTCATGCGTGCGGTGATCGGCGCGGGCGCCGCGATGATCAACGACATCACCGCCCTCGGTGCCGAAGGTGCGCTCGATGCCGTGGCCGCGTCGCAGGCGGCGGTGTGCCTGATGCACATGCAGGGCGAGCCGCGCACCATGCAGCGGGAGCCGAAGTACGCGGACGTCGCCGGCGAAGTCTGCGGCTTCCTCGAGGCGAGGGCCCGGGCCGCCGTGGCCGCGGGCATTGCCGCGGAGCGCATCGTGGTCGACCCCGGGTTCGGCTTCGGCAAGACGACGCAGCACAACCTCGAGCTCGTCCGCGCGCTGCCGCGGCTGCGCGCCCTCGGCTTTCCCGTGCTGGCGGGACTGTCGCGCAAGAGCCTATTGGGTAGAATCGCCGGGCGCGAGGCGGCGGATCGCATCCATGCGAGCACGGCGGCGGCCCTGCTGGCGGTGCAGCGCGGTGCCTCGATCGTGCGCGTCCATGACGTGGCTGCCACGCGCGACGCGCTGCTGGTATGGCGAGCGGTAGACGATCCGGATTTCGTTCCACCGACATGAAGAAGACCAGGAAATATTTCGGTACCGACGGCATCCGCGGCCGCGTCGGCGTTTCGCCCATCACGCCGGATTTCGTGATGCGCCTGGGCCACGCGGCCGGCAGGGTACTCGCCGCGGGCAGGAAGCTGCCGGCCGGCGAGCACGCGGCAGTCGTGATCGGCAAGGACACCCGCATCTCGGGCTACATGCTGGAGTCCGCCCTGCAGGCGGGCCTGTCGGCAGCCGGCGTCGACATCTACCTGGCGGGGCCGATGCCCACGCCCGCAGTCGCCTATCTCACGCGCGCGCTGCGGCTGCAGGCGGGCATCGTGATTTCGGCCTCGCACAACCCGTTCGAGGACAACGGCATCAAGTTCTTCTCGGCCGACGGCAACAAGCTGCCCGACTCGGTGGAGCATGCCATCGAGTCCAGGCTGGACCAGCCGCTCGACGTCATGCCCTCGGCGAGCCTCGGCAGGGCCCGGCGGCTCAACGATGCCGCGGGGCGCTATATCGAGTTCTGCAAGAGCACCTTCCCGACGAGCCTGGACCTGCGCGGCCTCAGGCTGGTGGTGGATTGCGCCCACGGCGCCACCTATCACGTCGCAACGCACGTCTTCCACGAGCTCGGGGCCGAGGTCTTCCCGATCGGCGTGCAGCCCGACGGCATCAACATCAACCAGGGGGTCGGGGCGACGCACCCGGACGCGCTGGCAGGGGCCGTCAGGGCGAACCGGGCACACCTCGGCGTGGCGCTCGACGGCGACGGCGACCGCCTGACCATGGCCGATGCGCAGGGCAGGATCTACGACGGAGACCAGCTGCTCTACGTCATCGCGCGCTTTCGCAAGCGGCGCAAGTTGCTGGCAGGGGGCGTGGTCGGCACGCTGATGACCAACTTCGGCATGGAGCAGGCGCTCGCCGG
>DASUFB010000050.1:0-124032 GCA_036274775.1 Burkholderiales bacterium | reverse complement strand
GTTCGCTCCTTGATCACATCGGTCTCCAGCCATGGCATGGCGCACCTCCTTCGATGCCCCATGCTCCTGCACATGACCGTCAACCATTTACCCGGTTTACGATGTAAAGGATAAACCCGGTCCATACCTTGACTGCCACTCAGCACTCAGCCCTCAGCACTCGAGACTCGCAGGATCGCCCACCGGCGATCCTGCTCATGGGTCCCACCGCCAGCGGCAAGACGGGCGTGGCGCTCGAGCTCGCGCGGCGCTTTCCCGTCGAGATCGTCAGCGTGGATTCCGCCCAGGTCTACCGCCACATGGACATCGGCACCGCCAAGCCCGACCTAGCGACGCGGCTGCGCTTTCCCCACCACATGGTCGACGTCATCGAGCCCAACGAGCGCTACTCGGCCGCGCGCTTCCGCGAGGACGCGCTCGGGCTCATGCGCGACATCTGCGCACGCGGGCGCGTGCCCCTGCTCGTCGGCGGCACGATGCTTTACTTCAAGGCTCTGCGCGAGGGCCTGGCCGACCTGCCGGAAGCCGACGCCGCCGCGCGCGCGGTGATCGACGGCATGGCGGCCGAGGCCGGCTGGCCGGCGCTGCACCGCGAGCTCGGGCGCGTCGACCCGCAGACGGCGGCCCGCCTCGACCCGAACGACTCCCAGCGCATCCAGCGCGCCATGGAAATCTTTTACCTGACGGGCCGTGCCATGTCGGATCTCATCGCGGAGCGCGGGCCGGCGGACCTGCCCTACCGGCTCGTCCCCATGGCGCTGCTGCCCGCGGATCGCAGCAAGCTGCACGAGCGCATCGCGGCACGCTTCGAGGAAATGCTGGAGCTCGGCCTGATCGACGAGGTGCGCAGGCTGCGCGAGGAGTACGTGCTCAGGCCCGACCTGCCCTCGATGCGCTGCGTCGGCTACCGGCAGGCGTGGCAGTACCTGGACGGGCAATTCCCGTTGTCGGGGCTGCGGGAAAAAGGCATCGCGGCCACGCGCCAGCTCGCCAAGCGCCAGCTCACGTGGCTGCGGGCGATGCCGGATGCGCGGCAGTTCGACTGCCTCGCCCCGGACCTGCAGGAGCAGGTCGAGGCATGGCTTGCGCCCCGCATCGGGACGCAAGCCGTCCGGGCCTAGCTTTCGCGACCCGGCTCAGTTGCCGAGCGCGTCCACGCCGGCCTTGGCGATCTGCCCGTCCTCGGCGGACTTCACGCCGCTCACGCCGATGGCGCCGACCAGCTGCCCCCCGACGATGATCGGCAGGCCGCCTTCGAGCGGCAGCGCGCCGTGCAGGGCGACCAGCGCCGTGCGGCCGCCGGCGATCGCGTCCTCGAAGACCTTGGTCGGCCGCTTGAACGCCTGGGCGGTACGCGCCTTCTGGATGGCGACCTCGATGCTGCCGATCTGCGTGCCGTCGATGCGCTGCAGGTAGAGCAGGTTGCCGCCGTCGTCGACGATGACGATGACCACGTTCCAGTTGTTCTTCTTCGCCTCGGCCTCCGCCGCGGCGGCGACCTTCCTCGCGCCGTCGAGCGTCAGCACCTTCTTGTCCGCGAGCTGGGCGCCGGCCTCGAGCGACAGGCAGGCGCAGAGCGCGAAGACGCACAGCGCCACGAGTTTCCTTGCTGCGATCATGTTTTCTCCTCGATATGTGTGGTGGGACGGAGGCGGCCGGGCCGGCGCGCCCCGCGCGCGCCGCGGGTTCCCGCGCCGCAAGCCTTGCATCGGTGGCCGGGCACTACGATAGCCCAGCGACCGTGACATTGCCATTACTCCTGCGGAATTTCGATATTCTCGACGCGCGCGCTCGCCGCGCCGCGCGCGAACCTCAGGCGCAGGGCCGCGCCGGCCGCGAGGGCATCGGCCGCGCGCACGATGCGGCCGTCGGCGGTCTGCACGATGCTGTAGCCGCGCTCCAGCACGGCCTGCGGGTTCAGGTGCGCAAGCTGCGCCGCGAGGCCGGACAGGCCCGAGGCGCGCCGCTCGAGATCGCGTGCCATGGCGCGCCGCAGATCCAGGCGCAGCTGCACGAGCTGCGCGGCTTGCGCGCCGACATCCGGCCGCGCGCCGGCGAGCCTTTGCGCAACCGCGCCGAGACGCCACGCCCATGCGCGGGTCCCATGCGTGGCGGCCGCACGCAGCCTGCCGGCGAGCTGGGCCAGCTGGCGCACCTCCCCCGCAATGCGCGCGCCGGGATGCACCAGGCGCCTGCCGAGATGGTCGACATGCTGCATGCGCGCGCCGAGCGCGCGCGCCATCTCGCGTGCCAGCCGGGAACCCAGCGCGGCCAGGCGCGCCAGCAGCTCGTCGCGGCGCGGGCTGACCAGCTCGGCTGCCGCCGTCGGCGTGGGCGCGCGCGCGTCGGCGACGAAATCGGCGATCGTGAAATCGGTTTCGTGGCCCACGCCGCTCACCACGGGGACCGCGCAGTCGGCCAGCGCGCGCGCCACGACTTCCTCGTTGAAGGCCCACAAGTCCTCGATGCTGCCTCCGCCGCGGCAGACGATCAGCACGTCGACCTCGGCGCGCGCCGAGGCCGCGCGCACGGCCCGGGCGATCTTGTCCGCGGCACCCTCGCCCTGCACCGGCGCGGGATAGATCACCACGCGCATGGAGGGCATGCGCCGCGCCAGCGTGGTCAGCACGTCGCGCAGCGCCGCCGCCTGGGGCGAGGTGACCACGCCCACCGAGCGTGCGAACGCCGGCAGCGGGCGCCGGCGCGACGGCTCGAACAGGCCCTCCTGCTCGAGCTTCGCCTTCAGCCTCGCGAAGGCCGCGTACAGCGCCCCGGCGCCGGAGCGGCGCATGGTCTCGACCGTGAGCTGGAATTCGCCGCGCGCCTCGTACAGCGTCGGCACCGCGCGCACCTCGACCTGCATGCCGTTCTCCGGCTTCCAGTCGAGGGCTGCGGACCTGTGCCGGAAATACACGCAGCGCACCTGGGCCGTGGCGTCCTTCAGCGAGAAGTAGCAATGCCCGGAGGCCGCACGCGTGAAGTTGGAAATCTCCCCGGCCACCCACAGCAGCGGGAAGCCCGCCTCGATGAATTCGCGCGCGCGGCGGTTCAGGTCGGCCACCGATATGGCTGCCGCCGCAGCGTCCTCAGGCCGGGCACGCGACATGGCGATCCTCCCCGTCCGGGGCGCGCATCCGCCGCACTTGACAAGCGGCGTCACTGCCGTCCCCTTCATCCACAATTGTCACCGAACCGCAAAGCGACCGCCCGGAAACCCGCATAACCATGCGGGGCGATTTTGCAAGTGATTGACTTGCATGCATTAAATCCACGCGCATTTTTTGGTCGAAAAGAGAAAAATGCTTACGAAAAACCGACTTACCTTTTCTTTGTACAAACTGTACACACAGTTATCCACAAAGTTTGTGGACAAAATCGCAGCGTTAGATTGCGCACGCCGACGCCTGTCAAGATGCGCCGCCTTCTTACCGTTTGGCTTGCCGCGCATATCGATGCAGGCTAAAGTGGCGCGGTTTTTTCGACACCGCGGAGCCGGTCTTGCTACACATCATAGAAGCTGCGGGATGGCCCATCTACCCCCTGATCCTGTGCTCCATCGTCGCGCTGGGCATCATCGGCGAGCGCTTCTACAGCCTGCGCAAGGAGCTGGTCGCGCCGCGCGACCTGCTGGCGCGCGTGGTGCAGGAATATCGCCAGAAGAACGTCTCGGGCGACATGCTCGGCCGCCTCGTGCAGGGTTCCATGCTCGGGCGCATCTTCGCCGCGGCGCTCAAGGACGCCGGCAGCTCGCGCGAAATCATGAAGGAATCCATCGAGGAAGCCGGGCGCGCGGTGGCCCACGAGCTCGGCCGCTTCCTCACCACGCTGGGCACCATCGCCACGATGTCCCCGCTGCTCGGGCTGCTCGGCACCATCGTCGGCATGATCGAGATCTTCGGCTCGCAAGGTCCCTCGGGAATGGCCAATCCGGCCCAGCTCGCGCATGGCATCTCCATCGCGCTGTATAACGCCGCCTTCGGCATCATCGTCGCGGTGCCGAGCCTGGTGTTCTACCGGCATTTCCGCGCGCGCGCCGATTCGCTGGTCGTCGAGATGGAGCTGCAGGCCGTCAAGCTGGTCGAGATCATCCACGGCCAGCGCCAGGCCTGACCGGGGCCACGGATGAACTTCCGCCGCGGCTCGTTCAGGGAGGACCCGGAGATCAACCTGGTCCCCTTCATCGACGTGCTCATCGTCATCGTGATCTTCCTGGCCGTGACGACCACGTATTCGCGCTACTCCGAGATGCAGATCAACCTGCCCACGGCAGACGCATCCAGGCCGGCGGACCGGCCCAACCAGATCAACGTCGGCGTGTCTTCCGCGGGCCAGTACATGGTCAACCGCACCGCGGTGGCGTTCACCACGCCCGAGGCCCTGGCCACCGAGCTGCAGCGCGCAGCGGCGGGCAACGCCGATCCCGTGGTCATCATCAACGCCGATGCCAACGCCACGCACCAGTCCGTGATCAACGTCATGGAAGCGGCGCGCATCGCGGGCTACGGCAAGATCACTTTCACGACCCAGCAGCAGCGGCGCTAGCGCGCGAGGCGCATCGCGACCGCCCGCGTGCAGGGCCTCGCGGGGAGACAGGCGACTTGAGCTTCGTCGATCGCCACTGGTACCGCCTTTCCTGGCTGTCGGTGCTGCTGCTGCCGGCTGCGGCGCTGTTCGCCGCGGTCTCGGCGTTGCGCCGCGCGCTGTATCGCGCCGGCCTGCTGCCCCGCGTCCGGCTGCCCGTGCCGGTCGTGGTCGTGGGCAACATCGCCGCCGGCGGCACCGGGAAAACCCCGCTGGTGCTCTGGCTGTGCGACTACCTCGCGGCGCAGGGCCGCAACCCCGGCATCGTGAGCCGCGGCTACGGTGGAACCGGCCGCGTCATGCAGGCCTCGGCGTCCTCCGCGGCGGACACCGGGGACGAGCCCGCGCTGCTCGCGCAGCGCGGCCGCTGCCCGGTCTGGGTCGGGCGCGACCGCGCGGCGGCCGCACGCGCGCTGCTCGCCGCGCACCCCGGCTGCGACGTCGTCGTCTGCGACGACGGGCTGCAGCACTACGGCCTGCAGCGCGACGTCGAGATCGCCGTGGTCGACGGCCTGCGCGGCAACGGCAACGGGCTGCCGCTGCCGGCCGGCCCGCTGCGGGAAAGCGCGTCCCGCCTGCGG
The DNA here is from genome assembly GCA_036274775.1 of Burkholderiales bacterium. Classification (GTDB taxonomy): domain Bacteria; phylum Pseudomonadota; class Gammaproteobacteria; order Burkholderiales; family JACQAP01; genus JACQAP01. Next base: position 118,870 of record DASUFB010000050.1, on the reverse strand, counting down.
GAAGTCGACGCCGTGGTGGTGACAGGTGACGGCGTCGCCCTGCCGGCGCGCGCGCGCGCCTTCGCGATGTCGCTCGAAGGCGCGGCCTTCCGCAATCTGCTGGATCCGCAGCGGCGGAGGCAGGCCGGCGAATTCCGCGGCGAGCGCGTGCACGCGGTCGCGGGCATCGGCAATCCCGCGCGCTTTTTCGGCCAGCTGCGCGCGCTCGGCGTCGACGCCGTGGAGCATTCCTTTCCCGACCATCATGCGTTCGCGCCCGGCGAGCTCGACTTCCCCGGCGCGGACGCGATCGTCATGACCGAGAAGGATGCGATAAAATGCCGGCACTTCGCGCGCGGGAATCACTGGATGCTGCCGGTCAGTGCGCGCGTGGACGCCGCGCTTGGCCGGCTCGTCCTCGAGAAACTAGGAGCCCATGGACCCTAAGCTGCTCGACATCCTGGTCTGCCCGCTGTGCAAGGGGCCGCTGCTGTACCGCAAGGCGCAGGCGGAACTCGTCTGCAAGGTGGACCGGCTCGGCTATCCGATCCGCGACGGCATCCCGGTGATGCTCGAGGACGAGGCGCGCAAGCTTCCCCCGGAAGAGGAAGTCTGAGTGAACGGCAACCGGTGCCCGACTTCGCCGGGTACCGGGCTTTGCCCATAGGCGGCGAACGGTTCCGGCGCCATACCCGATCACCGTCCCCTCATCGCCGTTCACCATGGAATTCGTCGTCGTCATTCCCGCGCGTTATGCCTCCTCGCGCCTGCCCGGCAAGCCGCTCGCCGACATCGCCGGCAGGCCGATGGTCGTGCACGTCGCCGAACGCGCCCGTGAATCCGGGGCGCAGGCCGTCATCGTGGCGACCGACGATGCACGCATCGCCGAGGCGGTCCGCGCCCATGGCCACGAGGCGACGATGACGCGGCCGGACCACGCCTCCGGCACCGACCGCATCGCCGAAGTCGCGGCTGCGCGCGGCTGGCCCGACGGGCGCATCGTGGTCAACGTGCAGGGCGACGAGCCGCGCATCCCCGCGGCGCTGATCCGCGCAGTGGCGCAGCAGCTCGACGCGCACGCCGATGCCGCGATCGCGACGGCCTGCCACCCGATCCACTCGGCCGAGGAGATGTTCGACCCGAACGCCGTCAAGGTCGTGCTCGACAAGGACGGCTACGCGGCCTATTTCTCGCGTGCGCCGATCCCCTTCGCGCGCGACGCATTCAGGGCCGACCGCTCACGGCTGCCCGCGGGCCTGCCCGCCTACCGCCACCTCGGGCTGTACGCCTACCGCTGCGGCTTCCTGAAGATCTACTCGTCGCTCGCACCCGCGGCGACCGAACGCTTCGAGTCGCTGGAGCAGCTGCGCGCGCTGTGGCACGGCCACCGCATCAGCGTCGCCGTCACGGACGCTGCGCCCGAGCCTGGCGTGGACACGCCCGAGGACCTGGAAAAAATGCGCCGCGCCTTCTCGGCCGCGCGCTGACGAGTCCGTATAATCCCGGCTGAAAAGCCCGCCGCGACCGCAAAAGACGGCGGACCGGCCCCGCTCGAGGGACCCCATACAGGGACAGGAGAACCATGCGACTCATCCTTCTCGGTGCGCCCGGCGCCGGCAAAGGCACCCAGGCCGCCTACATCGTCGAGAAATTCGGCATCCCGCAGATTTCCACCGGCGACATGCTGCGCGCAGCCATCAAGGCGGGCGCGCCGCTCGGCCTGCAGGCGAAGAAATTCATGGACGCCGGCGCGCTCGTGCCAGACGACGTCATCATCGGCCTGGTCAAGGAGCGCATACGCCAGCCTGACGCCGAGCGCGGCTTCCTGTTCGACGGCTTCCCGCGCACCATCCCGCAGGCCGACGCGATGAAGAGCGCCGGCGTGATGCTAGACCACGTGGTCGAGATCGACGTCGACGATGCGGAAATCGTCAAGCGCCTGTCCGGCCGGCGCGTGCATCCGGCCTCCGGGCGCACCTACCACGTGCTGTTCAACCCGCCCGGGGTCGCGGGCAGGGACGACGTGACCGGCGAGGCCCTCGTGCAGCGCGACGACGACAAGGAGGAGACCGTCAAGAAGCGCCTCGAGGTCTACCATTCGCAGACCAAGCCGCTGGTGGCCTACTACTCGGACTGGGCAAGCAGCGGCGCGCCGGGCGCACCGAAATACGTGAAGGTCGCCGGCGTGGGATCCATGGAATCCATCCGCGACCGCATTTTCGCCGCGCTGAGGTAAGCACGGGAACCACGGAGGACACGGGGAACACGGAGGAAAGCAAAGACAAAAATATCGGGATGGATCGATCGAATTGCGATCAGCAGCAGCTGCCGTTGCGGCGTCCGGCACTCCATCGATACCCGATCACATTTTCTCCTGTCTCGGTTTTCTTCCGTGTTCTCCGTGTCCTCCGTGGTGAATGATCTTCCGGAGATTCATCATGAACAGGAAAATGAACGCCTTCTACGCGCAATCCGGCGGCGTGACCGCCGTCATCAATGCCTCCGCCGCCGGGGTCATCGAGACCGCCCGCAGGCACAAGGCGAAGATCGGCAGGGTCTACGCCGGACGCAACGGCATCATCGGTGCGCTCACCGAGGACCTCATCGACACCAGCAGGGAGCCGGCGCGCGCCATCGCAGCGCTGCGCCACACGCCCGCAGGCGCGTTCGGCTCGTGCCGCTACAAGCTCAAGGGCCTGCAGGAAAGCCGCGCGCAATACGAGCGCCTCATCGAGGTGTTCAGGGCGCACGACATCGGCTATTTCTTCTACAACGGCGGCGGCGATTCGGCCGATACCTGCCTGAAGGTCTCGCGCCTGTCGGAATCCCTGGGCTACCCCATCCAGGCCATCCACGTGCCCAAGACCGTGGACAACGATCTGCCCATCACCGACTGCTGCCCCGGCTTCGGGTCGGTGGCCAAGTACGTCGCGGTGTCCACGCGCGAGGCGAGCTTCGACGTCGCTTCCATGGCCAAGACCTCCACCAAGGTGTTCATCCTCGAGGTCATGGGCCGGCACGCGGGCTGGATCGCCGCGGCCGGCGGGCTCGCCGGAAAGCCCGGGGAGCTGCCGATCATGATCCTGTTCCCGGAGATCGCCTTCGACCGCGCGCAGTTCCTCGGACGCGTGGATGCGCTGGTCAGGCGCTACGGCTACTGCTCCATCGTGGTGTCGGAGGGCGTGCGCGACGGCGAAGGCAGGTTCCTGGCCGACCAGGGCACGCGGGACGCCTTCGGCCATGCGCAGCTCGGCGGCGTCGCGCCGGTGATCGCCGGCGTCGTCAAGGAAGGCCTCAAGCTCAAGTACCACTACGGCGTGGCCGACTACCTGCAGCGCGCCGCCCGCCACATCGCCTCGAAGACCGACGTCGCGCAGGCCTATGCGGTGGGCAAGGCCGCCGTCGAGCTCGCGCTCAAGGGCCGCAACGCCGTCATGCCGACCATCGTGCGCAAGTCGAACAAGCCGTACAAATGGACCGTGGGCGTGGCCAGCCTCGACGACGTGGCCAACGTCGAGAAGAAGCTGCCGCGCGACTACATCAGCGACGACGGCTTCGGCATCACCGGAAAGTGCCGGCGCTACCTCGAGCCGCTGATCCTCGGCGAGGACTATCCGCCTTTCCGCGACGGCCTGCCGCAGTACGTGACCCTGAAGAATGCGCCGGTGCCCCGCAAACTCCCCGAGTTCAAGGTCTGAGGACCCGCATTTCCTCCGTTTTCGCCAGCAAAATCAGTTAGAATCGCGCGTTGCCGCCGCGGGGTTCCGTGCCCCGGGCGCCAGCGTCGCCGCCCATACCCCACGGGCACGGCGCGAATGACAAGGGTTACGGGGCCGGCCCATCTCGGCCCGTCGTGAATTGACTAGGGAGGTTTCATGTCATCTGCGCTGATCTTCGCGCTCGTGTGCGCGATCATCGCGATCGCTTATGGGTGGATCTCGACCCAGTGGATCCTGGGCCGGCCGGCCGGCAACGCCCGCATGCAGGAAATCGCGGCCGCCGTGCAGCAGGGGGCCAAGGCCTACCTCAACCGGCAGTACACCACGATCGCGATCGTGGGCGCGGTGCTGTTCGTCATCCTCGGCATCGGCCTCGACTGGTTCTCCGCGCTGGGCTTCCTGGTCGGCGCGGTGCTCTCGGGCGCCACCGGCTACATCGGCATGAATGTCTCGGTGCGCGCGAACGTGCGCACGGCCGAAGCCGCGAACAACGGCATGAATGCCGCACTGGCCGTGGCTTTCCGCGGCGGCGCCATCACCGGCATGCTGGTGGTCGGGCTCGGCCTGCTCGGCGTGGCGGGCTACTACGGCTTCCTGCTGCACGTCGTCGAGCCTCCCAAGGCGCTGCACGCGCTCGTCGGCCTGGCCTTCGGCTCCTCGCTGATCTCGATTTTTGCGCGCCTGGGCGGCGGCATCTTCACGAAGGGCGCAGACGTCGGCGCGGACCTCGTCGGCAAGGTCGAGGCCGGCATCCCCGAGGACGACCCGCGCAACCCCGCGGTCATCGCCGACAACGTCGGCGACAACGTCGGCGATTGCGCCGGCATGGCGGCCGACCTGTTCGAGACCTACGCGGTGACCATCGTCGCGACCATGCTGCTCGGCGGCCTGATGGCCGACAAGGTCGGCGTCAACGGCGTGCTCTACCCGCTGGTGCTCGGCGGCGCGTCCATCATCGCCTCCATCATCGGCACCTTCTTCGTGAAGGCGAAGGAAGGCGGCAAGATCATGAACGCGCTGTACAAGGGCGTGATCGTGTCCGGCGTCCTCGCGGCGATCGCCTTCTGGTTCATCACCAGCAACATGATGGCCGACAGCCCGCTCGGCGCCGGCAGGCTGTTCGGCGCTTCGCTGGTCGGCCTGGTGCTCACCGCGCTGATGGTCGTCATCACCGAGTACTACACGGCGACCGAGTATTCGCCCGTGCGCCACGTGGCCGCGGCCTCGCAGACCGGGCATGCCACCAACATCATCGCCGGCCTGGGCGTATCGATGAAGTCCACCGCGCTGCCGGTGCTGGCCGTGTGCGCGGCCATCTGGGCGTCGTACGCGTTTGCCGGCCTCTACGGCATCGCCATCGCGGCGACCGCCATGCTGTCCATGACCGGCATGATCGTCGCGCTGGACGCCTACGGCCCGATCACCGACAACGCCGGCGGCATCGCAGAGATGGCCGAGCTGCCTTCGAAGATCCGCGACATCACGGACCCGCTGGACGCGGTGGGCAACACCACCAAGGCCGTGACCAAGGGCTACGCGATCGGATCCGCCGGCCTCGCCGCACTGGTGCTGTTCGCGGACTACACGCACAACCTCGAGGCCTCGGGCAAGCTGCAGGCCTTCTCGCTGTCCGATCCGGCGGTCATCATCGGCCTGTTCATCGGCGGGCTGGTGCCCTACCTGTTCGGCGCCATGGCCATGGAAGCCGTCGGCCGTGCGGCCGGCTCGGTGGTCAACGAGGTGCGCCGCCAGTTCCGCGAGATCAAGGGCATCATGGAAGGCACCGCCAAGCCCGATTATTCCCGGGCGGTCGACATGCTGACGCGCGCGGCGATCAAGGAAATGCTGATTCCGTCGCTGCTTCCCGTGCTGGTGCCGGTGGTCGTGGCAGTCGGCATGAACTGGCTCATGGGACCCGGTGCCGGCGTGCGCGCGCTCGGCGGCCTGCTGATCGGCACCATCGTCACCGGGCTGTTCGTCGCCATCTCGATGACCACCGGCGGCGGCGCATGGGACAACGCCAAGAAATACATCGAGGACGGCAACTACGGCGGCAAGGGCTCCGACGCGCACAAGGCGGCGGTGACCGGCGACACCGTGGGTGACCCCTACAAGGACACCGCCGGCCCCGCGGTGAACCCGCTGATCAAGATCATCAACATCGTGGCGCTGCTTCTCGTGCCGCTGCTGTAGCGGCACGAGAGGGACGAGGAGCAGGGGACGAGGGTCGGGAAAAACCTCAAAACCGGATCCTCAGGCCATACGTAACGAAAATCCCGCGAGGCGCGAGCCCGCGGGATTTTTATTTGCGACAGTCACGCCGTTACGTCTTTTCCCTGAGGACCGTCACGGCTTTATCACGCAGCGCCTGTTCACGCACGCCGGCACGGGCTGCGGCCGGTCGGCGCAGGGCGGCAGCGATCCGCTCTTCCTCTGCACGTCCTCCTGCAGGAAGTTGTACTCGGCGACCTTGGTCTCCAGCGCGTCCTTCTCGGTGGAAAGCCACGAATAAGCGACGTATTCCAGCGGATTGCCGCAGGCATCGACGCCGAGCGCGGCGACGCGGCAGTTCACGAGGTTCGAGCAGGTCGCCGGGCCGATCAGCGCCGCGACCTCCTCGCGCAGGCGCGCAAGCTTGGCACGGTCCGCCGCGTCATCCGCGGCCGCCGCGCCCTGGGCCAGCAGCCCCAGCATGACGACCGCCGCGCCGAAAATCTTCGGATCCATGCCGCCTCCCCGGATCGAACGGCCCACTATTTCACAACAGCGGCCCGCTGTCGACGCCGCCGGCGCTTTCTGGGAAAGTAATGCCCGGCTTCCATCCTCTGGCTCCGCATGGCCCTCAAGTCCACCATCTTCAAGGCCGGCCTGCAGATCGCCGACATGGACCGCGGCTACTACCGCGACCATGCGCTGACGCTCGCGCGCCATCCGTCCGAGACCGACGAACGCATGATGGTCAGGCTGCTCGCCTTCGCGCTGCACGCCGGCGACGCGCTCGCCTTCGGCACAGGGCTCTCCACCGGGGACGAACCCGACCTGTGGCGCAGGGACCTGACCGGCGACATCGAGGAATGGATCGACGTCGGCCTGCCGGACGAAAAGCGGCTGCGCAAGGCTTGCGGGCGTGCCGCGGCGGTCCACGTCTATGCTTACGGGGGCCGCGCGGCGGACGTCTGGTGGCGGCAGAACGGCGGTGCCCTCGCGCGCCTCGACAGGCTCCGCGTGGTGAATCTCCCGCTCGCCGCCACGCAGGCGCTGGGCGCGCTCGCCGCCCGCACCATGCAGCTGCAGGCCACCATCCAGGACGGGCAGGCCTGGCTCGCGGACGACAAGACCGCGGTCCAGGTCGACCTGCAATGGCTGCAGGGAACGCCGGCCGCCGCCCGTTAGACGCGACACGGGTTTCCGCGCCATAATCGGCGATCCGTCATGCGGCTGCGATTCCCCTCATGGGCACTACACGGCAGGTATCGGTCGACGACCTGGCCGCCGGCATAGCCGACGGCGCGCTGCTCGCCGTGCCGAAGGACAGCTCCGGCGTGTCCATGGCCGCCACGCGCGCGCTGGTGCGCCGCGGCGTGCGCGACCTGCACCTGGTATGCGTGCCGACCTCAGGCCTGCAGGCCGACATCCTCGTCGGTGCGGGCGCCGTGGCGACGCTGGAGACTTCCGCCATGACTTTCGGCGAGTTCGGTGCCGCGCCCTGCTTCACCGCCGCGCTGAAGGAAGGCCGGCTGAACATGAAGGACGCCACCTGCCCCGCGATCTATGCAGCGCTGCAGGCGGCCGAGAAGGGCCTGCCCTTCATCCCGTTGCGCGGCCTTCTCGGCACCGACCTGCTGCGCAGCCGGCCCGACTGGAAGGTCATCGACAACCCCTTCGCGCCGGGCGATGCCATCGTCGCCCTGCCCGCCATCCGCCCCGACGTGGCGCTGTTCCACGCGCGCTGCGCCGACCGCACGGGCAACGTCTTCATCGGCCGGGAGCGCGAGGTCCTGCTGATGGCGCACGCGGCGAAGACCACGCTCGTCACGGTCGAGGAAATCGTCGACGGCGACCTGCTCGACGACCCGGACCGCGCCGGCGCCGTGCTGCCGGCGATCTACGTGGACGCCGTCGCGGCCGCGCCGCGTGGCGCCTGGCCGCTCGCCTTCGCCGATCGCTATCCCATCGACGATGCGGCGATGCGCCGCTACCTTGCGGCCGCCCGCGAGCCGGGCGGCCTCGTGCGCTGCCTGGCGGAATGGGATGGCGGCGCGCAGGCCGCCGCATGAGCCCCTGCAGCGGCACCGAGCTGCTGATCGCCGTCATCGCCCGCCTGCTGCACGGCTGCGCGCACGTGGCCGTAGGTGCGTCCTCGCCCATCCCCGGCGCGGCCGCGCTGCTGGCGCGCGCGCAATCGGCGGGCGCCATGCGCGTGACCGTGCTCGGCTCGCAGAAGAACAATTTCTTCACGAGCGGTGGCGTCGAGCTCTTCGACCTCGCGGCACAGGGACGCATCGATGCCTTCTTCCTCGGAGGCGGCCAGATCGACGGCGAAGCCAACATCAATCTCGTGGGCACGGGCGGCTATCCGCGCTCGCAAGTGCGCTGGCCCGGCTCCTTCGGCTCGGCTTACCTGTATTTCCTGGTGCCCAGGGTCATCCTGTTCCGCGAGGAGCACACGCGCCGCGTCATGGTGCCGAAGGTCGATTTCGTCAGCGCGCCGGGCACGAGCGCGCCCGGCGTCTACCGCCCCGGCGGGCCGCACGCGCTGCTCACCGGCCTCGGGCTGTTCTCCTTCGACCGCGGCAGGCGGCGCTTCCGGCTCGAAGCCGTGCACCCCGGCCACAGCGTCGAGGAAATCCGCGACAACACCGGCTTCGATTTCGACTGCGCCGCGCAGGTGCCCTTCACGGCGCTGCCCGATGCCGCAACGCTCGCGGCGATACGCGTGAGCGTCCGCGCCGACATCGCCGAGAGCTACCCTCAGTTCGCGGCGAGACTCGCCGCCGCCTGAGAAGTCAATCCGCCGGAACCGTCACTGCGCCAGGAACGCCGCGGCCAGCATCGCCAGCCCCGATACCAGCAGCAGCGCCTCGATCAGCAGGCGGAACTGCTGCGGCTCGATCCGCAGCACGAGCCGCTTGCCGAGGAAGGTGCCGGCCATCAGCGAGCAGCCCACCAGCAGCCCGCGCGCCGCGACGTCCGCCGGCAACGCGCCGAAGCCGCGGAACACCGCCGTCTTGCTGAAGTAGACGGCGGCCGAGCCGAGCGCCTCGGTGCCGATGTACGCGCCCTTGACCAGGCCGAAGGCGAGGAAGAACGGCGCGTTGATCGGCCCCGTCGAGGCCACCAGGCCGGTCACGTAGCCGACCGCGGCGCCGGCAACGGCAAGCTGCGCCAGGCCGATGCGCAGCTCGTGCGCGGCCAGCCAGCGCCGCGCCGGGATCACCGCGAGGAAGAACAGGCCCATGAAAAGCTCGACGCGGCGCTGCGGGACGACGAGCAAGGTCGAGGCGCCGAGCGCGGCCGCCGGCACGCCGGTCGCGGAATATGCCGCGACCGCGCGCCAGTCGATCTCGCGCCACCATGCCGCCACGCGCGAGGCGTTGGCGAGCAGCGCGGCCACGGCCATGACCGGCACCGCCTCGCGCGGGCCGAACATCAGCGTCAATACGGGCATCAGGATGACCGAGGAGCCGAAGCCGACCACGCCGCCGATGGTGCCCGCGGCCACGCCGAGCAGCAGCAGCGCTGCCATGTCCGGTTGCAGGGCCGTCACGGGCATCGGGCGATCGTCGGCGGCGCGCGGGAAGCGCGCGGGTGCTGGAGTAGAATGCCGCATCTTACTTGAGCCCGTCCCGGAAACCCGCAGCCGGCGCCGCCCCGCGCGGGGGACGCGGCAGGCCACCCGCAATGGAACTGCGGCAACTCGAAACCTTCATCGCCGTCGCGGAAACCGGCTCGTTCTCGCGCGCCGCCGAGCGCATGGGCATCGCGCAGCCGGTGCTGAGCCGCCAGATCAAGGCCCTCGAGCAGGAGCTCGGCGTCGAGCTCTACCGGCGCACCGGCCGCGGCATCCTGCTGACCGAAGCCGGGCGCGTGCTCGAGCAGCATGCACGCGGCGTGCTGGAAACCACCGCGGGCGCGCGCCGCGCCATCCAGGCGCTGGGCTCGGTGCCGGCCGGCCGCGTGGTCATCGGCATGCCCCCCTCGGTGGGCGCCGTGCTGACCGCGTCCCTGGTGCGCGAATTCCGCGGCGAGTTCCCGCAGGTCTCGCTGGGCGTGATGGAGGGTTTCAGCGGCCACGTGCTGGAATGGCTCACCACCGGGCGCATCGACGTGGCGGTGCTCTACAACGCACCGCGCACCAGCGCGCTTGCCGCCGAGCCCCTGCTCACCGACGAGCTGTTCCTGCTCGGCCCGGCGGGCGATCCGGCGCGCGCGGGCGACGGGCCGGTGCGCGCCGCGCGGCTCGCGGATTTTCCGCTCGTGCTGCCGAGCCGCCCGCACGGCCTGCGGCTGCTCGTCGACGAGCTGCTCGCCGGCATCGGCATCACACCCGACGTGCAGGTCGAGATCGACGCCATGCCCTCGACGCTGAGCCTGGTCGAAAGCGGCGTGGGCTACACCATCCTGTCCTATTCCGGCGCGCACCGCCTGATCCAGGCCGGGCGCATCCGCGCATGGCCCATCGTCGAGCCGGCGCTCACGCGCTCGCTGGTCGTGGCCACCTCCACGCAGCGTCCCGTGACGCGCTCGGCGCGCGCGCTGGTGGGCTGCGTGCGCCGCCAGGTCGACGCGCTGGTGACGCAGGGACGCTGGGCGCCGCTGCGCTGAGGTCCGCCGCCTCAGCCGCGCAGCGCCGCGACGAGCCGAGCGATCACTTCGTCCCAGGCGCCGAGCTGCGCCTGCCGGAACAGCCGCGCCGCGGGATACCACGCCCAGTCGTCGCGCCCCTGCACGAAGCGCCAGTCCGGGATGGACGACAGCAGCACCCACAGCGGCCTGCCCAGCGCGCCGGCCAGGTGCGCGACCGAAGAGTTCACCGCGATGACGAGATCGCAGCACTGTGCGAGCGCCGCCGTGTCGGAGAAATCCGCGAGCTCCGCACCGAAATGCGCAAGGCGCGGTTGCCGCGTGGCCGCGGCGGCGTCCGCCGCGCGCAGCTCCTTCTGCAGGCTCACCCACTGCGCGGGCAGCGCGAACAGCGGCTCCAGCGCCGCGAGCGGGATCGAGCGATGGCGGTCGCGCCCCTGCTCGGGATTGCCTGACCACGCCAGCCCGATGCGCCGGCCGCCGCCCTGCGGCAGCCTGCGGCGCCACTGCGCGACCTTGTCCGCCTCGGCGTGCAGGTAGGGGATCGGCGCGGGCACGCCGCCCAGCGTGGTGCCGAAAGCAAGCGGCAGGCTGAGCAGCGGACAGTGGAAGTCGTGGCGTGGCAGGGGCTCGCCGAAGGCGACGACCTTCGCCACGCCGGGCAGCGTGCGCATGAGGCGCGCGAGGCCGCGGTCGACCTGCAGCACGACTTCCGCGCCGCGCCTGTGCACGGCATCGGCATACCGGCAGAATTGCAGCGCGTCGCCCATGCCCTGCTCGCCGTGCAGCACGATGGTCCTGCCGCGAAGCTCCTGCGTGCCGTCCCAGCGCGGCGCCCCGAACCGCGGATAACCGCGAAACCCGCCCAGCTTCCATCGCCATTCGTACTCCCGCCATCCCGTCTCGAGGTCTCCCTGCGCGAGCAGCGTCATCGCGCGGTTCACGTGCGCATCGGCGCAGTCCGGATCGACCGCCAGCGCGCGGTCGTAGCTCGCCACGGCTTCGTCCAGGCGCTGCATCTCGTGCAGGGTGTTGCCGCGGTTGATGTGCGATTCCACATGGTCCGGCCGCAACGCGAGCGCCGCATCGTAGTCGGCGAGCGCCTCGTCGAACCTGTAGAGCGCGCGCAGCACCCTGCCGCGGTTGTTCTTCGCGCCGACGTCACCCGGGTTCGCGCGCAGCGCGTCGCCGTAACCCGCGAGCGCCTGCTCGTAGCTTCCGAGAGCCGCGAGCGCGCCGGCGCGGTTGCCGAGCAGGCCGGCGTTGCCGGGGCGCAGCCTCAGCGCCGCCTCGAAGCTTTCCAGCGCCTCGGCGCCGCGGCGCAGGGCGAGCAGCGTCATGCCGCGGCTGTTCAGCAATTGGGGGCCGGGCGCGCGCAGGACCATCGCCCGGTCGTAGCTGTCGAGCGCCTCGGCATGGCGGCCCAGGCTGGCGAGCGCGTTGCCCCGGTTGGCCAGCAGCTCGTGGGAAGCGCCCGCCGCGGCGAGGGCCGCGTCGAAGTGGGCCAGCCCCGCGGCGAAATCGCCGCGGCGGCAGCGGATGACGCCCAGCAGCTCCCGCGCGCCGGCATGATCCGGGGTCGCCGCGAGCGCGGCCGAGCACGCCTGCTCGGCCTCGTCCAGCCGGCCGGCCAGGCAGTGCTCCTCGGCCTCGGCGAGGGAAGGCGGCGCGGCGGATCGCTTCATGCCGCCACTGTAGCGCCTTCGCGCCGGGCTAGCCGTTCGGATCGACGTCGAGCCGCGCGATCCAGTCCTGCAGGCCGGGCCCGGCCTGCGGGTAGCGCGCCATCACCAGCGGGTCGTGGCCGGGGATGATGTGCCGGGGTGAGGTCGCGAGCCTGCGCAGCGTGTTGAAGCCCTCGAGCATGTCAGCGAGGCTGTAGAGGATGGGGAACGCGCGGTCCTGCTCCATGTGCGCGTAGAAATGGCTCGCGTCGGAAGCCAGCACGACCCAGCCGCGCTTCGTGCGCACGCGCACCGACTGCATGCCCCGGGTGTGGCCGCCGATGTGGTGCAGCTCCACGCCGGGCGCGATCTGGGAGGCGCCGTCGTGGAACTGCACGCGCTGGTCGAACACGCAGCGCACGAGGTGGACCACGTCGTCGGCCTCGTAGCCGTGGCGCATGAGGCCGTGGCACATGCAGCGGCCGGTGGCGAACTCCATCTCCTTGTCCTGCAGGTGGTAGCGCGCGTTGGGGAACAGCGGGATGTTGCCGGCGTGGTCGTAGTGCATGTGGGTCACCACGACGTCCCTGATCGCCTCCGGCTGGAAGCCCAGCGCCTTGATGCCCTCGGCGACCGGCCTGGTGATCGTGCGCTTGCGCTTGCTCGCCATCGCCTCGTTGAACCCGGTATCGACGACGATCGTGCGCTGGGCATTCGACACCACCCACACGTAGTAGTTGAGCGGCATCTCGACGTCGTGCTCGTCGCCGCCGAGGAAATTGTCCGGCGAGCGGCGCATGAGCTGCGCGTACTTGATCGCGTGGACCTCGTAGACCTCTTCCGTCATGGCATCCTCCCGCCGCCGGCAGCGCGCCGCGGCCTCACTTCTTCTCGTTCTTGTCGATTTCCGCGAAGGTTTCCCTCGCCACGCGGAAGGCGTCCACGCCGGCCGGGATGCCGCAGTAGATCGCGACCTGCAGCAGCACCTCGCGGATTTCCGCGCGCGTGACCCCGTTGCGCAGCGCGCCGCCGATGTGCATCTTGAGCTCGTGCGGCCGGTTCAGCGCCGAGAGCATCGCCAGGTTGAGCATGCTGCGCGTCTTCTTCGGCAGGCCGTCCTCGCGTCCCCACACCGCACCCCAGCAGTATTCCGTGGTGAGCCGCTGCATCGGCATGTTGAAATCGTCCGCCGAGGCGATGGACTTCTCCACGAACTCCGCGCCCAGCACCGCCTTGCGGATCTCGAGGCCCTTCTTGAACAGATCTTCGTTCATTGCTTTATCTCCAGAGATTGAAATAAACAAACCCAACACAGAGGCACGGAGGACACAGAGGTCACAGAGAAAAGCAACGGAAACGGGGATCTGCGGGGCCATTACCCTTGCAGGGTATCTCGACGGCCTTGCCTCTCTCCGTGTTCTCTCTATTTTTCTCCGTGTCTCTGTGTCGAAGGATTTGACCTTGCCCTATTGCTTCGGCCAGACCGGCGCCGCGACGGCATCCTTGGCCGGGTAGACCGTGACGGGAACGCCCTTCTGCCACTGCACGATCAGCAGGCTCGCGTTCTCGCGCCGGCCATTGGCGTCGAACTTCAGCCTGCCGTTGCCCGGGAAGAACGTCGCGGGGCCGCCGGAGACGTTCATCGAGCGCAGCGCGTTGGCCACGGCCTCGCGGTCGGCCTTGCCCGCGGCCTCCAGCGCCGCCTTGAAGATCAGGATGTCGCCGTAGGTCGTCACGAAGTGCTGCGTCGGCCACGGCTCGCTGGTCTTCCGCCTGACCTCGGCGACGAAGTCCTTCTGCGCGTTCGTGGTCCAGTCGGCGACCACCGCCATGACGCCCTCGAGCTGGTCGATGTTCATGTTGTTGCGCAGGTCGGGGTCTAGGATGGCGGCGCCGTTGGCGATCGTCGGCACCTTGCCGTGGCCGAGCCCGAACTCGTTCATCTTCTCCAGCAGCAGCTTGGCATCCGAGATCACGGTGGGCAGCAGCAGCAGGATGTCCGGCCGGGCGGAACGCACCTTCTGGATGAGCGGCGTGGCATTCGCGAGCGGCGGCGTGAAGGTCTCGTCCACGACCAGCTTCAGCCCCAGCTTCTCGAACTGGTGATCGCGCATGGGCTTGACGAAGGACACCGATGCCGCGGTGTTGTCCATGACGATGCCCACGGTCCGCGGCTTCCTGCCGGAGGCCGCCTGCGCCATCTCCATGAGCGCCGGCAGCGAACCCTCGGCCTGCGCCACGCCGGTGGCGGAGGTCTGGAACACGTACTTGAAGCCGCGCGAGGTGATCAGATCCGAATACGAGAACGTCAGCACGGGCAGCTGCGCGCGCTCGGTGACCTCGGTGACGGCCAGCGTGAAGGAGCTCAGGTAGGCGCCGGTGGCGACCACGAGGTCGGGTGCGTCGGCGACCATGCGCTGCGCCGCGTTCTTGGCCTTCTCCACGCTGTCGCCGGCATCGAACACCTGCAGCTTGAGCTTCGCGCCGCCGAGGGACTTGATGCCGCCCTGGCGGTTGACGGTCTCGATGGCCATGTCGGCGGCCAGCTTCATGACCTGCCCCTGGCGGGCGTAGGGCCCGGACATCGGCGCGATGAGGCCGACCTCGACCTCCTTCGTCTGGGCAAGCGCCGGCATCGCGGCGGCCGCCGCGGCCAGCAGCGCGCACGCGCCTGCCAGCCGGCGCGCCGTTTCGGTTCGGATGTTTCTGCGCATGGTCAGCTCCTCCTTGGTTTTGTCCAACGTGGTTTCGTCCAACGCTACATGCCGAGATACGCCTGGCGCACCCGGTCGTTTCTCCTCAACTCGTCGTGGCTGCCCTCGAGCACCACGCGCCCGGCCTCGAGCACGTAGCCGCGGTCGGCGAAATGCAGCGCCTCGGCCACGCGCTGCTCGACCAGCAGTATCGTCAATCCCGAGGACTCGTGTATCGAGACGATGCGCTCGAAGATCTCGTCGGCCGCCGCCGGCGCCAGGCCCATCGACGGCTCGTCGAGCATCAGCAGCCTGGGCGAGGAGGCGATCCCGCGCGCGATCGCCAGCATCTGCTGCTGGCCGCCCGACAGCGCGCCCGCCAGCGCGCCGGCGCGCTCGGCCAGTACCGGAAACCAGGCGTGGATCTTCTCCAGGTTCTGCTTCCAGGCGCGGCGCCCGGCCCCGGTGTAGGCCCCCATCTCCAGGTTCTCCCGCACGGTGAGCGACGGAAACACCTGCCGGCCTTCCGGAACGTGCGCGATGCCGAGATGGGCGCGCGCCGCCGGCGCGACCGCGAGCAGGTCGCGGCCCTCGAAGCGGATGCTCCCCGAGGCCGGCTGCACGATGCCGGAGATCGTCTTGAACAGCGTGCTCTTGCCGGCGCCGTTCGGGCCGACGATGGCCGCGAACTCGCCCTGCCCCACGCGCAGGCTCACCTCGTTGAGCACGGGCACCGGGCCGTAGCCCGCGTTGAGAGCCGAGATCTCAAGCATTCGCGAGCCTCCAGCGCTTGCCGAGGTAGGCGTCGACGACGGCGGCGTTGCGCGTGATCTCGCCGGGCAGGCCCTCGGCGAGCAGCGCGCCCTCGTTCAGCACGACGAAGCGGTCCACCAGCCGGACCATGGCCTGCATCGTGTGCTCGATGATGACGATGGTGATGCCGCGCGCGGCGAGCCGTCGCACCAGCGCGATGACCTCCTCGACTTCGCCGGCGCTCAGACCCGCCAAAGTCTCGTCGAGCAGCAGCAGCTTCGGCCGCCCCGCCAGCGCGCGCGCCAGCTCCAGCAGCCGCAGCTGCTTGTTGGTCAGGCCACCGGCGAGCCGGCCGGCCTGCGCCGTGAGGCCCGCGAGCGCCAGCGCTTCCTGCGCGACCGCCCTGGCGTCGTCGTCGCTCGTGGCATGGACGTAGGCGCCGACCATGACGTTGTCCAGCACCGACATGCGCCGGAACGGCCGGACCACCTGGAACGTGCGCCCGACGCCGGCCATGCACAGCTGGTGCGGTCGCCTGCCGACGACGTCCCGGCCCTCGAGCAGGATGCGGCCCGCGTCCGGCCGGATGAAGCCGTTCAGCAGGTTGAACAGCGTGGTCTGGCCCGCGCCGTTGGGGCCGATGATGCCGAGGATCTCGCCGCGCCTCACCGCGAGGCTCACGTCACGCACCGCCTGCAGGCCGCCGAACGCCTTCGATGCATGCAGCACCTCGAAGACCGTGGCCGCGTCATGCGCCGCCTCGCGCGCGGGTTCGGCCGCCGTCGCGGGCGCCGCCGCCGGTCCGCCGTCCCGTGCGGCGGGCGCGCGGCGCCGCGCCATCACGTCCTTGAGCTTCCAGAACACGCCTTCGGGGGCGAGCAGGATCACCGCGATGATGGCCACGCCGTAGACCACGCCCTGGATGCCGGGGATGACGTTGCCCAGGCGCGCGTTCAGGATCTCGCTCAGCGGCACCAGCACGACCGCGCCGATGACCGGCCCCCACAGCGTGGCCACGCCGCCGAACATGGCCACGATCAGCGCCTGCGCCGAGACCAGCATGCCGAACACCGCCGGCGGCGTGACCACCAGCAGCACCACCGCGTAGAAGCCGCCCGCCGCGCCGGCGATGGCGCCGCTCAGCGTGATGGCCTTCAGCTTCCAGGCGAGCGTGCGGATGCCGGCGGCTTCCGCGGCGGCTTCGTCCTCGCGGATCGCCAGCAGCGACAGGCCGAAGCGCGAACGCTCCACGAGGCTCGTGATGAGCATCGCACCGACCATCAACGCGGCCGCGAGCCAGGCGTAGATGCGGTGATCCTCGAACTGCATGTAGGCGAAGCCGTTGTCGCGCTGCATGGGCAGCGCGAGCTCCTGGTAGCCGAGCCACTCGAACACGTACAGCAGCGCGAGCGGATAGGCGAGCATGGCGAGCGCGAAATAGTGCCCGCGCAGGCGGAAGGTCGGGATGCCGACGATGAGCCCGGCGATCGCGCCGACGGCCGCGGCGCACGGAATGCCGGCCCACGGCGACAGCCCCCAGCGGATCTGCGCGAGTGCGACGAAATAGGCACCCAGGCCGAAGAAGGCCGCGTGGCCGAAGGACACGAAGCCGCTGTAGCCCGACAGCAGGTTCCACGACAGGCCCATGGTCGCCCATACCGGCACCACGGCGAGCATCAGCAGGTAATACGAATGGTCGACGAAGGCCGTGAGCAACGCGTAGGCGGCGGCGAATGCCGCGATCATCGCGAGCTGCCGGCGCATGCCCGCGCCCATCCTCAGGTGCGGCGCATCGCCCTGCCGAACAGCCCCTGCGGGCGCAGCAGCACGATGAACAGGAAGACCACGAAGATCGCGGTGTTCTGCAGCTGGTTCGGCAGGAACAGCGTGGACATCTGCTGCACCAGGCCGATGGCGAGCCCGCCGAAGAAGGCGCCGGACACGCTGCCCAGCCCGCCGAGCACCACGCCGGCGTACATCACGATCACGTACTCCAGCCCGACGTAGGGCTGGAACGACACGCCCGAGGCGAGCAGCCCTCCGCCGATGGCGGTGATGGCCACGCCGAAGCCGAACGCGAGCCGGTGTGCGCGCGCAACGTCGATGCCCATGTAGGTCGCCGCCTCGGGATTGTCGGCCGCCGCGCGCAGCGACTTGCCCAGCCGCGAGCGCGCCATGAGCGCCACGAACACGAGCACGACCGCGAGTGCGATGACCGCGGCCACGGTCTGGCCCTGGTTGACGAACACCTCGACGCGGTCGCCGTACAGGGGTCCCACCGACCAGGCGTTCGAGGCGAGCGGCGTGGCGATGGACACCGGCGTCGAGCCGAACAGGTACAGGCCGCCGTTCTGCAGCACCAGCGCCAGGCCCAGCGTCAGGATGAGCTGCGCGTAGTGGCCCTCGGACTGCAGCGCGGTGCCGCGCATGCCGGTCACGTGGCTGATCAGCAGCCGGTGCGCCGCGACCCCCGCGACGAAGATCACCGGCCCGGCCAGCAGCGCGGCGATGTAGGGTCCCGCGGAGGCGCCGAACGCCGCCTGGATGCCGAGCAGGCCGAAAGCGTAGTAGGCGGCGTACATGCCCAGCATCATGAAGTCGCCGTGCGCGAAATTGATCACGCGCATGACGCCGAAGATCAGGCTCAGGCCCACGCACATCAGGCCGTAGATCGAGCCGGTCAGCAGGCCGGCGACCAGCGCCTGCAGGAAATTCTCCAGGAACTGCAGCACGTCCTAGCCGCCGCTGCCGAGCAGCGCGCCCAGCCTGCCGGCGTCGTCGCTGCGCTCCAGGGTCTGGATGCAGTCCTCGATCTCGCGTGCCCGCGGGGCTCCTGCCGCCGCCTCAAGCGCGGCGCGGAAGCGCTCCTGCACCTGCTGCGCCGTGGCATTGACGACGTTGTCCAGGCGCAGCCGGTGCACGGCGCCGCCGGCCTCCCTGACCTCGACCTCGCCGCCCTGCAGCTCCGGGTAGGCGCGCGTCATCTCGTCGTCGATCTCCAGCGTCATCGTGCCGATCAGCCGGTGCAGGCGCGCGTCGTTGAGCAGCGCGAAGTTCTTCTCGGTGACCCCGCCCTCGATCAGCGCCGCGGCGACGTTGTACTGGATGCTCATCTTCGCCTGCAGGATGTGCTCGAACGGCCCGGTGTGGTCGCAGCCGGGATACAGCGCCCCGGCGCGCGGCACGCGCACCACGATCTTCGCGATGCGCTCCGGCGCCGGACGCAAATCGCGCGCGATGCGCAGCGCCGCCTGGCTCGCGGTCTGCGCGAAATTGCAGGCCGGCACGGGCTTGTGGTAGACGGACAGGATCTCCGGCTCGCCGTCGAAGAGCTGCACGCGGGAGGCCGCGGAGCGCTTCTTCAGCGAGGCGAACATGCCCGCGTCGCCGTCGAGGGCCGAGGGCGAGATGAAGGCGCCCGCCTGCGCCAGTCCCAGCGCCGCGATCGCGTTGCGCACGGCGTAGCCCGGGTGGAAGAACATCTCGCTGCCGCCGGTATGCGCCCACTGGTTGAAGCCCGCGGTCAGGTTCGCGCCCAGCGCGATGGCGCTGGTGGCCTGCTCCACGCCGAGGCCGAGCAGGCGCGCGCCCGCGGCGGCGGCGGCCACCGGCCCGGTGACGCCGGTGGGGCGATGGATTCTCGCGACGTCGGCGTCCATGACCGCGCGGCCGACCTTGGCGCCCGCCTCGTAGCCCGCGGCGACCGCGGCGATGAACTCGCGCCCGGCGACCTTGCGCGTCTGCGCCAGCGCGATCAGCGGCGGCAGCACGACGATGCCGAGGTGGCTGATGCTGCCCGAATGCATGTCCTCGCGCACCAGCCCGTGGCCCATGACCGCGTTGGCGAAGGCGGCGTCCCCGGGAGCGTAGCGGCCGGGCGCGGCTGCGATGCAGGCGCCGCCGGCCGGCACGGCCTGCGCGATCTGCAGCGCCTGCCTGCTCCACGGCAGCTCGCGCGACTCGAACGCGCAGCCGATCAGGTCGGTGAGGCACAGCTTGACCTTGTCGGCGACCTGCGCCGGCAGGTCGCCGGGCGCGAGCCCGGCCACGGCGCGCGCCATGCGCGCGGCGAGCGGCTCGTGCGCTTCCAGGATCACGGGATTGTTCATCGATCGGGTGGCAAGGCTCATGGCATCTCCGGCTGTGAATGGGACCGCAGGCGCGTCAGCCGCGGACTTCGACGCCGGCCCAGGATTCGATCACCTTGCACATCGAGGTGAAGTCCGAGTCCGGACCGTACATGGCGTTGGTCACGGCGAGCATCTGGCGCACGACGGCGCCGCACACCATCGGCACACCGAGCGCCTCGGCCTCGTCGATGCACAGCTTCACGTCCTTGTACGACAGGCCGGTGGCGAAGCCGAAATCGAACGTTCCGGGCAGGATCGACTTGGGGAACTTGTCCTGCGAGGCGCTGTTGCGTCCCGAGCCCGCGTTCAGCACGTCGAGCATGACCTTCGGGTTCAGTCCGGCCTTGACGCCCATGACCATGGCCTCGGAGGTGAGCGCGATCGCGGCGGCCGCGAGCAGGTTGTTGGCGAGCTTCATGGTCTGCGCCTGGCCGGCGCCCTCGCCGAGGTGGAAGGGCTTGCCGAAGGTCCTGAGGATGCCCTCGAGCTCGGCGTAGATCGCCTTCGGGCACGACACCATCACGGCCAGCGTGCCCTCGCGCGCGCCCTTCAGGCCGCCGCTCACGGGCGCGTCCACGTAGGCGATGCCCTTTGCGGCCAGGGCCTTCGCGACGATCCCGGCCGTGCGCGGGCCGATGGTCGAGAAGTCGATGACGCGCTTGACGCCGCGGCCCTCGATGACGCCGCCGGCATCCAGGCACGACCGCTGCACGATCTCGGGATTGGGCAGGCTCAGGAACACCACGGGCGCGCGGCTCGCGACCTCGGCCGCGCTGGAGGCGCGCTGCGCGCCCAGCTTCGCCGCCGCCGCCACGGCGTCCTCGCTCACGTCGTACACGATGACCGAGTGGCCGTCCTTGAGCAGCCGGGCCGACATCAGCCCGCCCATGCGCCCGACGCCGACGAAACCGAACACCTGCTGTGCCATGCCGCCACCCTCCCCTCAGTCGATGTTTTTCGCCATGGTAGCGGGAGCGGCCGTGCCAAGCATCCCCGTCACAGGCATAACAGAGTCGTCAATCCGCGCATAACGTGCACGTTGCGGCGCAGCAAGCGCGCGCCGTGCCGCGGCGGACGTTTGCCATTAAGATCGCGGCTGCCGCAAACCTTCCGCGGGAACATGCCAGGCCTTTCGCGCATTTTCGCTTTCGTGCTGCTGCCGTGCTGGCTCGCCCTGCAGGGCATGGCGCAGGCCGCCCCCGGCGCGCCGCCGATCGACATGGGCGCGATCTCCGAGGAAGAAGACGAGCCGGTCGCGGTGGACAAGCACCCGGACGTGATGCCGGACACGGTGTTCGGGATCGCCATCGACGGCAAGACCACGTTCGCGCAGGCCATGGACAAGCTCGGTGCGGCCATCGTGCACACCGCAGGCAAGGCGGACGGCGGTCCGCGCTACGTCTGCTACCGGTCGACGCGCGGGCGCCCGGCCGTGGTGGCGATCTTCACGAGCCACGCGGCCGCCAATCCCGACGTGATCGACGGCTTCGGCTTCGGCATGCAATCCGCCGTGCCGGGCGCGACGAAGCTCTGCCGCCAGGTCCCGTGGCTCAAGGCGGCCGACCTGCGCTTCGACAAGGCCTGGCTGGACATGCCGCGCGAAAAGCTTGCGCTGCCGCACCGGCCGGCGGCGGCCGGAGGCAAGGAAAAAGCCGTGGTGCAGGAGAAGACCTCGGTGCTGTGGAAGGCGCCGCAGAAGAGCACGCCGAGCGACGCCACCGGCTTCGCGGCCGGGCGCACGGCCGGCGTCACGGCGGTGTTCGAGGATTCGAAGCTCGTCTTCCTGCGCGCCTACGATTCCCTGGCGCCGCGCTAGCGCGCCGCCGGCGCCTCAGGTGCCGTCGTATTCCCGCGAGATGTCCTTGTTCGTGTAGTCCCTGAGCATCAGCGTCGCGACGATGCTGATGACCGCGCACGCCAGGATGTACAGCGCGATGGGCGTGCCCGAGCGGTATTGCGCGAACAGCGCCGCCGCGATCAGCGGCGCCGGGCCGCCGGCGATGACCGAGGCGAGCTGATAGCCCAGGGACGAGCCGCTGTAGCGCAGCCGCCCCGTGAAGGACTCGGCGATCAGGGCCGCCTGCGGCCCGTACATCATGTCGTGCGGGATCAGCGAGGCGAAGATGGCGATGAAGATCCAGTGCGGCAGCATCGTGTCCAGCATCGCGAAATAGGCGAAGCCGAACAGGCCCGTGACGGTCGCGCCGAGAATGTACATCCTGCGCCGGCCGATGCGGTCCGACAGCCAGCCGCTGAACGGCACCGTGAAGAACGAGAAGATGGACGCCGCCAGCAGCGAGGTCAGCACGAAGTCGCGCGGGCTGCCGAGCTGCTTGGTCGCGTAGGTGAAGATGAAGGCCGTGAAGATGTAGAACGGCGCCTGCTCGGCCATGCGCGCCAGCGCCGAGAACACGATCTCGCGCGGATGGCGCCGGATGACCTCCACCATCGGCGCGCGCTCGATGCGGTTCTCCGCGACCAGCTTCGCGAACAGCGGCGTCTCCAGGATGTTCAGCCGGATGTACAGGCCGATGGCGATCAGGAAGATGCTCAGGAAGAAGGGCACGCGCCAGCCCCAGGTCAGGAACTCGTCGCCGGAGACCCAGCTGAAGCCCAGCACCGCCAGGTTGGCGAGGAACAGCCCGGCCGGCACGCCGAACTGCGGCCAGGAAGCGATGAAGCCGCGGTGCGAGTTGGTCTTCGCCCACTCCATGGACATCAGCACGGAGCCGCCCCATTCGCCGCCCACGCCCACGCCCTGCAGGAAGCGCAGCACGATCAGCAGCACCGCACCCCACGGCCCGATCTGCTCGTAGGCCGGCACGAAGGCGACCAGGAAGGTCGCGATGCCCATGAGCATCAGCGTGGCGATCAGCGTGGACTTGCGGCCGATGCGGTCGCCGTAATGGCCGAAGATGGCGGCGCCGACGGGGCGCGCGACGAAACCCACGGCATACACCGCGAACGCCTGCAGCGTGCCGATCAGCGGATCCGACTGCGGGAAATACAGCTTGGCGAACACCAGGCCGGTGACGATGCTGTACAGGAAGAAGTCGTACCACTCGATGGTGGTGCCGATGGTGCTGGCGACGACCGCTCGGCGCAGTTGCCTGCGGTGGTCGGCGTCGGATTGCGGCGCGCGGAAAGCTGTCGGCTGGGCCATGTTGCGTCCCCTTCTCGATGCGGCCGGAAAGCCCGGTGCGGGGAAGCGTGCACGGGCCTCCGCGCGCTGTCAACGCAGCGCGGCGGGGGCCTCGCCCTCGTGCAGGCGCACGACGGCCGCGCGCAGGGATTCCGGCGTCGAGACGGACGGACCCAGTGCCGGACCTGCGGCGAGGGAAACGGACGGGAACAGCGTCGCCGCCTTCCACTTGTCGCGGTTGCGCGAAAAGATGCTGCGCCAGAGGCCCGACAACGCCATCGGCACGACCGGCACCGGCGTGCGCTCCAGGATGCGCGCAACGCCGGGGCGGAAGGGCCCGATGGAACCGTCGCGCGTGAGCTGGCCCTCGGGGAAGATGCAGACGAGCTCGCCCGCGGAAAGCGCCGCCGCGATGGATTCGTACGCTTGCTCCAGGACCTCGGGGGATTCCTTCGATCCGGCGATGGGAATGGCCTTCATCGCGCGGAACAGGAAGTTGAGCACCGGCACCTCGAAGATGGCGTAGTACATGACGAAGCGTATCGGCCGGCGGCAGGCCGCGGTGATGATGAGCGCGTCGGCCAGGCTCTGGTGGTTGCACACCAGCAGCGCCGGCCCCTCCTCCGGGATGTGGGAAGTGCCGGAAGTCTTCAGCCGGTAGATGCTGTGCACCAGCAGCCAGTCGACGAAGCGCAGCAGGAATTCCGGCACGAGCAGGTAGATGTACAGCGCCACGAACGCGTTGAGCACGCCGGTGAGCAGCAGCAGCTGCGGGATCGTCATTCCCGCGCCCAGCGTCGCGGCGGCCAGCCCGGTCGCCACGACCATGAACAGCGCGTTCAGGATGTTGTTCGCGGCGATGATGCGGGAACGGTGCGTCGGCGCGCTGCGCGTCTGGATGAGCGCATACAGCGGCACGATGTAGAAGCCGCCGAACATGCCGATCAGGAACAGGTCGAGGACGACGCGCCACGAACCCGCGCGCATGATGAATTCGTAGGCCCCGGCCTGCGCCCCGCCCGCGCCGGACGGCGTCGCCAGGAACAGGTCGACGGCGAACACGCTCAGGCCGATGGATCCGAAGGGAACCAGCCCGATCTCCACCTTGTGGCCGGAGAGCCTTTCGCACAGCAGCGACCCGGCGGCCACGCCGACCGAGAACAGCGCCAGCAGCATGGTGACCACATGCTCGTTGCCGCCCAGCACCAGCTTGCTGTAGTTCGGGAACTGCGTGAGGAAGGTCGCGCCGTAGAACCAGAACCAGGAAATGCCGAGCAGCGACAGGAAGACGGTGCGGTTGCGCTTCGCGAACTTCAGGTTCTTCCAGGTCTCGCGCGCCGGGTTCCAGTCGAACACGAGCTCCGCGGCCGCGGGCGGCGCCTTCGGGATCGCGAAGCTGGAAAGCAGGCCCGCGACGCCGACCGCGAGGATCATCGCGCAGACCAGCGTGACGCCATGGTCGAGGGAGACCAGCACGCCCGCGACCAGCGTGCCGGCCAGGATGGCGATGAAGGTCCCCATCTCGACCAGGCCGTTGCCCCCGACCAGCTCGGCGGGATGCAGCGCCTGCGGCAGGATCGCGTACTTGATCGGCCCGAAAAGGGTCGAATGCAGGCCCAGCAGGAACAGGGCCGCGAACAGCAGCGGCAGGTTGTGCAGCAGCAGCCCCGCGCTGCCCACCAGCATGATGCCGACCTCGAAGGCCTTGATGGCGCGGATGACGCCGGATTTCTCGAACTTGTCGGCGAGCTGGCCGGCGCTCGCGGAAAACAGCACGAAGGGCAGGATGAACAACCCCGCCGCGGCGTTGGTCAGCAGGTTCGGGTCGAGGCTGGAGTATTCCGCGGCGTGGTAGGCAACCAGGATGACGAGCGCATTCTTGTAGACGTTGTCGTTGAACGCGCCGAAGAACTGGGTCAGGAAGAACGGGGCGAACCGGCGCTCGCGCAGCAGGCGGAACTGGCTCTGATTTTCCTTGCTCATGGCGGATGCGCGCCCCGCCCGGGACGCGCGGCTCGTGAAAGCCCGATGATGACAGCAATCGGGCGTTCCCGGGCCGGACCGGCTAGCGCATGCGCCGCGGCGCCGGGCGCGCGACGCGCTTGTCCGAGGAAAGCTGGTCCAGCCAGAAACGCATGCGGTTGCGCGCTTCGATCTCCTCGACCGGCCCCAGGTTCGGGTCGGAGCGCTGGGCCTGCCTGACGTATGCGATGAAACGCTCGCGGCGTTCCACTTCGTGCTCGATCGCCTCGAACATCCAGCGCGTGGCGCTTTGCCCCTTTTGTCTGGCCGCCCGGGCGATTCGCACCTGTAGCTTGGCTGGAAGCTTGAGGGTGACGGTTTTAAACACGCTGTCTCCCTTAAGACCGCTAGTCCGGAATCCACGCTATCCGAGCCCGCCACAGCCGTCAAATCTACCAAATGTCAGATTCGGATATTTATATTGCGATTCCGTGACTTATCGGCTGTCCGCGGCCTGTCCGGCGCGGGAGGGGAGCCGATGGCCGGCGACGATTTTTCAGCAGGCGCGCCGCGCGGGCTTGCTAACGTTGCACCGCGAGCACGGTGAAGCCTTCCCCGATCAGCGTGCGCTCGACGGGCCCGCCCAATCCCGCATCGCGAAGCAGCTTCTCCTGCTCGGCTTTCGTGGGGATTACGTTGCCCCAGATCAGCTCCTCGAAGCCGGTCTGCAGCGGAAAGCGGAACTCGGGACGCCGCGTCTCCTCGAGCGTCGTCGGGTAGGTCTCGTCGACGATGACCATCCAGCCGCCGCTGCGCAGCGTGCGTGCCGCCGCGCCGACCACGGCGGGACGGATGCCCGGCGCGATCTCGTGCAGCACCTCGATCATGACCACGGCATCGAAGGCGCCGGCCGCTTCGTCGATTTTTTCCCGGTGCACGCTCACGCGACCCTCCAGGCCGGCCTGGCGCACCTTGCCGCGCGCGCTCGCGAGGCTCTCGTCGTCGATGTCGACACCGGCGATCCGCGCCTGCGGGAAGGCCTTCGCGGCCTGCAGCAGGAAATTGCCCGTGCCGCAGCCGATCTCCAGCAACGCGCCGCCGGCGGCGAGCCGCTCTGCCAGGCCCCTGAGGCCGGGCAGGATTTTCTTCGCGGTCACGACCTGCAGGCCCTGGGTCGATTCGGCGATGGCCTGGTTGAAATGGTCGCCGCGTCCCTGGAAGGGTTGCGCCCTGCCGGTCCTGAACGCTTCGCGGCAGCGGCGGAAATCCTCGGCCGCGACCTCGGTGCCCAGGCGCACGTAACCGCCGAGGTAGCGCGGATGCGTCGGGCTCGCGAGGATGGCGTCGAAGTGCGGCGCGAGGCGGTATCCGCCCGCCGCGTCGGCGTCCAGGATCTGCATGCCGTAGGCCGTCTTGCACCAGACTTCCACGTAGGGGGCGTGCATGCCCAGGCGCTGCGCGAGCGCGGCCGCATCCTGCCCGGGATTCTGCGCGAGCGCCTGGAACAGGCCGAGGTGCACGCCCAGGTCGATCAGATGGATGGTGTTGAAGCCGCGCCGCCACTCGAAGATGCGGGCGACCTGCTCGTCCGCCGTGATGCCCGCCTGTTCCGCTGCCGCCATCTGTCTCCCCCGCAAGCCGTTCGTGGTCGGCGCAGTATACTGGCACGCAGCCGATCACGACCGAGCGACGACCGGGATTCCCGTTGAACATGTTCGCGAAATGCCTGGCAGCCGCGCTGATCGCCGCCGCCGCAGCCTGCGCCGCCGAGCCCGGCGAGCCGGCCCCCGCGCTGAAGGGCCGGCTGTTCTCCGGGCAGCCGTTCGACCTCTCGCAGATGCGCGGCAAGGTGGTGCTCGTGAACTTCTACTCGAGCTATTGCAGCTTCTGCGCCTACGAGATCGGCAACCTCGAGGCTTTCTATGAGCGGCACCGCAGCGAGGGGTTCGAGGTCATCGTCGTCGGCGTCGACGCGATCGAGGACCGCCACCGCGTCGAGCGCATGCTCGGCATCTACGGCCTGCCGGGGACCATGACCGACGAGCTCGAGCAAAGCGGCTTCGAGCGCCGGTACGCGACGCCGACGGCCTTCGTCATCGACCGCGGGGGCATCCTGCGCAGCCGCACGCGCGGCGCCAAGCAGCCCTTCTACTATGCCGAGAAGGTGCTGCCGCTGCTGCGCGAGTGAAAGGCGGTCTCGGCGCGGCAGCCGCAGCAGCCCGGACAGCAGCAAAGCAGGCCTGAATCTCCAATGCGCGGCCTCAGGCGGATGCCGCCGCTCCGGCGGTGGCCGGAACCTCGATCCTGCGCGTCCAGCCGTACGGGTCCGGCGCGCGGCCGTGCTGGATGTCCGTCAGGCTCCTGTACAGATGGCTGGCCACCGGCCCCGCCTTCCCCGTCCCCACGCGGTAATCCCTGCCCCGGTAGCCGAAGCGGTCCACCGGCGAGATGACCGCCCCGGTGCCGATGCCGAACGCCTCCGTGACCTTGCCGGACTCGACGTCGCGCAGCACCTCCTGCACGTCGATGCGCTCCTCCGCCACGGTGTAGCCCAGGTCGGGCGCGAGACGCAGCAGCGAATCGCGCGTGACGCCGCGCAGGATCGCACCCGAGAGCGCCGGCGTGCGGATGTGCTTGTCCCCGTAGACGAAGGCGATGTTCATCGCGCCGACCTCGTCCACGCAGCGGCGCTCCACCGCGTCGAGCCACAGCACCTGCTGGTAGCCGGCGCCCGTTGCCTTCTCGCTGCCGGCCAGGCTGCCGGCATAGTTGCCAGGAGTCTTCGCCTCGCCGGTGCCGCCGCGCACGGTACGCACCAGCTCGTCGGAGACGAGCACCGCCACCGGCTTGAACCCGCCCGCGAACAGCGAGGCCACGGGACTCAGGATGATGTAGTGCAGGTAGCTGCGGCTGGCCCTGACCTCGATCGAAGCCTCGGTGGCGATCATCACCGGGCGAACGTACAGCGTCGCACCCTCCTGCCGCGGCACCCACGCGTGCTCGAGGCGCACCAGCTCGGTGATCGCCTGCACGTGCTCGTCCGCGTCCACGACCGGCATGGCCATGCGCTCGGCGGAGCGGTTGAAGCGCTCCGCGTTCTTCTCCGGCCGGAACAGGTTGACGTGCCCGTCGGGGCGCCGGTAGGCCTTGGTGCCCTCGAAGATCATCTGGCCGCAGTGGAAAGCCTCGGCCGCCGGATCCAGCGAGAAAGGCCGGTACGGGCCGATCGCCGCGTCATGCCATCCCCGGTCAGCGCTGTAGTGCCGCGTGAACATGCGTCCCGTGAAATACCGGCCGAACCCCAGGGGATCGGGCAGCCGTTCCGGGGCCGTGCGGTGGCCGGGCTCGATGCGGATCTGCAGCTTGCTCATGACCCTGCGTTCTCTCCGAGGAAATGCGCGGCCAGCGACTCCCATTCCTCTTCCAGGCCCGATTCGGCCGCCCTGCGGCCGGCGCGCCGGTACCAGTAGCCCGCGTTGGCGAGGTCACCCTCCACCCGGTGCAGGTGGGCATGCACCCAGGCCGAGGGTTTCTCGTCCTCGTGCGCCTGCACGATCTCGTGTGCACGCCGCCAGTCGCCCTTGCGCAGGTGCCAGAGGGCTTCGAGCATCGGCGGGCAGCCCTGCGGCGGCGATTTCGCGGCAGTGCTGCGGATGAATTCCTGCAGATCCATGGGCGGGCCGGAATGACCTGACGACATTATCGGCGCAAACCGGGTTGCGTGTCCCCCAAAAAAGCGGAAGGGCGCCCGCAGGCGCCCCCACCCGTACCGGCGCGGCGATTCAGGCGCGGGCCGCGCGGCTGTCCAGCTCCGCGCCCTGGTCGGTGCGGTATTCCTGCTTGACGTAGCGTGTGCTGTAGCCGTTGAACAGGTGGCCCAGCAGGCCGCGGTCGAGATCGCTGGTGCCCATGTACCAGTCCGCGATCGGATAGGTGAGGTTCATGTTGCGCTCCATCATGATCGGCTGGCTGTGGTGGGCGGCATGGTGGCGCCGGATCGTGTTCACCAGCGGCATGTTGCGCACGAACCAGTTGTCGTGCACGTGGCAGCACAGGTGGAAGATCTCGTAGTTCAGGTAGTAGATGGGCGTCAGCATCATGAGGATGTAGCCCGCGTTGGCCGACCATGCGTAGCCGACGGCGACGGCCGCCGGCAGCGTCATCAGCATGAACACCAGCAGCGCGTAAGGCGGGAACAGCACGATGCGCCACTCGCGGTTGGTGTCGTAGGTCATGACCTGGGCGGTGAAGTACTGGTGGTGCTGGTGCGTGTGCCGGTGGTACACCGGCATGAGGGGGCCCTTGATCGGCCGGTGCATCGCGTTCCTGTGCAGCCACCATTCGTTCCAGTTGTAGAAGACCAGGACCGGGATCACGAACAGCAGCTCCCAGGCGGTCGGCTCGTGCACGTGCGCGGCGCAGTACCAGATCACGGCGATGCCCGGCACGAAGATCGACAGCAGGTGCCCCCAGCCGTTGTACCGGGATGAGATGTTGCGCTTGTACTCCTCTCGGAAAGCGGCCTGCTTCGGCGTCAGGACCCCGGTTGCCATGGCGTTCTCCCCCGTCCGCCCGCGGGCGGCATCTGATATATCAGTCGTATGCGACACTACCGCGGCGCGGCCGCGCGGTCAAGGCGGCTTCAGGCGGGGTCGACCGTCGAGCGCGTGAAGGTCTCGATGTAGTCCACCAGCCGGTCGGAGGCCGCCGCCGCCGCCTTCGCGTCGCCCTTGCCGATCGCGCGCGCCACGCCCGCGTGCAGCTTCGCCGCGAGCGGCATGTCCGCGGCCTGTCGGTAGTGGATGAACCAGAAGCGGCGCGACAGCGAATGCATCAGCGTCATGGCCCCGGCGGCGTATTCGTTGCGGGCCGCGACCAGGCAGAGCTCGTTGAAGGCACGGTCCGTGCGCATGAACGCGGTCTCATCGTCGTCGCGCGCCGCGGCCTCGAAGGCCCCGGCCAGAGCGAGAAACTGCGCCCGTTCCGCACCGGAGCCGCGCCTCGCCGCGGAACGGGCGACCAGCCGCTCGATCTCGCGCCGGACCTCGAGCAGCCGCAACTGCGCGCCGACGTTGACCTCGGAGACGATGATGCCCCGGCGCGGCAGGATGGTCACGAGGCGCTCCCGCGCCAGGCGATGCAGCGCCTCGCGGATCGGCGTGCGGCCGATGCCCAGCCTGTCGCTCAGCACCGCCTCCGAGACGATCTCCCCCGGCGCAAGCTGCAGGGTGACGATCAGTTCCTCGAGCCTCGCGTAGGCCTGGTCCGTCAGGCTGGATTCGTCGCCCGCGGGGAAGCGCTTCGCCGTGCCGGTTCTCTTGCGGGCTGCCATATGCGTGGAATTCGTGTGCTCGTGACCCGGTTGTCGCCGCCCGGATTATGCCGAATTCCTCGCGGCGGAATTCCCGCGCGCGCAAGGTTTGCCCGATCCCGGCCGTTGCGCTATGTTTCCGCCTTGCCTTCCTCGAAGCCGAGCATGTCCACCGCAACGCCCACGCTGTTCCGCCGCGACGCCCAGGTCATCGGCCTCGTCGGCCTCGCCCACGGTACCTCGCATTTCTTCCATCTCTCGCTGGCCCCGCTGTTCCCGTGGCTCAAGGACGCGTTTGCCGTGAGCTACGCGGAGCTGGGCCTGCTGATGACGGTCTTCTTCATCGTTTCCGGCATCGGCCAGGCGCTGGCGGGCTTCGTGGTCGACCGCTTCGGGGCGCTGCCCGTGCTGCTGGGCGGCATCGCGCTGCTGGGCGTGTCCGCGCTCGGGCTCGCCTCCAGCCACGGCTACCCGATGCTGCTGTTTTTCGCCGGCGTCACCGGCCTGGGCAACAGCGTGTTCCATCCCGCCGACTTCACGCTGCTCAACAGGCGCGTCAGCGTGCCGCGCCTGGGCCACGCCTTCAGCGCGCACGGCCTGAGCGGGACGCTCGGCTGGGCAATCGCGCCGGTGTTCCTGGTGGGCATCACCACCGTTGCGGGCTGGCGCGCAGCCCTGCTCGGCGCGGCGCTGCTCGCGTTCACCGTGCTGGCCGTGCTGGTCGCGTTCCGGCGGCGTCTCGATCCGCGCGAAGTCGGCGAAGCGGTCGCGCCCGCCGCGAAGAAGCACGGCGCCGCCGCATCCGGCATCCTCGGCTTCATGAAGGTGCCGGCGGTCTGGATGTGCTTCGCGTTTTTCTTCATCTCGTCGGTTTCCTTCGGCGGCGTGCAAAGCTTCGCGGCCACCGCGCTGAGCGAGCTCTACGAAGTTCCGCTGACCTACGCCAGCGCCTGCATCACGGCCTACATGCTGGCGAGCGCCGCGGGCATCGTCGCCGGCGGCTTCCTCGCCGCGCGCGTGCAGCAGCACGACAAGATCATCGCGGTGGCCTTCGCGGGCGCGGGCGCGGTCGCCATCCTCGTCGCCAGCGCGCTGCCGCCGGCACCCGCGGTCATCGCGCTGCTCGGGCTGATCGGCTTCGGCTCCGGCATCGCCGGCCCGTCCCGCGACCTGCTGGTGCGCGCGGCCGCGCCGAAGAATGCGACGGGCCGCGTCTACGGCGTCGTGTACTCGGGACTGGACATCGGGCTGTCCGGCGCGCCGCTCATGTTCGGCCTGCTCATGGACAACCATCACCCGGGCTGGGTGTTCGTCGGCATCGGCGCGTTCCAGGCGTTGTCGCTGGTCGCCGTGCTGGGGGTGGGAGAGCAAGCCGAGAAGCGCCGCGCGCAGGCTGCCTGAAGCGATCACGTCGCGATCAGGATCGTCTAAATCCCAGCACGAAGATACCGTGTTGGCTGCAGAAGGCAAGGTCGGGCCTAGCGCAGCTTGCTCACCGCCTCGCGCGCGAGCTCGGAGAGCCCTTCGCCGCCGCCGTCGAGGTGCGCCACGATTTCCCTGCGCATGCGCGGATCCCAGAAGCGCCTGAGGTGGTTCGCGACGCCCGCGACGGCCAGCGCATGGTCGGGCTCCGACTTGAAGAAATTGCCGATGTCGTTCGCCATGCGAACGAGGTGATCGATATTCACGCCTTCCAGTCCTTGGCGCTCGTGAGGCGGCGCGCTTCGTCTGCATAGACCACGCAGCGTGCGCCGCGCGTGAAGCCGGCGAGCGTCATGCCCGCCTCCCGTGCCACGCGCACGGCCAGCGCGGTGGGCGCGGAAACGGCCGCCAGCAGGCCCACGCCAGCCATCGCGGCCTTCTGCACCATCTCGTAGCTTGCGCGGCTGGTCACCACGACGAATCCGGACGCGGCATCGATGCGTCCGGAAACCATCGCGCCGACGAGCTTGTCGAGGGCGTTGTGCCGGCCCACATCCTCGCGCACGAGCCGCAGCTCGCCGCCGGCCGCCGCCCAGCCCGCCGCATGGACCGCACCCGTGGCCGCATTCAGGGATTGCCTCGCCGGCAGGTCCCGCATCGCCCGCAGCACCGCCGCGCGGCCGATCCCGGGTGCCGGCACCACGCGCGGAATTGCGCGCATCGCCTGCTCGATGGTCTGCGCGCCGCACAGCCCGCAGCCGGTGCGCGCGGCCATGTTGCGGCGGCGGCGCTCGATGTCTTCGACACGCGCTTCCGGCACGCTCAGGTAGACGGAATAGCCGGCCTGCTCGGGAACGACTTCCATCCCGCCGAGCTCTGCCGGCGACGCGACGACGCCCTCGCTCAGGCTGAAGCCCAGCGCGAGGTCCTCGAGGTCCGCGGGCGTGGCCATGACCACGACGTGGGGCACGCCGTTGTACACCAGCGCGACGGGCGCCTCCTCGGCGATCTCCTCCGAGACCGGCGCACCGGCACCGTCTTCCAGTCGCACGGCTGCGACCGTGCGATGCACGCCCGCCGCGGCCCCGAGTTCGCGCTTCGCCACGTCAGACTTTCGTGGTTTCCCGCTTGGGCAGCAGGTCGAGCTGCCGGTTGGTGAATTCCCGGAAGCGCTTCTGCCAGGACGAGGGCTGCGTGACCTGGGTCACCTGCACGGCGGTCACCTTGTACTCGGGGCAGTTGGTGGCCCAGTCCGACGCGTCCGTGGTGATGACGTTGGCGCCCGAGCCCGGGAAGTGGAAGGTCGTGTACACCACGCCGGGTTGCATGCGATCGGCGATCTTTGCGCGCATCACCGTCTCGCCCGCGCGGCTGGTCACGCCCACCCAGTCGCCGTCGCGGATGCCGCGCTGCTCGGCGTCGTGCGGGTGGATCTCCAGCCGGTCCTCGTCGTGCCACACGTTGTTCGCCGTGCGTCGCGTCTGCGCGCCCACGTTGTACTGCGACAGGATGCGCCCCGTGGTCAGGATCAGCGGGTACTTCGAGGTCGTGCGCTCCTGGGTGGGAATGAACTCGGTCACGACGAAGTTGCCCTTGCCGCGCACGAATTCCTCCACGTGCATGATCGGCGTGCCTTCCGGCGCCGCATCGTTGCAGGGCCACTGGATGCTGCCCAGCCTGTCGAGCTTTTCGTAGCTCACGCCGGCAAACGTCGGCGTGAGCCGCGCGATCTCGTCCATGATCTCCGACGGATGCCCGTAGTGCATCGGGTAGCCGAGCGCGTTGGACAGCGCCACGGTGACTTCCCAGTCCTCCTTGCCGGCGAGCGGCGGCGTGACCTTGCGCACCGGCGAGATGCGCCGCTCGGCGTTGATGAAGGTGCCGTTCTTCTCGAGGAAGGAGGATCCCGGCAGGAACACGTGCGCGAACTTGGCCGTCTCGTTGAGGAAGATGTCCTGCACCACCACGCACTCCATGGAGGTCAGCGCATGCGTCACGTGCTGCGTGTCCGGGTCGGACTGCGCAATGTCCTCGCCCTGGATGTACAACCCCCTGAAGCTGCCGTCCACGGAGGCGTCGAACATGTTCGGGATGCGCAGGCCCGGCTCGTTGTCCAGCTTCACGCCCCACTCCTTCTCGAACTGGGCGCGCACGTTGTCGTCCGACACGTGCCGGTAGCCGGGGAACTCGTGCGGGAAGGAACCCATGTCGCAGGAGCCCTGCACGTTGTTCTGGCCGCGCAGCGGGTTGACGCCCACGCCTTCGTGGCCGATGTTGCCGGTCGCCATGGCGAGGTTGGCGATCGCCATGACCATCGTGGATCCCTGGCTGTGCTCGGTCACGCCCAGGCCGTAGTAGATCGCCGCGTTGCCGCCCATGGCGTACAGCCGCGCGGCGCCGCGCACCTGCTGCGCCGGCACGCCGGTGATCTTCTCCATCTGCTCGGGCGAGTTGCGGGCCTCCGAGACGAACGCCCGCCATTTCCCGAACGCCTTCGCGTCGCAGCGCGCGGCGACGAAATCCTCCTTCACCAGGCCTTCCGTGACGATGACGTGGGCCAGGGAATTGGCCAGCGCGACGTTCGTGCCGGGCTTGAGCTGCAGGTGGAAGGCGGCCTCGACGTGCGGCGTGCGCACGATGTCGATCGAGCGCGGGTCGGCCACGATGAGCCGCGCGCCCTCGCGCAGGCGCCGCTTCAGGCGCGAAGCGAACACCGGGTGGCCGTCGGTGGGATTGGCGCCGATGATCATGACCACGTCGGCCTTCATGACCGAATCGAAATCCTGCGTGCCGGCCGATTCGCCCAGCGTGGTCTTGAGCCCGTAGCCCGTGGGCGAATGGCAGACGCGCGCGCAGGTGTCGACGTTGTTGTTGCCGAAGGCCGCGCGCACCAGCTTCTGGACCAGGTAGGTTTCCTCGTTGCTGCAGCGGGACGAGGTGATGCCGCCGATCGAACCGCGGCCGTACTTTGCCTGGATGCGCTTGAACTCGGCGGCCGTGTGCGCGATCGCCTCCTCCCACGAGACCTCCCGCCACGGCTCCGTGATCTTCGCCCGGATCATCGGCTTCGCGATGCGGTCCGGATGCGTGGCATAGCCGAACGCGAAGCGGCCCTTCACGCAGGAGTGCCCGCGGTTGGCCTTGCCGTCCTTGTTGGGGACCATGCGCACCAGCTCCGCACCCTTCATCTCGGCGCGGAACGAGCAGCCCACGCCGCAATACGCGCAGGTCGTGACGACGCTGTGGTCGGCCTGGCCCTTCTCGATGACCGACTTCTCCATGAGCGTGGCGGTCGGGCAGGCCTGCACGCAGGCGCCGCAGGACACGCACTCGGATTCCATGAAAGGCTGGCTCTCGCCGGGCGATACCATGGACGCGAAGCCGCGGCTGTCGATCGTCAGCGCGAACGTGCCCTGCACTTCCTCGCAGGCGCGCACGCAGCGCGAGCAGACGATGCACTTGCTCGGGTCGAAGTCGAAGTACGGATTGGAGGTGTCCTTCTGCGCGTCGAGGTGGTTGGCGCCGTCGTAGCCGTAGCGCACCTCGCGCAGGCCCACCACGCCGGCCATGTCCTGCAGCTCGCAATTGCCGTTGGCCGGACAGGTCAGGCAATCCAGCGGATGGTCGGAGATGTACAGCTCCATGACGTTGCGCCGCAGGTCCGCGAGCTTCGGCGTCTGCGTACGCACCTTCATGCCCGGCGCGACATTGGTCGTGCAGGAAGCCGGGTAGCCCTTGCGGCCCTCGATCTCCACCAGGCACAGCCGGCAGGAGCCGAAGGGCTCGAGGCTGTCGGTCGCGCACAGCCTGGGCACCTTGACGCCGGCTTGCATCGCGGCGTGCATGACGGAGGTGCCCTCTGGCACCGCGACTTCGACGCCGTCGATCTCCAGCGTGACGAGCTTCTCCGACACGCGCGCCGGCGTGCCGTAGTCGACGGGATTGTTGAGCGAAGCATTGGTCTGGACGGACATGGCAGTGCTCCTCGCCGCGCTTCAGGCGGCCTTGCGCTTCGGCGCGAGGCCGAAGTCCTCGGGAAAATGCTTGACCGCGCTCTGCACCGGGAACGGCGTCATGCCGCCCAGCGCGCACAGCGAGCCGTTGATCATGGTGTCGCAGAGATCTTCGAGCAGCTCGGCGTTGCGGGCGCGGTCCCGGCCCGCAACGATGCGGTCGATGACCTCGGCCCCGCGCGTGGAGCCGATGCGGCAGGGGGTGCACTTGCCGCAGGACTCGATCGCGCAGAACTCCATCGCGTAACGCGCCATGGCCGCCATGTCGACGGTGTCGTCGAAAGCCACGATGCCGCCGTGGCCCACCATGGCGCCGATCGCCGCGAAGGCCTCGTAGTCGAGCGGCGTGTCGAACTGCGATGCCGGCATGTACGCGCCCAGCGGCCCGCCCACCTGCACCGCGCGGATCGGCCGCCCGCTCGCCGAGCCGCCGCCGAAGTCGTACAGCAGCTCGCGCAGCGTCAGGCCGAAGGCCTTCTCCACCAGTCCGCCGTGCCGGATGTTGCCGGCGAGCTGGATCGGCAGCGTGCCGCGCGACCTGCCCATGCCGTAGTCGCGGTAGAACGCGGCGCCGCGGTCGAGGATGACCGGCACGGACGCCAGCGTGACCAGGTTGTTGATCAACGTCGGCTTGCCGAACAGCCCCTGGATCGCGGGCAGCGGCGGCTTGAACCTCACCATGCCGCGCTTGCCCTCCAGGCTTTCCAGCAGCGCCGTCTCCTCGCCGCAGATGTAGGCGCCCGCGCCCTTGCGCACTTCCAGCTCGAAGGCCTTGCCGCTGCCGAGCACGTCGGAGCCGAGGTAGCCGGCCGCGCGCGCGGCGGCGACGGCGCGCGTCATGGCGTCGATGGCATGCGGGTATTCCGAGCGCACGTAGATGTAGCCGCGGGTCGCGCCGACCGCGATGCCGGCGATGGCCATGCCCTCGATGAGCACGAAGGGATCGCCTTCCATGACCATGCGATCGGAGAACGTGCCCGAATCGCCCTCGTCGGCGTTGCACACCACGTACTTCTGAGCCGCCGGCGTGTCGAGCACCGTCTTCCATTTGATGCCGGCCGGAAAAGCCGCGCCGCCGCGGCCCCTGAGCCCCGAATCCGCCACCGCCTTGACCACGTCCGCACCCGGCATCGCGAGCGCGTTGCGCAGCCCGCGCCAGCCGCCGTGCGCGGCGTAGTCCTCGACGCTGAGCGGATCGACGATGCCTACGCGCGCGAAGGTCAGGCGCTCCTGGTTCTTGAGATACGCGATCGCTTCGGTCGCCCCGTGCGCCAGCCGGTGGGTCCCGCCCTGCAGGAAACCGGCTTCGAACAGCGATGGCACGTCGGCCGCGGCGACCGGCCCGTAGGCCACGCGGCCCCGCGGCGTCTCGACCTCGACCATGGGCTCCAGCCAGTACAGGCCGCGCGAGCCGTTGCGCACGAGCGACACGGATGCGCCGCGCCGCGCCGCCTCGACGGCGATGGCTGCGGCCACTGCATCGGCTCCTACCGCAAGCGCCGACGAATCGCGGGGAACGTAGACCCTGGCGCTCATGC
This sequence comes from Burkholderiales bacterium, assembly GCA_036274775.1. GTDB lineage: Bacteria > Pseudomonadota > Gammaproteobacteria > Burkholderiales > JACQAP01 > JACQAP01. Next base: position 81,740 of record DASUFB010000050.1, on the reverse strand, counting down.
CGCTTCCTTCGCGTGCCGGATGATTTCCTCGAAGCGCGCCGGGGTCACGCGTGCGTGCACTTCGCCATCGACCATCATCGCCGGCGACAGCGCGCAATGCCCGAGGCAATACACCGGCTCGAGCGTGAACTCGCCGTCGGCCGTGGTCGCGTGGAAGTCCACGCCGAGCGTCGCCCTGGCGTGCTCGACCAGCCGGTTGGCGCCCATCGCCTGACAGGACTCCGCGCGGCAGACGTGCACCGTGTGGCGGCCCGGCGGCGCGGTACGGAAATGGTGGTAGAAGCTGACGACGCCGTGGACTTCGGCGCGGGACAGGTTCAGCGCGGCTGCGACCCGCGCCACGGCAGACGGCGGCACGCAGCCGAGCGCATCCTGGATGCCGTGCAGGATGGGCAGCAGCTCGCCGTCCATGCCTGCACAGGCGGCAAGCACGCCGTCGATGATCGCTTCGTCCGATTTTTTCTGGCTGGACACCGTGACTCTCTCCCGGCCGGTCCCTGGCCGTTTGACATTCGATTATGCACGGAATTGCATATAAAAACCGCAATGCTATGCTTACGGACGGAAAAACTAGCCCCATGGCAAGCGGGTGACAATATGAATCCGGATTCATATAGGAACGGCGCGTGAACAAGATCGTGGTGCGGCCGGCCTGGCTGGTCAGCAACGAGGCCGGCGACGAGCTCGACCCCCAGCTTTTCCCGGTCCTGCAGGCGATCCACGACGCCGGCAAGCTGACGCTGGCAGCGGAAAAGGCCGGCCTGTCCTACCGTCACGCCTGGAACCTGATCGGCCGCTGGTCGGCGTTCTTCGGCAGTCCGCTCGTGAACCTTGAACGCGGCCGCGGCACCACGCTGACGCCGCTGGGCGAGAAGCTGCTGTGGGCGGAGCAGCGCATCAACGCCCGCCTCGCCCCGCAGCTCGAAAGCCTCGCGTCGGAGCTGAACCTCGAGATCGCCAAGCTCGTCACCACGGCGCGCTCGACGCTGAGGATCCATGCGAGCCACGGCTTCGCGGTGGCCAAGCTGCCGGAACTGCTGCGCTCGCATTCGGCCATCCAGCTCGACCTGCGCTATCTCGGCGCCCAGGAGTCGCTCGCGTCGGTGGCGCGCGGCGCCTGCGAGTTCGGCGGCTTCCACGTCCCCGAGGGCAGGCTCGGCGAGCAGGCGCTCGCGCAGTACGCGAAATGGCTCATGCCCGGCCGCCAGAAGCTGGTCCACCTCGTGACGCGCACGCAGGGGCTGTTCCTCGCGCGCGGCAATCCGAAGAACATCCGCAGCTTCGCCGACCTTGCGAGGCCGGGCGTCGTGTTCATCAACCGCCAGCGCGGTTCGGGCACGCGGCTGCTGATCGACCAGTTGCTGGAGCAGGCGGGCGTGGACCACCAGCGCCTCGACGGCTACCAGACCGAGGAATTCACGCACGCGGCCATCGCCGCCTACGTCGCGAGCGGCATGGCCGACGCGGGCTTCGGCGTGGAGCCGCCGGCGCGGCAGTTCAACCTGGACTTCATCCCGGTCACCAAGGAACGCTACTTCCTGATCTGCCGCGACGAGACCCTGCAGCTCGCGGAGGCGCGCGAGTTCATCGGGCTGCTGCGCGGAGCGGCCTTCCGCAGCCTCGTCGCCGGGCTCGCAGGCTACACCGTGCCGGAAGCCGGAGAGGTCGCCGACGTCGCCGAGGTCTTTCCCGCGCTCGAAGCGCGCGGCCCCGCCCGCTAGGATCGCGACATGTCCGCCATCGCAACGCCCGATCCCCGCCCCGCGGCCGTCGTCATCGACGGCGTGGGCAAACGCTACGCCAGCGGCACGCAGGCGCTCGCGAACGTGGACGCCACCATCGGCGCCGGCGAGTTCGCCTGCATCGTCGGCCCATCGGGCTGCGGCAAGAGCACGCTGCTCAGGCTGGTCGCGGGCCTCATGCAGCCGGACGCGGGTGGCATCCGCCTGTCGCCCGGGACGCGGGACGGCGGCATCGGCTTCGTGTTCCAGAGCCCGACGCTGATGCCCTGGGCGAACGTCGCCGACAACGTGCGCCTGCCTCTCGACCTCGACGGAATCGCGCGCGCGCAGGCCGACGGACAGGTCGCGCGCGCGCTTTCGCTCGTGGGCCTGGACGATTTCCCGCGGGCCTATCCGCGCGAGCTCTCCGGCGGCATGCAGATGCGCGTCTCGATCGCCCGCGCGCTGGTGACGCGCCCGAGGCTGCTGCTCATGGACGAGCCCTTCGGTGCGCTCGACGAGATCACGCGCCACCGCCTGGACCGCGAGCTGTCGGCACTTTGGGAGCGCGAGGCGCTCACCGTGCTGTTCGTCACGCACAGCATCTACGAGGCCGCCTTCCTGTCCACGCGCGTGCTGGTGATGTCGGCGCGCCCGGGGCGCATCGCCGAGGACGTGAGGCTGGAGGCGCCCGCCGCGCGCGACGACGCCTTCCGCTCCTCCCCCGAATTCGCGCGCACCGCCGCCGGGCTTTCGGCCATGCTGGCCACCGCGATGCAAGCGGAGGCGGCGGCATGAGCAGGAAGCAGGGTCTGCCGGAGCGCGGAGCAGGGACCCGCTTGCGGGATGCGACCGCGAAGGCAGACATGGGCGGCCGGCAGACCTGTGCGTCCGTCTCGGGTCGCATCCCCATCAGGAGCGATGGGGCCCCTGCTCCACCTCATCGGCCGCCCCGCCTTGCGGGGATGCGACCGCCCGCGATTGCCGCCGGCCGCCGAATCGACAATGATCCGATGACCTCGGGCAGCAATGAGGCAGCCCCATGAGCCCGCGCCGCTGGCTGGCCTTCGCGGCACCCGTGCTGGTGGGCCTCGTCCTGCTGCTCGGCTGGCAGGTGCTGGTCAGCGTGAACGACGTGCCCGCCTACATCGTGCCTTCGCCGGCGAAAATCCTGGCCACGCTGGTGCACGACTGGCGCCCGCTCGCGGACTCCCTGCTGGCGACCCTGCAAGTCACGCTGGCGGCGCTGGCCGCCGCAGTCGTGCTCGGCGTGGCGCTGTCCGTGCTGTTCGTGCAGAGCCGGATCATCGAAGCAGGCCTGCTGCCCTACGCCGTGATCCTGCAGGTGACGCCGCTGGTGGCGATCGCCCCGCTCATCATCATCTGGGTGGACGACACGCGCACGGCGCTGGTGATCTGCGCGACCGTGGCCTCGGTGTTCCCCGTCATCACCAACACGACCATCGGGCTGCGCAGCGTCGATCCCGGCCTGCTCGACCTGTTCCGCATGCACGGGGCGAGCCGCCTGCAGACGCTGCTGCGGCTGCGCGCGCCGAGCGCCGCGCCGTATTTCTTCGCGGGCCTGCGCGTGGCCGCGGCGCTGGCGCTGATCGGCGCCGTGGTCGCGGAATTCGTGGCCGGCACCGGCGGCACGCGCTCCGGCCTCGCCTACCAGATCCTGCAGGCCGGCCTGCAGCTCGACATCCCGCGGCTGTTCGCGGCGCTGGCGCTGATCACGCTGGCCGGCATCGCGCTGTTCGCCGCCGTCACGCTGCTCACCAGGCTTGCGCTGCGGCACTGGCACGAAAGCGAGCTGCCGCGGGAAGACTAGCGGGCAAGGCTGCCGGAAGCGGCACGCCGGCGTAAACTGCCGCATCGCCCATCCCCGGAGCCGTCCATGATCCGCCTCGCCCGCTTCGCCGCCGCCTGCCTGTGCCTCGCTGCGGCGCCCGCCTCCGCGCTCGACAAGATCACGTTCCTGACGAACTGGTTCGCGGAGGCCGAGCACGGCGGCTACTACCAGGCGCTCGCCGAAGGCATCTACGCGAAACACGGCCTCGACGTGAAGATCGGCATGGGCGGCCCGCAGGTCAACGTCTACCAGTTGCTGCTCGCGGAGAAGGCCGATTTCGTCATGGGCTACGACAACGCCACGCTGAGCGCCGTGGCCCAGGGGCTGCCCGTCGTCACCGTGGCCGCCAATTTCCAGAGCGAGCCCGTGGGGCTCATCGCCCATCCCGACGTGAAGAAGTTCGAGGACCTGAAGACGCGCACGCTGCTCATCGGCCAGGCGAGCGAGACGACCTACTGGCCCTGGCTCAAGGCGAAGTTCGGCTTCACCGAGGCGCAGAAGAAACCCTACGCCTACTCGGTGCAGCAGTTTCTCGTCGACAAGAACGTCGCCCAGCAGGGCTACATCACCTCCGAGCCCTACGCCATCGAGAAAGGCGGCGTGAAGCCGGTCATCTTCCACCTCGCCGCCTACGGCTATCCGCCCTACGCGCAGACGATCGTCACCCTGACGAAGACGGTCAAGGCCAGGCCCGACGTCGTGCGCCGTTTCATCGAGGCCTCCGCGCTCGGCTGGAAGAGCTATCTGAAGAACCCGGCCCCCGGCAACGCGCTCATCAAGAAGGACAACCCGCAGATGGACGACGCGCAGCTTGCCTTCAGCGTCGCCAGGCTCAAGGAATACGGCATCGTCGACGGCGGCGACGCGAAAAAGCTCGGCCTGTTCACCATGACCGACGCGCGCTGGAAGCAGACCTTCGAGGTCATGCGCGACTCGAAGCTCATCGATCCCGGCGTCGACTACCGCAAGGCCTACACGCTGGAGTTCGTGAAGCAGGTGCACGTCCTGCCCTGATCCGCGCGACCCGGGCATGCTGGCACGCGCCGAGAGCTACGAGGCCCTGCGCCGCGGATTCCGCTGGCGCATCCCCGAGCGCTACAACATGGGCGTCGACCTGTGCGACAAGTGGGCGGGGGACCCCGGCCGCCTGGCGCTCGTCCACGAGCGCCGCGACGGCAGCCACGAGCGCTACACCTTTGCCGCGCTGCGCGGGCTGTCGAACCGCGCGGCCAACATGCTGGCCGCCCACGGCGTGGCGCGCGGCGACCGCGTCGGCATCCTGCTGCCGCAGGAGCCCGAAACCGCGATCGCGCACCTCGCCGCCTACAAGCTCGGCGCCGTCGTCGTGCCGCTGTTCACGCTGTTCGGCACCGACGCGTTGCGATACCGGCTCGCGGACGCCGGCGTCAGGGCGCTCGTCACGAATGCCACGGCCATGGAAAAGCTCGAGCAGATCCGCGATGCGCTGCCCGCGCTGGAAACGGTTTTCTGCATCGACGGCGCGGCGCCCGGCGCACTGGATTTCCACGCATTGCTCGAGCGCGCGGCCGACGCCTTCACGCCGCTCGACACCCGCGCCGACGATCCCGCGCTGATCATCTACACCTCGGGCACGACCGGCAATCCCAAGGGCGCGCTGCACGCGCACCGCACCGTGCTCGGCCACATGCCCGGCGTGGAGATGTCGCACGACTTCCTCGGGCAGGAGGGCGACATCATCTGGACGCCCGCCGACTGGGCGTGGATCGGCGGGCTGATCGACGTGCTGTTCGCGGCCTGGCACCTCGGCGTGCCCGTGGTCGCGCGCCGCTTCGAGAAATTCGACCCCGAGGCGGCCTTCGACCTGATGGCGCGGCACGGCGTGCGCAATGCGTTCATCCCGCCCACGGGGCTGAAGCTCATGCGCAACGCCGCCAGCCCGCGGTCGCGCCGCGGGCCCGGGCTGCGCTCGCTGGCGAGCGGCGGCGAATCGCTGGGTGCGGAGCTGCTGCAGTGGGGACGCGAGACCTTCGGCGTGACCATCAACGAGTTCTACGGCCAGACCGAGTGCAACATGACGCTGTCGTCGTGCGGCGCGCTGTTCCCCGTGAAGCCTGGCGCCATCGGCAAGGCCGCGCCCGGGCACGACGTCGCCATCGTCGACGACGAGGGTGTCCGGGTTGCCAACGGCGGGATCGGCAACATCGCCGTGCGCTTTCCCGACCCGGTGACCTTCCTCGGCTACTGGAACCGGCCGGAGGCAACCCGGGAGAAATTCGCCGGCGACTGGCTGGTCACGGGCGATACCGGCACGCTGGACGACGACGGCTACGTGACCTTCGTCGGCCGCAACGACGACGTGATCACCAGCGCGGGCTATCGCATCGGCCCCGGCCCGATCGAGGACTGCCTGCTCGGCCATCCCGCCGTGCGCATGGCCGCCGTCGTCGGCGCACCGGACCCGCAGCGCACGGAGATCGTCAAGGCCTACGTGGTGCTCAACGACGGCTTTGCGCGCAGCGAGGCGCTCACGCGCGAGCTGCAGGACCACGTGCGCACGCGGCTGGCCGCGCACGAGTATCCGCGCCAGGTGCGCTACGTCGACTCGCTGCCGCTGACGACCACCGGCAAGATCATCCGCCGCGAACTGCGCGGCAGGCTCGACTGAACCGCCGGGATCAGGGCCGCTTCCGCCCCTGCGGCTCGACGGCCGCGCCATCGAGCTTGACGAAGCGGAATCCCTGGCCGAGCAACCACGGCAGGGCCTCGGCCAGTCCCTCCGCCGTGTCCGAATCGGGCTTGTTGAGGTGCGCGATGATGATGTCGCCGCTCCTGACCTTCTTCAGGCGCGCGACGATGCGCCGCTTGTCGAGCCTCGCGCCGCCGTCGGCGTTGACCGAGAATCCGGCGATCTTGTAGCCCATCGCCTCGATGGCGTGCAGCGCCTGCGGATCGTATTCGCCGGTGGCGCCGCGATACCAGTGCGGCGCGGTGCCGGTCGCGTCCGCCACGGCCTTCGCACCGCCGGCGACCTCGGCCCTCAGCTGCCTCAGGTCCGCCACGCCGGCGATGCCGTAGACGCCGCGGCCTGCGCCGACGACGGCGGGCACGTGGTTTGCGCCGTGGTCCTCGATCTCGAACAGGTCCGCGTGGGCGTTCAGCAGCGCCACCGCGCCGGGATTGCGGCGGATCCACTTGCGCGTGGCGAAAATCGTGGCCGGGATGCGATGCGCGACGAGCATGTCCACGATGTCGGCGTCGAACTTCCCGCCGCAGGCGTCCAGGGTCAGCGCGAGGATCTTCCCGCCGCCGTCCGCCGGCAGCGCCAGGCGCTGGCGCACCTCGACGGGAACGACCTCCGCGGCAGCGGCCAGCGGCGGCGCCATCAGGCAAAGCAGCAGGCAGGCGGTCCTCATTGGGCCCTCAACGCGCACAAGCGGCGGCGGGTTGAGCCGTCAATGCAGCACACGCAGGGAGAAATAAACCCACGACAGCGCCAGGGTCGCGAACGTCACCGGAATGCCGGTGCGCGCGTGCCTCTTCCAGGCGATGTCGATGCCGCGCGCCTGCGCCGCGTCGACGACGATGATGTTGGCGATGCTGCCCACGATCAGCAGGTTGCCCGCGAGCGTGCTCGCGAGCGCGAGCAGCGGGCCGGCCAGATCGTGGGTGGCCACCGGCAGCAGTAGCATCACGGCGGGCACGTTCGAGACGACGTTCGACAGCACGAAAGCCGACGCGAACAGCGGGAACGGCTGGTGCATGTCCACGCCGAACGTGCCGGCGCCGGCGACGAACCGGTCCGTCAGGCCGGTCTTCTGCAGCGCATGGTTGACGACGAACAGCCCGATGAACAGGACGAGCAGCTGCCAGTCCACGAGGCCGAGCATTTTCCGCGAATGCAGCTTGCGGCTCATCATGAGCACGCCGGCCGCCGTGAGCGCGACGACTTCGCGCGGCACCGGCACGGCCAGGAACAGCGCGAAGACCGCCGCCGCAACGCCCAGCCCCTTCGCGGTCTGCCAGCGGTCGACCGGCGGCGGCGGACCGCGATGCGGCGGCACGGCGTCCGTGGCGGCTTCCCCGGGATCGAGGTGCCACAGGTCGCGGCTTTGCCAGGCGATCAGCGCCCAGACGACCAGCAGGCCCAGCCCCACCGGGATCGCGGCTTCGGCCAGGTAGCCGTGAAAGGACAGCTTCAGGCGCTCGCCGATCAGCATGTTCTGTGGGTTGCCGATGAGCGTCAGGGCCGAGCCGACGTTGGCGCTGCAGGCGAGCGCCAGCAGGAACGGAACCGGGCTCAGCCGCCGCGCGAGGCACACGTCGATCAGCACGGGCGCCATGGCCAGGCAGATCACGTCGTTGCTGAATACGGCCGACAGCGCCGCCACGATCGCGACCAGCGCGGCGAGCAGCATCGGCGGCGACAGCGGCAGGTGGCCGGTCCGGTAGGTGACCCAGGTGTAGAAGCCGCCCATGCGCAGCTGCGCCGAGATCACCATGAAGGCGAACAGCAGGATCAGCGTCGGCACGTGGATGGCCTCCCAGGCTTCCGCCAGGCTGACCGCCCCGGCGCCGATCAGCGCGATCGCGCCCAGCAGCGCGATGCCGGTGCGGTCGAGCGACAGGAAAGGCAGCCCGCCCAGGATCATGCCGAGGTAGACCACCGCGAAGACGACGAGGATCGTGGCTTCCAATTGGATTCGATTTCTTGCGGCAGTCTACGCGATCCTCCTCGGCGCCGGCCATCCCTTCCGGCATGCGACAATGGCAACAGGCACGCCGACGGAAGGATCCGCCTTGGGCAATACCCTGAACGCAGCGCAGATCGCCAGCTACCGCCGGGACGGATATGTCTTTCCCGTCCCGGCCCTCACGCCGGCCGAGGCGGCCGGCATCCGGGACGCCATCGAGGGCTTCGAGCGCGACACCGGCCTCGTCGCGGGCCACGTCATCCGCAACAAGGGGCACCTGAAGCTGCGGCGCCTCTACGACCTGATCTTCCACGACAAGGTGCTGGATGCCGTGGAATCGGTGCTGGGCCCGGACATCCTGTGCTGGGGATCGAGCCTGTTCGCCAAGGAAGCCAACGACCCCGGCTTCGTGGCCTGGCACCAGGATTCGTACTATTGGGGACTGGAGCCGGACGACGTCGTGTCGGCCTGGATCGCGCTGTATCCGAGCACCATCGAGAACGGCGCCATGCGCGTCGTCCCCGGCACGCAGACCATGCCGCCGCTGTCGCATCGCAAGTCCGCCACCGGCAGCGCCAACATGCTGTTCACGCACGAGGAACTCGCCGACGGCGTCGACGAATCGAAGGCGGTGGACATCACGCTGGCTCAGGGCGACATGTCGCTGCACCACGTGAAGATCCTGCACGGCTCGCCGCCCAACCGCTCGGCAGGCCGGCGCATGGGCTACGCGATCCGCTACGTGGCGCCGCACGTGAAGCAGCGCGGCGACATGAATTCGGCCACCCTGGTGCGCGGCACCGACCGCTACGGCTATTTCGCAAGCGACCCGGTGCCCGCCCGCGACATGGACCCGGACATCATCGCCTTCGTCGACCGCCGCCATGGCGGCACGCCCCTGGGCGTGGCCACCGGCGCGCAGGCGGGCTGAGGCGGCTACGGTTTCCTGCGGGCGGGCGAATTCACCGACGCCTGCCACATGGTGAAGTAGACCGTATCCGAGACTGCCAGCGTCCGGCCGTTCGCATCGACCAGCAACGCCTGCAGCCAGTGCCTGCCGCGCTCCACGCCTTGCAGCGAAAAGCGCGCGCCCGTGGCGTCGTCCGCCACGGCCTTGCCGTCGAGCAGCAGGCGGACGGACTGCCCGCGCCCGCCGCCGGCGGGCGGATCGACCTTCACGCTGACCGTCAGATTGCCGGAATTGTCGTGGACGACCTCATCCCGTGCGGGCGCCAGGATTTCCAGTTGCGCCGCGGCCGTGCGGCCTGCCGCGCAGGGCAGCAGCGCCGCCGCGACCAGCGCGCCGCAAACCAGCATGCTGCGGGCTCGTTTCATGGCTCTTCCTCGCATGTCATCCGGCAAACGCCCGGACCATGCCGGATTCGACAGCATTCCGGCACAATGTTTCCTTTTCCCCGTCCGCCCGTGCCCATGAAGCCCCAGGCGCTGCTGCTCGTCGTGCTCGGCCTGCTGTTCGGCCCGGGCTACTATGCATTCTGCGAGAAGCTGAGCGGCCGCGCCGGCCAGGTCTACGCGATGACCGAGCGCGGTGACCGCTGGACGCTGCCCGACGGCTCCATCCTGCGCTTGCGCGGCGGGCTGGCCTACAAGCCCGTGCCCCTGGAGCTCACGCCCGACGACAACGATTACCGCCTGCACCTGGCGTTCAACGTGACCGGGACGGACGGCGGCAGCGCCAACCAGTATCAGGCGAGCCTGCTGCAGGGCGACGTGGGCGTCATGGAGCGCAGCCTGAAGGTGAGCGGCAGCGGCAACGTCGAGGTCGACCTGGCGCCCTTGCGCATCCTCTATCCCGGCAGCTACCTGTTCGTGCTCGAGGAAGTCGGCAAGCCGGCGCTCGCCGTCGCCGGCGCGAGCCTGCGCGTGGATACCGGCGTCGAGGCACCGAAGATGTGGATCGCGTGGAGCGGCCTGGTGCTGATGGCGGCCGGCGTCGCCCTCCTGCTGCGCGACGCCTGGCGGTCGCGGCGGCGCTGAGCCCGTGACGTCCGTCACGGGCCGGCCAATGGCCTGGCGCGGTTCTTCGGCGTTGCCGTGTCTCACAGAAAGGCTTACAACGCAAAGGACGCGAAGGAACGCAAAGGAACAACGGGACAAGGAAAGGGCTTGGACTGCAATGATCTGGGCCAAGCGAGGAGAGGATCCGGGCGCGAACATGTGCTCTCGGCGAGTGACTGTCATCGTCCAGGAACTTCTGGATCCCATCATTCATGCTTTCCTTTGCGATCCTTCGCGACCTTCGCGTTGACAAAGACCTGAGGAGGAGAACTTGGCCAAGGCGATACCTGCAGTGCTGCTGGAATACATCGACGGCCTGAAGACCCACGACATCGCGAAGATCGGGGGCACCATGGCGCCGGAACTGAAGTTCATCTCGGCCACGCGCATCCTCGACAAGGAGCCCGCGCTGAAGATGCTGACCGCCCTGTACACGGGCTTCCCGGACTGGAACTACAAGTACCGGGAAATCGAGGACCGCGGCCAGGGCAACTACGCCATCAAATGGGACCAGGGCGGCACCCACACCGGCACCTGGGCGATGCCGGGCATGGACCCCATCGCGCCGACCGGGCGCAGGGTGCGCATCCCCGAGCACTACTTCTACTACCGCATCGCCGGCGACAGGCTCACGATCATCTTTCCCGAGCCGTTCGTGGGGGGAGCCCCGAGAGGGATACTTGAGCAAATTGGCATGGCGCTACCACCGCTGTGATCAGGCGACTCGTCGGCACGGGTCTCCAGGCGCGCTTCCCGGGTCGCATCCCCGCAAGCGGGGCCCCTGCTCCGCCACCCCAGCGCGCGGCCCCTTGTGGCATCCTCGAGCAGATCGGCGTCGAACTGCCGCCTCTCTGAAGACTCACGCCCGAAGACCTTCTCCACGAAGGACCCGGGCACGAGAAGAAAGCGAGCGAGAATCGGGGGTGCTAGCGCATGCGATCGTCCGACAACTTGCCGGGCAATTGGTCGATGCGCTCCGAGAACCAGCCGATGCGGTCCGTAGCGCGGACGTCGAACGCCGGCACGTAGGGCTTGACGTCGATGACGGGCGTGCCGTCGACCATGTCGTTGCCCGTAAAGCGCAGCCTGCGCCCATCGATGGACAGCAGCCGGACAATCGAAAGGCAGATCCGGTTCGGGCGGTTGGGCGACCGCGTCGCGAACACCCCGCGGGACACCGTGTCGAGGAAAGGCACGACCTCCAGCTGCTCCTCCGCCGCGAGATGCATGTGCGTGACCAGGATCAGGTACTCGAACCCGTCGAGATCTCGCAGACCTGCTGCGAACTCCTCGAACACTTCGAGCTCGCCAGCCACGTCGGGCGCGCTCGCGGTCTGGATCGGCATGCCGGCCTTGGACTTGAATTCGCTGCGGATCACGCCGATCGGCCGGACCTGGATACCCTGGCGCACGGTCATGTCGAAATCTCCGGATCGCTGATGCCCGGTCATGATACTTCTACTACACTGGATTACATCACCACGAAGCGCTCCCTCAGTGGCCGCCGCCTCGGCGATTCCTGCACAATACGCACGCCCATTCGACCAACCACCCGACAATCGACACCATGCCCCTCGGCTTTCGCATATTCCCCTCCCCCACCCGCGCGCCGCAGCAGGTCATCGATGCGCTCGGCCGGCACGCCGTCTCCAACCTGTGCGACAGCATGGGCCGCGCGCACAACGCGGCGGGCGGCGCGCTGCGGCCCATGCACCGCGGCGGCAGGCTCTGCGGGCCGGCGATCACCGTGCGCACCGCGCCGGGCGACAACCTGCTCATCCACAAGGCCATCGACACGGCGCGGCCCGGCGACGTCATCGTCGTCGACGGTGGCGGTGCACTGGATGCCGCGCTGATCGGCGACATCATGACCAGCTACGCCGCGACGCGCAGCGTCGGCGGCTTCGTGATCGACGGCGCCGTGCGAGACACCGAAGAGCTCGCGACGCGCGACCTGCCGGTCTACGCCCGCGGCGTCTCGCCGCGCGGCCCGACGCGCGGGGGTCCGGGCGAGATCAACGTGCCGGTGGCGATCGCCGGCACCGTCGTGCAGCCGGGGGACATCGTCGTCGGCGACGCCGACGGGCTGGTCTTCGTGCCGCCCGCGCAGGCCGACGAGCTGCTCAAGGCCGTAGCGGCACTGCTCGCAAAGGAGAAGGCGCTGCTCGACGCCATCGCTCGGGGAAGCGCGGACCGGCGCTGGGTCGACGAAACGCTGGCCGCAAAAGGATGTACGCTTTGAGCCCGCACGCAAAAGAACCCGAACGGAGGAGCGCATCATGAAAGCAGTCGTTTTCCCCGGCGGCCGCAAGGTCGAGTTCATGGAATTCCCCGATCCCACGCCGGGTCCGGGCGAGGTCGTGCTGGAGATCAAGGCCTCCGGCATGTGCGGCAGCGACCTGAAGTTCTACCGCGCCGTCGGCGGCGCCTCGTCGCTGGGCCTGGGCAAGCTCTCCGGCCCGGTCATCGCCGGCCACGAACCGTGCGGCGTGGTAGTCGCCATCGGCCCCAACGTTCCGGAGAACCAGGCAAAGATCGGCATGCGCGTCATGCAGCACCACTATCGCGGCTGCGGCGTCTGCGAGCACTGCTCGACCGGCTGGATGCAGCTATGCGTGGAGGGCGTCAAGGAGGTATACGGCGCGACCGGCCACGGCGCGCACGCGCGCTACATGAAGTGCCCGGCCCGCACGCTGGTGCCGCTGCCCGACGAGCTGTCGTTCGATGCCGGCGCGGCGATCTCCTGCGGCACCGGCACGGCCTGGGGCGCGCTGCAGCGCCTCGACCTGCAGGGCCACCAGACCATCGCCGTCTTCGGCCAGGGACCGGTCGGGCTGTCGGTCACTCTGCTCGCCTCGCACATGGGTGCGCGCGTGATCGCGCTCGATACCGGCGAGGAGCGCCTGCAGCGCGCGAAGGAATTCGGAGCCGACGTCCTCATCAATCCGCTCAAGACCGAGAACGTCGTGCAGGCCATCAAGGACGTCACGCACGGGCGCGGCGCGCACGCATCGATCGATGCGTCGTCCTCGCCGCAGGCGCGCGCGCAGGCCGTGAGATGCGTTCGCACCTGGGGCAAGGCCTGCTTCGTCGGCGAAGGCGACAGTGTCACGCTGGACGTCAGCAGCGACCTGCTGCGCCGCCAGGTCACGCTGATCGGGTCATGGACCTTCTCGACCGTCGGCCAGGCCGATTGCGCGCGCTACATCGCCGACCGCGGCATCGACGTCGACAGGCTGTTCACGCACCAGTGGAAGCTCGACCAGGCCAAGGAAGCCTACGAGCTGTTCGACCACCAGACCTCCGGCAAGGGCGTCATCCACCCTTCGTGATCTCGGGCCTACACCCAACACAGAGACACAGAGGACACGGAGAAAGGCAGAAGAAATGGCGTGCACGGTTTGTTGTGGTGCCCGCGAGAACCGGTGAGGATAATAATCCCGTCCAAAAATATATTTCTGTTTTCCTCTGTGCTCTCTGTGTCCTCTGTGTCTCTGTGTCTCTGTGTTGGGTGGAGAGCTTTGTATTGGGTTGAGTCCCTAGAAAGACCGAGGCAGATCGAGGATGTGCTCGGCGACGTAGGACAGGATGAGATTGGTCGATATCGGAACCACCTGATACAGCCGGCGCTGTGACTCGTTAGTGGCACACCCGTTTGCGGGAACAGCGCCCGACGCGGCGGAAACGGAGCGAGCTGTACGACGCCCGCCAAGCCACTTCAGAACGATCTCGGCAAGTCCAGAATATGTTCCGCGACATAGGACAAAATGAGATTGGTCGATATCGGGGCCACCTGATACAGCCGCGTCTCGCGGAACTTGCGCTCCACGTCGTATTCCGAAGCGAAGCCGAAGCCGCCGTGGAACTGCAGGCAGGCATTCGCCGCCTCCCATGAAGCCTTGGCGGCGAGGTACTTGGCCATGTTCGCCTCGGCGCCGCAGGGCTGGTGCGCGTCGAACAGCTCGCAGGCCTTCCAGCGCATGAGGTTGGCCGCCTCGACCTCGATGTAGGCCTCCGCGATCGGGAACTGCACGCCCTGGTTCTGGCCGATCGGCCGGCCGAAGACCACGCGGTCCTTCGCGTACTTCGCCACGCGCTCGACGAACCAGTAGCCGTCGCCGATGCACTCCGCGGCGATCAGCGTGCGTTCGGCGTTCAGGCCGTCGAGGATGTAGCGGAAGCCCCTGCCCTCCTCGCCGATCAGATTCGCCGCCGGGATCTCGAGGTTGTCGAAGAACAGCTCGTTGGTCTCGTGGTTGACCATGTTGCGGATCGGCCGCACGGTCATGCCCTTGCCGACCGCCTGTCGCAGGTCGACGAGGAAGATCGACATCCCCTCGGATTTCTTCTGCACTTTGGCGAGCGGCGTGGTGCGCGCGAGCAGGATCATCAGGTCGGAATGCCGGATGCGCGAGATCCAGACCTTCTGGCCGTTGACGACGTAGCGGTCGCCCTTTTTCGCCGCCGTGGTCTTGATCTTCGTCGTGTCCGTGCCGGTGGAGGGTTCGGTCACGCCCATCGACTGCAGCCTCAGCTCGCCGGTTGCGATCTTCGGCAGGTACGCGCGCTTCTGCTCCTCCGACCCGTGACGCAGCAGCGTGCCCATGTTGTACATCTGGCCGTGGCAGGCGCCGGCGTTGCCGCCCGAGCGGTTGATCTCCTCCATGATGACCGACGCTTCCGCGAGCCCGAGGCCGGAGCCGCCGTACTCCTGCGGGATCATCGCCGCCAGCCAGCCGGCCTTCGTCAGCGCGTCGACGAACTCCTCCGGATAGCCACGCGCTTCGTCGACCCTGCGGTGGTATTCGTCGGGGAAGCCGGCGCACAACGCGCGCATGGCTTCGCGGATGTCCTGGTACTTGTCGCCAGTGGAAAGCATTGCGCTCATCACTTCAACCTGTTCTCAACCCAATCCATCTCACCACGGAGGACACGGAGAGCACGGAGTAAAAACGGAAAACGTTTTGATCACAGCTATATCGCAGACGCCCAAAGGCAACATTGAGTGCAGCAACCATTCTATTTTCAGCTACGAAGCGCATACTATTTCTCCCTTGCATTCCCTCCGTGGCCTCCGTGTTCTCCGTGGTTCACGCTTGTTTTCGCTTTGCTTGGATTTTCTTTCTTCAGACGAGCTCGGCTGTCGCTTCCATGGTCAGCCAGCCCTCGTGGTCGCGAGACCACAGCGCCACGCGCCCGCCATCCTGGCGGCCGCACACCGTGAAGCGGTGGATGTCGAACAGCGGCCGCACCGCGCGAAACTCGAAGCGGCGAAGCCGGGCGTCCGGCTGCTGTCGCCGCCAGAGATCGGCGAGCAGGGTTGCGATCAGCGGGCCGTGCACGATGAGGCCGGGATAGCCCTCGACCTGCGTGACATAGCTGCGGTCGTAGTGGATGCGATGGCTGTTGAGCGTCAGCGCGGAATAGCGGAACAGCAGCACCGGGTCGGGCGCGATCTCGCGCGAGAACGCTTCGCCCGCCGGAGCCGGCACGGGCTTGCCCGCCTGCGCGCCGGGGACCGGGTTGTCGCGGTAGACGATGTCGTGCTCCTCGGACATTGCCAGCCCGGCCGGTCCCGCGATCTCGTGGCGCACGGTCACGAACACGAGCGTGCCGCTGCGCCCTGCCTTGCCGCTCACGTCGAGGATGCGCGACGTGCGCGTGATCGTGTCGCCGACCCCGAGGTCGCGATGGTACTCGAGCCTGCCGCCTGCGAACATGCGCCGCGGCAGCGGCACCGGCGGCAGGAAGCCGCCGCGCTTCGGATGACCGTCCGGCCCCGCCTCGGCGAGCGGCGAGATCGGCAGGAAATACAGCCAGTGCCACATCGGCGGCACGGCAGTACCCGGCACGGGCGCGGGATCGTCGCGATCCAATGTCGCGGACATCGCCGCCATCGGCACGGGCGTCACCTGGTCGGTGCGCGTCTCGGTGCGGCCGATCCACTCGCGGAAATGCCCGATGTCGACGGCGACCGCGCTCATAGCGAGATGACGATCTTGCCGAAATGCTTGCCCGCCTCGAGATGGCGAAAGGCGTCGGCGGCCCTGTCGAGCGGGAACGTCGAGTCGACCACGGGCTTGAGCTTGTGCTGCGCGATCGCGCGGTTCATGGCCTCGAAGCGCGCGCGCGAGCCCACCGCGATGCCCTGGATGCGGATCATCGGTCCGATCACGGAACGCAGCGGGATCTCCGCCTTCATGCCGGCGACGAAGCCGACGATGCCGATGAAGCCGCCGAAGCTCACGGCGGCGAGCGACTGGTCGAGCGTGCCGCCGGCGGTCTCGACGACGATGTCGGCGCCGCGGCCGCCGGTCGCCGCCTTGACGGCCTCGCCCCAGGCCGGCGTGCCGCGATAGTTGATGCCCGCGTCGGCGCCGAGCCGCTTCGCGCGCTCGAGCTTCTCGTCCGAGGACGACAGCGCGATCACGCGCGCGCCCATGATTTTCGCGAACTGCAGCGCGAACAGCGCCACGCCGCCCGTGCCCTGCACCAGCACCGTGTCGCCGGCCTTGATGCCGCCTTCCTGCAGGGTCGACCACGCGGTGAGCGCGGCGATCGGCAGCGTCGCCGCCTCGCCGTCGGCGAGGTTCGCCGGCGCGAGCACGGCCTCTTCCGCCGGTACCACGACGTAGTCCTGCAGCACGCCGGTGAGCGGCGCGCCCAGCGTGCGCTTCGTGCGCTGCTCAGGCGTCGGATGGCCGTCGTGCCAGCCCTGCGTGTAGACCGGCGTCACGCGGTCGCCGGCCTTGAAGCGCGTGACCTCTTCGCCGACTTCCACGACCTCGCCGCAGCAGTCCGACGCCGGCACGTAGGGCAACGGCAGGGTCGCCATGTATTTCTGCGCGAGGATGGCGAGGTCGCGGTAGTTCAGGCTCGCCGCCTTGACGCGCACGAGCATCTCGCCGCGCCGAGGCTTCGGCACCGGGCGCTGCGCGAGCTTCAAGGAATCGATCGAGAATCCGTGCGCCTCGACGGCGCGCATGCTGTTCTGGGCCATTTTGGGGTTCCTGTCAGGTCACGTTGAGTCCGGCCTGCGCGGCAATGCGCTGCGCCTTCAGGATCACGGGCCGGTCGATCATTCTGCCATCGACGGCGACGGCCGCCCCGCCGGAGCGGTGCGCCGCATCGAGCACCTTGCGCGCCCAGGCTATCTCGGCTTCGCTCGGCGAGAACGCGGCGTTCACGATCGCCACCTGCTTCGGATGGATGCACAGCTTGCCGCCGAAGCCGAGCTTGCGCACGCGCAGGCAGTCGGCCCGCAGCAGCGCGGCATCCTCCCACGACGTGCAGGGGCCGTCGACCGGGGGCCGGATGCCGGCCACTTTCGAGGCGAGTGCCAGGCGGGAACGGTAATACACCATCTCGTCGCCGTCGCCGTCGAGGCCGAGCTCGAACTGGAAATCGATGGTGCCGAACATCAGGCATTGCACCGTCGGCGTGGCGGCCACGGATTCTGCCTGCGCCATGCCAGCGGCCGTCTCGATGATCGGGAACAGGGGGATGTCGCGGCGGCGGCACAGCGCGATCGCGCGCGCGTCCATCGCTTCGGCCTTCGGCAGCACCACGCCCGAGACACCGGCCGCATCGCAGGCGGCCAGGTCGCGCTCGAACCATTCCGTGCCAGCCGCGTTCACGCGCACCAGCACCGGCTTGTCGGCGGACAGCCACGCCGACACCGCCGAGCGAGCGGCGTCCTTCTCCGCCGGCGGCACCGCATCCTCGAAGTCTACGATGACGGCGTCCGCGCCGGCAGCGAGCGCCTTGTCGAAGCGCTCCGGCCGGTTGCCCGGCACATAGAGATAGGATCTTACGATTTTCATATCAAACTTGAATCGTGAACCACGGAGGGCACGGAGAACACGGAGTCGCACGAAGAAATGCGGAAACTACATTTTGTTCGAGTTGCATCACCGGCACTCAAGGAAGCATTGGACAGCCTCATTGACTTCAACTGTGAACATGAATTTTCTCCCCTCAATGTTTTTCTCCGTGCTCTCCGTGTTCTCCGTGGTTCCAGATTTAATTTTCTTACACCACGCCGCCGGCGCGAAGATCCGCGATCGCGGCCTTGTCGTAGCCCAGCTCGCCGAGGATGGCGTCGGTATGCTCGCCGATGGCCGGGATCGGATCCATGCGCGGCTCGAAGCTCTCGGGCATGCCGGGCGGCAGCATCGCCTTGATCGGACCGGCGGACGTCGCCACCTCGCGCCAGCGGTCACGCGCGCGCAGCTGCGCATGCTCCCAAAGCTCGTTCATGTCGTTCATGCGCGCGTTGCCGATCTGCGCGGCGTCGAGCCGCCGGACGACTTCCTCCGCGCTGAAGCCGGACAGGGCCTCGACGATGATCCCGTAGAGCTCCTTGCGCGCGGCCGAGCGCCGCTGGCTGGAGTTGAAGCGCGGGTCGGCCTTGAGCGCCGGCTGCTCCAGCACCTTGTCGCAGAACGCCGCCCATTCGCGCTCGTTCTGCAGCCCGAGCATGACGACCTTGCCATCGCCGGCTGGAAAAGGCCCGTACGGGTAGATCGTGGCGTGGGAAGCGCCCGCACGCACCGGCGGCTCGGCGCCGTCGTAGGCGTAGTACAGCGGGAAGCTCATCCATTCCGCCATGCTCTCCAGCATGGAGATGTCGATGCGGCAGCCGCGTCCGGTGCGCCCGCGCTGGATCAGCGCGGCAAGGATGTTCGTGTACGCGTACATGCCCGAGGCGATGTCGACGATCGAGCAGCCGGCCTTGCTCGGCGTCTCCGGCGTGCCGGTCACCGACAGCAGCCCGGACTCGCTCTGGATCAGCAGGTCGTAGGCCTTCTTGTCGCGGTAGGGCCCGTCGGCGCCGTAGCCCGAGATATCGCAGACGATGAGCCGCGGGTACGCGTCCTTGAGCGCCTCGAAGGAAAAGCCCATGCGCGCCGCCGCGCCCGGCGCGAGGTTCTGCACGAGCACGTCGGCGTTGCGCAGCAGCTTGTGGACGATGCCGATCGCCTCCTGCCGCTTCAGGTCGAGCGTGATGCTCTCCTTGGAGCGGTTGGTCCAGACGAAGTGCGAGGACAGGCCGCGCACGCGCTGGTCGTAGGCGCGTACCGGATCGCCGACGCCGGGGCGCTCGATCTTGATGACGCGCGCGCCCAGCTCGGCAAGCTGGCGCGTGCAGAACGGGCCGGCGATCACGTGTTCGAGCGCAACGACCGTGACGCCTTCGAGCGGACGCATACGGGTTATCTCCATCAGTGAACCGGCGCGGCACGACGGCCGCGCGCCGCCGAAAAAAGGGGCGCCGCGCAGGCGCCCCCGAAGCAGAAACGTATCGCCGCGGCGGGGCGCGACGCGCCCTGCCGCGGGAAATCCGTCGTTTCGGGGGCGTGCAGGTCGTTTGCGCCGTACCACACGTCCGCGAAGTGCCGGGCTTCCGCCATGATGATGCGCACTCCGGCGGGCCGCGACCATGCGAATATCGGCAACGACGCCCTCGCAAATTGCGAAGGCTGGGAACCGGCGGGCGACCCGCCTCGGGGAATATGCTGCCGTTGCATGCGACGCACGGGCGGCCTACAGCGCGAGGTAACGGCTCTTGACCGCGTCATCGCGACGCAGGGCCTCGATGGTGTCGCGGTAGACGATCTGCCCCTTGTCGATGATGGTCGCGTGGCTGGCGATGCCGAGGCAGAAATGCATGTTCTGCTCCGCCAGCAGAACGGTCACGCCCATGTCACGCAGCTTGCGGAGCAGCTCGCCGATGCGCTCGACGATGACCGGCGCGAGGCCCTCGCTCGGCTCGTCGAGCAGCAACCCGCCGGGGTTGCCCATGAGCGTGCGCGCAATGGTGAGCATCTGCTGCTCGCCACCGGAAAGGTTGCCCGCCATGCGGTCCTTCAGCGGCATGAGCAGCGGGAACATGTCGTAGATGCGCGCGAGCGTCCAGTAGTCCTCGCCGCCAGGGCCCTTCTTCGCGCCGATGAGGAGGTTGTCCTCGACGGTGTGCTCCGGGAACACCTGCCTGTCCTCGGGCACGAAGCCGATGCCGGCGCGCGCGATGGCGTGCGGCTTGCGGCCCTGCATCGGCCGGCCCAGCACGCGCACCGTGCCGCGCGCGGGCGGCGCGATGCCGGCGATGGCCTTGAGCGTGGTCGACTTGCCCGCGCCGTTGCGGCCGAGCAGCGCCATGGTCTGGCCCTGCGTGACCGCGACGCTCACGCCGAACAGGATCTGGCTGGTGCCGTAAAAGACGTCCAGGCCCTCGGCCTCGAAGACCACGCGCTCGCTCATGGCCGCTGCGTCCCGGCATGCACGCCGGTTTCGAAATGGGCCCCGAGGTAGGCTTCGATCACCTTGGGATGCCGGCGCACCTCGTCCGGAGTGCCTTCGGCGAGCACGGTGCCGTAGCTCAGCACGCGGATGGTTTGCGCGTACTTGAACACGATGTCCATGTCGTGCTCGATGAAGATCAGCGTCATCTTCTTGCGTTCCCAGAGCTGGTGCACGGTCTCGATCATCTGCCAGCGCTCCTCCGGCCCCATGCCGGCGGTGGGCTCGTCGAGCAGCAGCACGCGCGGCTCCAGCGCGAGGGCGAGCGCGATGTCCAGCAGCTTCTGGTCGCCGTGCGAGAGGTTGCCCGACGCCACGCCGGCGCGCGAGCCCAGGCCCACGAGCTCCATGACCTCGTCGGCGCGGGACTCCGCCTCGGCGATCGGGAAGCGCTGCAGCAGCCGCGCGTGGCGGCCCTGGTGCGCGTTGACGGCGGCGCGGATCGCGTCGCGCACCGTGAAGGACGGGAAGATGCTCGCGATCTGGAAGGCGCGGCCGATGCCGCGCTTGACGATCTCCGGCGCGGACAGGCCGGCGATGTCGTCGCCGCCCAGCAGCACGCGGCCGGAATCCGGCCTGAAGGCGCCGGTGATGAGGTTGAAGAACGTGGTCTTGCCGGCGCCGTTGGGGCCGATCACGGCCGTGAGCGAGCCCTCGGCGAAGGCGAGGCTCACGCCGTTCATGGCGCTCACGCCGCCGAAGGACTTGCGCAGGTTCTCGACCGTCAGCATGTCAGCCCTTCGCCGGCTGCCGCGCGGCCGGCGCGCGCCACCGCACCCACAGGTCCGCGGCCGTGCCCAGCAGCCCCTTGCGCAGGCCCAGCGCGAACACCAGGATGACGATGCCCAGCACCAGGCTGTAGTGCTCCGTGAACCTCGTCACCATGTCGTTGAGCAGCAGCAGGATGGCCGCGCCCGCGAGCGGGCCGAGGAACACGCCCATGCCGCCGAGCAGGATCATGAACACGGCCTCGCCGGAGACCGTCCAGTACGCGAAATCCGGGTAGGCGCTGGAGACGAACAGGCTCATCAGCAGCCCGCCGATGCCGCCGAACACGCCTGCGACGACGAAGGCGAGCAGCTGGATGCGCCAGACGCGGATGCCGAGGAAGCCGGCGCGGCGCGGGTTGTCGCGGATCATGCGCAGCGTGTAGCCGAAGGGCGACTGCACGAAGTGGCGCATCAGCAGCAGCGACACCACCAGCACGACGCAGCAGAACAGGTAGAGCTGCCTGGGCTCGCCGAGGTGTATGCCCAGGAAGGGCGGCCGCGGCAGGCCGCCGGTCAGCCCCTGGTCGCCGCCCGTGACCGACGTCCAGGCGATGATGCAGCTGTGCAGCAGCATCTGGAAGGCGAGCGTCAGGAAGGAGAAGTAGATCTCCTTGAGCCGGATGCAGATCGCACCGATGACGGTGGCCACCCCGGCGTTGATCAGCACGGCCAGCGCGAAGGCCACCGGCACCGACGTGCCGGCCTTCTGCATCAGCAGCGCAAAGCTGTAGGCGCCCAGCCCGTAGAACAGGCCGTGGCCGAAGGAAACCATGCCGCCGTAGCCGACCAGCAGGTTCAGCGAGGTGGCGAAAATCGCCAGCGCCGAGAGCCGGATCACGAAATCCGACACGGCCTTGGCCGGGAAGGCCGCCGGCAGCAGCGCGAGCAGGCCGATGGCCGCCACGGCGATCAGCAGGTCGCGAACGAACGGCGAGCGCTTCACGTCAGCGTTCCTTGCCGAACAGGCCGCTCGGCTTGATGATCAGCACCGCGGTCATGAACAGGAACATGATGCCCTCGGTGAACAGCGGGAAACCGATGGTGCCGAAGCTGCGCACCAGGCCGATCAGCAGCGCGCCGACCAGCGCCCCCGCCACCGAGCCCATGCCGCCGATGACCGTGACGATGAACGATTCGATGAGGATGGAAAAGCCCATGCCCGCGACCAGCGAGCGAACCGGCACGGCCAGCGCGCCGGCCAGCCCTGCGAGCAGCCCGCCGAGCGCGAACACGCCGCCGAAGACCACCGCCGTGTTGATGCCCAGCGCCGAGGTCATGGTCGGGTTGGTCGCGGCGGCGCGCACGATCTTGCCGGCGCGCGTCCTGGTGAGCAGGAAGGCGAGCGCGGCGGCCACCACCAGCGTCACGCCGATCAGGAACAGGTAGAACACCGGCAGCACGCCGCCGGCGAGCAGGATGGGCGGGCGCTGGAAGGTGGCGGGCATGCCCATCGCCAGGAACTCCGGCCCCCAGATGATCTTGACCGCGTCGTCGAGGATCAGGATGAAGCCGTAGCACACCAGCAGCTGCATGAGCACGTCGGCGTTGTAGACGCGGCTCATGAAGAAGCGCTCGAAGATCAGCCCGAACAGGCCCACGCCGAGCGCGGCGCCGATGACGGCCACGGTATAGCTGCCGGTCAGGTTGTACAGCGTGTACGCGAAATACGCGCCGAGCATGTACAGCGAGCCATGCATGAAGTTGGTGACCTTCAGCGTGCCGAAGATCAGCGACAGGCCGGCCGCGACGAGGAACAGCAGCATGCCGCTGATGAACCCGCCGGTGGCCTGCGTGACCACGCAGGAGGCCGTCGAAACGCAGGTGAGAAGCGCCTGGAGATCCAAGATCGTATCCTGCCGCAAGGAAACGCACCGGGGGCGCGGCGTGCGCCGCGCCCCCGGTGCGAGATTACGTCACGGGGCTCAGGCGTACCCCATCTTCTTTTTCCACTCGGCCTCGTGCTCGAGGATGGTCTTCCAGTCGCCCTGCGTGATTTTCGGCACGTAGGGCTCCTTCGGGATCGTGGTGCCCCAGCCGATCGCGTAGCCGATCGTGGTCTGGTCCTCGGCGCGCATGGTGATGCTGCCGTCCGCGCCGAACGGCGACTTCACCTTCATGCCGCGCAGGGCGTCCGCGAGCTTCGTGGAATCCGTCGAGTTGGCCTTCTTCATCGCGGTGGTCAGGAAGCTCACCGCGAGCGCATTCTCCCACGACCAGTTGGTCGGATAATCGCCGTACTTGGCCTTGTAGGCATCTCCCCAGGCGGCGTTCTCCGCGTTCGCCGGGAAGGTCTTCAGGTAGCGCGTCGCGGAATGGATGCCCTCGGGCAGGTTCTTCACGGCCGTGAGCGTGGTGTAGTCCGCCATGTTGATGGCGAACAGCGACGTCTGCGAGAACAGGTTGTAGATCGCCGACTGGTCGACGAAGGACACGAGGTCGCCGGCCCACAGGCAGGAGTACAGCGCCTGCGGCTTGGCCTGCAGGATCTTGGTGATGTTCTCGGTGTAGTCGGCCTGGAACAGCTTCGGCCAGGCTTCGCCGACCTGCTCGATCTCGGGATGGAAGACCTTCAGGTACTCGAGGAACAGCGACGTGTTGTCGCGCCCGTAGGCGTAGTCCGGCGAGCAGCTCATCCAGGTCTTCAGGCCCCTGGCCTTGGCCACGTTGCCCGCGTACGCGGCGCTGACGATGGCGTCGTGGATGCCCTGGCGCGCGGTGCGGAAGGCCGTGGGCACGTGGATCTTCGGGTCCGCCGACAGCGAGGACGTCTCCGAGTTCGTGTGGATGCACAGCACCTTCAGCTCGCGGATGACCTCCTGCACGGCGAAGGCGCCGGCCGAGGATTCCGCGCTGATGATGATCTCGCAGCCGTCGTTGTTCACGAGCTGGCGCGTGTTGTTCGCGGCCTCGTCGGGCTTGCCCTTGGAGTCGCGCAGCACCAGCTCTATCTTGCGGCCGTGCAGGCCGCCGGCGGCGTTGAACTTGTCGGCTTCCATCTGCAGCGCGTTGCGCGAGGAGATGCCCAGCTGCGCGACACGGCCCGACAGGATGGTGGGCACGCCGATCTTGATGGGCTTGTCCTCGGCGCGCGAGATGAACGGGAAGCCCACGCCTGCAGCGGCAGTGAGCGCCCCCGCGGCCTTCATCAAGCGGCGGCGGTTGCGAAGCGTTGCTTTCTTGTCGGACTGGGTGGACACGGTTTCCTCCTGATCGTTGTCGGACCGCGGGTCGTTCGCCCGCGGCGCTGCCGTTCGGCTGGCGTCCGCCCGCGGCGGGCGCCAGCCATGGTCCTCTTGCGGTTGCCGGCGCGCCGGGCTGCCCCGCCCGGGAGCGGGCCGGGGGCGCCGGATGCCTTCCCCGGCAGACTTCGCTAGCTTGGACAATCGAAGTGTTGGCCGGAATGCGAAATACGTCAATGCGGACTTCGCGGTCGGCGAAGTCCCCGAAACCTTACGGCTGCGGCCCGGCTTTTGTGCGACGCAGGTGATCGACCAGCCTGCGGGCAATCGCCGGCAGCGCGTCGTAGTCGCGCACGCAGACGTACATGCGCCGGGTCGCCCAGGGATCGCCGAGCCGCACGGCGCGAAGTTGCTTTGCAGCAACGAAGGGCTTCGCCGCCCCCTCCGGCATCACGCCCACGCCCAGCCCGGCCTCGATGATCTTGCACAGCGCCGCGAAGCTGTGCACCTGGACGCGCGCTCGCAGAGGCTTGCCCGCGACTGCCGCCTGGTCCACCAGCAGGCGCGTGATCGCGGTCGCGCTCTCCAGGCCCACGAAATCGTAGTCGAGCAGCGAGGAAAACAGCACGCTGCGGGAGCGCAGCGGGTGCTTGCGCGGCAGCACGGCCACGAGCTGGTCGGTCTTGTAGTCGAACCACTGCAGCCCGTCCATCGGCGTGCCGTCCATGACGATGCCCACGTCGGTGGCACCCGCGCGCAGCGCCTGCACGATCTCGCCGCTGAAGCGCTCCTCCAGCGCGATGGCCACTTCCGGGGCGGCCGCCGAGAAAGTCGCGAGGTCGGCGGGCAGGAACTGCGAGATGGCGGAGGCGCTCGCCTGCATGCGCACGTGCCCCCTGCCGCCCGAGGCGTACTCGTCGAGCTCGGCGCGCAGCTGCTCGACCTGGCCGAGGATCTGGCGCGCGCGGTGCAGCACGGCCCTGCCCGCCGGCGTGAGCTCGGCGCCGCGCGCGGTGCGCTCGAGCAGCTTCACGCCGTACTGGTGCTCGAGCAGGCTCATGCGCCGGCTCGCCGCCGCCAGCGCGATGTGGCTCGCCTCGGCCGCGCGCGTGATGCTGCGCGTCTCGGCCACGCGCACGAACAGCGCGAGCGAGACCAGGTCAGGCAGCACGGCCCGGCCGCCCGCCGCGGGCGTCGTCGATGTGGCCCGGGGTCATCCTAGACGGGTTTCGGGTTGAGCTCGGGGAACCCGCGCTGGTGCCAGTACGGATAGGCGAGCGTCACCTCGCTCGCCGCATCGAGCTTCGCGACCTGCTGCGGGGTGAGGCTCCAGCCCACGGCGCCGAGGTTCTGCCGCAGCTGCTCCTCGTTGCGCGCGCCGACGATGATGGTCGAGACGGTCGGCCGCTGCAGCAGCCAGTTCAGCGCGATCTGCGTGACTGTCTTGCCGGTCTCGGCCGCGATCGCGTCGATCGCGTCGACGACCTTGAACACGCGCTCGTCCGGCACCGGCGGGCCCTTGTCGTTGGAGACCTTGCTCTGCAGCCGCGTGGTCTGCGGCAGCGCCTGGCCGCGCCGCAGCTTGCCGGTGAGCTTGCCCCAGCCCAGCGGGCTCCACACGACGGTGCCGACCTTCTGGTCCAGCGCGAGCGGCATCAGCTCCCATTCGTAGTCGCGGCCGACCAGGCTGTAGTAGGCCTGGTGCGCCGTGTAGCGCGCGAGCCCGTATTTTTCCGAGATCGACAGCGACTTCATGAGATGCCAGCCCGAGAAATTCGAGCAGCCGATGTAGCGCACCTTGCCGGCGCGCACCAGGCCGTCGAGCGTGTACAGCGCCTCTTCCATGGGCGTGCGCGCGTCGAAGCCGTGCAGCTGGTAGAGGTCGATGTAATCGGTGCCCAGCCGCTTCAGGCTGGCGTTCACCGCTTCGGTCAGGTGGAAGCGCGACGAGCCGAGGTCGTTCGGCCCGGGCCCGGTGCGAAACGTCCCCTTGGTCGAGATCAGCAGCTTGTCGCGCCGGCCCTTGATGGCCTGGCCGAGGATTTCCTCGGCGAGTCCGCCGGAATACACGTCTGCCGAGTCGAACATCGTCAGCCCCGCTTCGAGGCAGATGTCCACCAGCCGCGAGGCTTCCTTCACGTCGCTCGAGCCCCAGGACTTGAAGAACTCGTTGCCCCCGCCGAAGGTGCCCGTGCCCAGGCTCAGCGCCGGCACCTTGAATCCCGATCCCCCCAGTTGCCTGTATTCCATCTTCCGCCTCCCAGCTAGCTATATATATGAACCTCGAAACCCGCGCCGGCCGCGGCCCGGAACCGTCAATCCCTGAACCACACCTTGTGCGCCGGGGTCACCTGCATGGCGAAATCCGCGAAGCCCGGGATTTTCGCGCGGAACTCCCCGTAGCGGTTGCCGTGCGGGTCCCGCACCACGTCGGTGAACGGCAGCACGCGCTCGGCGTATTGTCCCGCAAACCCCGCCGACCCCGCTTCCCGCAACGCGCGCATGGCGTCGAAGCGGTCCGCGCAGACGACCTGTATGCCGGTTTCCGGGAAATGCCAGCGCGGGCACCAGAACGCCGTCCAGCCGTTGCGGCGCGCACTGATGAAGTCGACCATGCGCCGCGTCAGCACGTAGGCATCGGACTCCACGTGCACGATGCGGGTGCAGCCGTAGCGCCGCGCCACCACTTCGGAGAACAGGAAGCTGCGCCACCAGCCGGGATAGTCGTCCACCGCGGCGCGGCCGAGGCGTCCGGCGAAGCGCACGAGCAGCGGCACGGCCGGCGCGTCAGGCAGCGGCTGCGCGGCATCGGCGACCCGCACGCTGCCGTCCGCCGGCACGTACGGCGAGCCGTCGTCGATCAGGCACAGCAGCGGGCGCGTGAAAGGCAAAGCGCGGTGATGCGCGATCCAGCGCGCATAGCGCGCTGACCATTCGCCGCGGCTGCGGACGTAGCTCGTGCAGAACACGAGGGTCTCGAACGTGCCTGCCGCCGCACCACCGGAATCATCCGTCATCGCCACCCAACCGTCGCAAGTTGGCCCGATTGTAAGCCATGCGCCCGCGCGGCCGGCGCCGAAGTTCTTTAGAATCCGCGGTTCGACGCGGGAGGACGCACATGAAGATCGCGGTGGTCGGATGCGGGGCGATGGGCAGCGTGTACGCGGCGCTGCTCGCCGATGCGGGGCACGAGGTCTGGGCGATAGACAACTGGCAGGCGCACGTCGACGCGATGCGCGCGAACGGGCTGCGGCTGGAAGGCGCCTCGGGCGACCGCACGGTCAGGGTCAACGCCGCCACGAACCCGGCCGATGCCGGGCCGTGCGAGCTCGCGATCCTCGCCACCAAGGCCATGCACGTGGAGCAGGCGGCGCAGTCGATGAAGCCGCTGATCGGCAAGGATACGATCGTGCTTTCGATCCAGAATGGCCTCGGTGGCCCGGATACCGCGGCGCGCGTGCTCGGCCGCGAGCGCGTGCTGGTCGGCGTGGTCGGCGGTTTCGGTGCCTCCATGAAGGGTCCCGGCCACGCGCACCACAACGGCTGGGAGCTGGTGCGCCTCGGCGAGTTCGCCGGCCCGGTCACGCCGCGCCTGGAAAAGGTCGCGAAGGTCTGGGAGTCCGGCGGCTTCCGCGTGAAATGCTTCGACGACATCGACCAGCTCGTCTGGGAGAAGCTGATCTGCAACGTCTGCTTCTCGGGCACCTGCACCGTGACCGAGCGCACCATCGTCGAGGTCGTCGAGGACCCGGACGCCTGGAAGATCGCCTCGGGCTGCGCGACCGAGGCCTACAACGTGGCGCGCGCCCGCGGCATCAGGATCGATTTCACCGACCCGGTCGCCTACGTGCGCGCCTTCGGCATGAAGATCCCGAACGCGAGGCCCTCGATGCTGCTCGACCACATGGCCGGCCGCATGTCGGAGATCGATGCCATCAATGGTGCCATCCCGGTGGCCGCCAAGGCGGTCGGTGTCGCCGCGCCTTGCAACGAAGTCATCAGCGCGCTGGTGCGCGCCAAGGAGCGGCGCATGGGCGTTCGCCCCTGAAGCCGCCGGAATCCGCCATGAAGCTCCTTGCCGCCCTGTCCCTGAGCCTCCTGCTGCTCGCGAAAGCCTGGGCCGGCGAGCCCGAGTTCGGCGGCCGGTGCGCGTGGGGGATGAGCCAGGGCTACGCGGTCAGCACGGACTGCTCGGTGCTCTGGCTGGGGCCGGACGACAAGGTCTACTGCTTCCTGGACCAGGCCGCCAAGGACAAATTCCTGCAGGCCCCGAAGGAAAACCTGAGCCGCGCCGAGGCCGCCTGGACCGATCCCTCGAACCTCAAGCGGCTGATCAAGCGCGAATAGCGCTACCTGCTCTGCGCCAGCAGCGGCTCGATGACCTGCGCGGGGACCGGCTTGCTGATGAGATAGCCCTGGATCTGGTCGCAGCGCAGCAGGCGCAGGAGCTGGGACTGCGCTTCGTTCTCGACGCCCTCGGCGACCACTTCCATGCGCAGGCCGTGGCCCAGGGAAATGATGGTCGTGACGATGCCCGTCTTGGCGGGGTCCTCGGTCATGCCGTTGATGAAGCTGCGGTCGATCTTGAGCGTATTCACCGGCAGCGTGCTGATGTAGGACAGCGACGAGTAGCCGGTGCCGAAGTCGTCGATCGCGAGCTGCACGCCCATTTCGCGGACCGCGCACAGCTTCTTCACGCCCTCGTGCACGTTCTCCATCAGCATGCTTTCGGTGATTTCCAGGTCCAGCCCCACGTCGCCCTCGGCGGCCGCGAGCGCGCCGGCCACGTCCTGGACGAAGCGCTTGTCCTTGAGCTGCAGCGCGGAAACGTTGACCGCGATCCTCGGCGCCGGCATGCCGGCGAGCTGCCATTTCCGGCGCATGGTCACCGCTTCCTTCATGGCCCAGCGGCCCAGCTCGAGGATCAGCCCGGTTTCCTCCAGCAACTGGATGAACTCCGCCGGCGGAACCAGGCCCCGGTCCGGGTCGTTCCAGCGCAGCAACGCCTCCAGGCCGACGATCCTGCGCGCGTGCAGGTCGAGCTTGGGCTGGTAGTGCAGCTCGAATTCCTGCCGTTCGACGGCCAGCTGCAGCCTGCTCTCGATCTTGCGGCGCTCGGCGATGCGCGCATTGGCGTCCTCGGAGTAGAACAGCAGGCGCTGCGTGGTCTTCCTCGCCTGGTCCAGCGCCGCCTCGGCATTGTGCAGAAGGGCATCGGCGTCGGCGCCATCGTTCGGGTAGAGCGCGACGCCGCCGCGCAGGACGACCGATATGTCCCTGCCCTCGTGGGCGAACGAATGGTTGAAGAAGCCGAACTTCTCCTCGGCCAGAAGCTGCGCCACGTGCTTGAGCCCCTTCACGCCCGGGATCATCAGCGCGAACAGGTCCCCGCCCAGCCGCGCCACGCCCGCCGGATCGCCGGCGAAGCCCTTGAGCTTTTCCGACACCTGGCACAGCACGGCGTCCCCCGCGCGCTCGCCGAAGGTCTCGTTGATCGCCCTGAGCTGCACGACGTTGCAGACCACGAGCGCCAGCATGCCGGCCTCCCGGCCGGCGGCGGTGAGGGCCTGCGACAGCCGGTCGTTGAACAGCGTGCGGTTCGACAGCCCCGTGAGCACGTCGTAGTAGGCAAGGTAGTCGAGCCGCTCCTGATGGGAGATCAGCTCGAGGGCGAACGCGACGTTGGCGGCGAGCTCTTCCAGCAGTCGCACTTCCTCCTGGTCGAAGCCGTCTCTTTGCACCGCCTCCAGCATGAGGATGCCGACGATCTCGTCCCTGATGGACAGCGGGAAGGCGGCGGTCGCGGAAACGCCCGCCCCGGCCGGCGCCGCGCCGGCGTTGCTTTCCGGCAGGTCGGCGATGGCGGTCTGCCCGGTCCGCAGGGCACGTGACAGGGCTTCGCCGCTGCCGGCGGGATCGTCGTTGTAACGGGCCACGGCGCCGGCGAGCATCTGCGCACGAGGGCCGTGCGCCACCAGCAGCTCGGCTGCGCCGCCCGGCCCGGCGACGAGCGCCACCGCGGCCGAGTCGAATTCGCCGATGTCGACGGCGATCTCGCAGACCCTGGCGAGCAGCGCCCGGCGCTCGCGCAGCCGCACGATGGCCGCGTTGACCGCGCTCGAAAGGGAGCGCAGCCGCGTCAGCCGCAGGATGCGGTTGCGCGCCACCATGCGGTCGTTGATGTCCCGGATGACGCCGTCGACGCGCTCCGGCCGGCCATCGGCGCTGCGCACCACCCTGGCGCGGTTGTTGATCCAGCGCACCTCGCCGTCCGCGCGCACGACGCGGTAGTCGGCGTCGAAGGCCGCGGTGCCGTCCAGCAGCTGCTGCCAGGCTGCGAACACGCCGCCCCTGTCCTGGTCGTGGATGACCCGGCGCCACAGATCCGGCTGCTCGTAGAATTTCTCGGGCTCGTGCCCGAAGATGCGCTGCGCCGCCGGGCCGATGTAGGCGACGCACTGGTCGGCGGTGGACCACGACCACACCGCGTCGTCGAGCGCCTCGACGATGTTGCTCAGGCGTTGCCGGGCCTGCTCGAGCTCGGCCTCCATGCTGCGCCTTTCCGCCCTTTCCTTCGCGTCCGCGACCGCCCTCGACACAGCGGCGGGCAGGCGGATGAGGTTGGTCTTGAGAACGTAGTCGGCGGCGCCTTTCTGCAGCGCGCGGATCGCGTATTCCTCGCCGAGCGTTCCGGAGACGAAGATGAAGGGCACGTTCGGGCAGGCGATCTTGGCGATGCCGAGCGCGGACATGCCGTCGAACTCCGGCATGGAGAAGTCCGACAGGATGACATCCGGCTTGAATTCGCGCAGCGCGTCGAGGAAGGAGGCTTCGCTCTCCACCCGCCTGAATTCCACCTTCATGCCTGTGCGGCGCAGCTCCCTCACCTCGAGGTCCGCGTCGATCTGCACGTCTTCCACGAACAGGATCTTGAGCGCTTCGGCCATGATGTGCTCCTTCGCCTGCTTACGACAGCGGCGAGCGGTTGGTGAGGATCCAGTACAGGCCGGCCCGCGCCACCGTTTCGACGAACGCGCCGAACTCGACGGGCTTGACGATGTAGCTGTTGACACCCAGCTTGTAGCTGTCCACGACGTCGCTCTCCTCGTTCGAGGAGGTCATGACCACCACCGGGATGTGCCTGAGCGCCTCGTCGGACTTGATGCGGCGCAGAACCTCGATGCCGTCGAGCTTGGGCATCTTGATGTCGAGCAGCACGAGCCTGGGCATGCTCGAGGCGGGGCGATCGGCGTACTCCCCCTCGCGCAGCAGGTAGTGCAACGCGGCCTCCCCGTCCTTGACCCAGTGCACCCGGTTGATGAGATTGATCTTGCGCAGCGCCCGCTGCGTCATTTCCGCGTCGCGCGGGTTGTCTTCCGCGAGCAGGATTTCGAACTCGTTGTAGTCAGGCATCTGCAGTCCCCATTGGGAGGGTGAAATGGAAGGTCGCACCTTCGCCGGGCCTCGCATCGGCACGGATGGTGCCGCCATGGCGCGCGATGACACGATGCACGATGGCGAGCCCCACTCCGGTGCCCTCGAAATCCTCGGCCTTGTGCAGCCGCTGGAACACGCCGAACAGCTTGTTCGCATACTTCATGTCGAAGCCCACGCCGTTGTCCTGCACGCGGAACACGGCGACTCCGTCCGTCGTCTCGCCGGTGACCAGGATCTCGGGCCTGGGTTTCGTGCTGCTGTATTTGAGCGCGTTGCTGAGCAGGTTGATCCAGACCTGCCGGAGCAGCGCAACGTCCCCCCGCACCGACGGCAGCGGCCAGATGTCGAGCCTCACGCCGGATTCCTCGCGGTCGCGCATCAGGGTCTGCGCCACGTCCTTCGCCAGCGCCGTCATGTTCACGTTCTCGGTCGTCTCCATGGCCTTGCGGCTCATTTTCGAGAATGACAGCAGGTCGTCGATCAGCCTGCCCATGCGCACCGCCTCCTCGCGCACCACCTTCAGCATCCTGCGGCCTTCCTCGTCGAACCGCCCGCCGTAGTCCTCCTCCACCATGCGCGAATAGCCGTCGATGGCGCGCAGCGGCGCGCGCAGATCGTGCGACACCGAGTAGGAAAAGCTCTCCAGCTCGCGGTTGGTCGCCTCCAGCTCCTCGGTGCGCCTGGCCACACGCAGCTCGAGATCCGCGTTGAGCCGGGCGATCTCGGCCTCCGCCTGCCGCCGGTCGTGGATGTCCGTCACGGTCCCGATCCATTCCACGATCTCGTTCTGCGCGTCGAGAATGGGCGCGGCGCGCAGGCTCACGATGCGGTACGCCGACGAGGATGCATGCCAGAGCTTCAGCTCGCATTCGAAGGTGGCCTTGTTTTCCTGCGCGACCTTCCAGTCCCCGGCCAGCACGCTGCGGTCGGCCGCATCGAAGGCCCGCCTCCAGCCCGTACCGCGGCTGTCCTCGTCGCCCTGGCCCGTATAGGCCTGCCAGGCCGGCTGCGCCGCCGCGAACGCCAGGTTCCTGTCGGTCGTCCAGACGACGGAGCTGCTGGCGTTGACCAGCGTGCGGTTGCGCCGCTCGCTTTCGCGCAGCGCACGCTCCGTCTCGGAGCGCTCGGCGATCTGGTTGGCGAGCTCGCGGTTGGACGCCTCCAGCGCCGCGGTCTGGCGCGAGATTTCGGCCAGCATGTCGTTGAAGGCGTCGACCAGGAAGCCGATCTCGTCGCCGGTGGTCTTCTTCGCCCGCAGGGTGAAGTCGCGATCCTCGACGACCCTGCGCGCCACCCCGGTCACGTCGAGAATCGGCCGCGTCACGGTCGCCTGCAGCCAGAACGACATCAGCACCGACACCGCCAGCGCCAGCACGCTCACGCCGAGCACGATGCCCAGATAGCGCCACAGCCGCTCGTAGAAATCGTAGTGCGCGCGCAGGTAGACGGTGCCGAGAATCTCCCCGTTCTCGATCACGCGCCGGTAGACCTCCATCGTCTCGCCGCTGACTTGCAGCCCGTCGGTGGCCGGCAGCGCCGGCAGCTCGCCCGCGGCATCCGGCTTCACGTAGCTCGCGAAAAGCCCGCCCCTGGCGTTGTAGATGGCGCCCGCCTCGATCTTCGGCTTGGCCTTGAGCAGGCCGAGATTGTCGGCGGCGAGCTTGCTGTCGTCGAACTGCAATGCAGCGGCGCTGGCGCGACCGATGATCTCGGCCTGAGTGCCGAGATCGTCGGCCTGGTTGGCATGGTTGCCGCGCAGGTCGACGATCAGCAGCGCCACCCCGGCCACGAGCAGCGCCGACAGGCTGGTCAGCAGCACGCCGGCGAACAGCTTGCTGCGCACGGACCGGAAGCCGAATCGGGAGGGCACGGCGCGCTACCCCTGCACCCGCATCGCCACGGACAGCAGCGGCGCGCCGATCTTCAGGCCATTGCGCCTGGCGGCGTCGAGCGACACCTCGAAGCGAACGCGATTGTCCGCCACCACGAAATTGATGACGCTGCCCTGCGAGAAGCCCTTCTCGGTGTCGGTGACCGTCAGCACCGGCCGCGCCTGTGCGACGAACTCGCCCAGTCGCGCCATCTCCGGCCGGCCGACGAACAGCACGTGCACGTTCGTGACCGGCTCGCCGGCGCGGATGCGCCTGACCGTGACCGAGCGGCCGTTCATGGTCCGCCCCGCCACCAGCTGCGTGAGCTCTTCGGCCATCGAGTCCGCGCCCGCGACGCCGATGACCAGGGGCGAGTCCTTGCCGGCGAACACGCCGTCCGGCCATTCGACATAGCCGCCAAACTTGAACAGGAACGCAGCCTTGACGCGCTGCTCGATGTCCGGCGCTTCGGCGGCGCCGGCTACCGGGAGCGGCATCCCGCCCCAGGCGAGCAGCGCCAGCAACGCGGCGAGCGCGAGGCGCGAGCGCTGCTGCCGTGCGACGCCTGGACACGTCATGGGAAGATCCCGCAAACGCCGCACCCGATCTTGCTGCGCGACCCGGGCGGACGGGATTCGGGATGCGGGAGGTCGAAGAGATCGGCTCCGGTTACCGAGCGCTCGACCACTCTGCCCGCGTGCCGCAGGTCAGGCCGGCGAGATTGCCGCCGACGTAATTCCAGGCGCCGGAGGCGAATGCCGCCGACGAGGCGATCCGGAACGCAACGACGGCTGCCCCCGGCAGAGACGGGACAGAACGCAGTCGGACTGTTTTTATGTTCCTCATGCGCAAGCGGAATCATCCCCGGTCAATGCTATCGAAACGGGTCTCGGGATTCCATAGCGGCCTGTGCCAAACTTGCTGTAGGTGTCCGTCCTACAAGATCTTTGGGCATTTCCTGGCAGCGCGCCCCATCCGGCGGATATTGCGCCGCAATGACACAAGGGGCGCGACGGAAAATTGCTACACGGCGTCGCGCAAATCGGATGTCATGGCCTATATGAGCCCCGCCATCCAATACCCTTGTCCGCCTCAGGGTTCATGACACAAGCCGCGCGAATCGGGAAACGAGCCGCGATGGCGCAGGACAGGGAAGTGCAGCGCGACGACCGACGGTCATACAGGCCGTACCGCAGTAGATGACGGCCGATCGCCGCGGCCAGGGAGGGAAGCCGCCGAAGCGCTGCCCTTGTAAGGCAACGCCCGGGCAGCGAAGTTCACCGGCTTGCGCTTGCCTTATTCCACGTCCGCCTGCGCCTTATTCCTTCCCGTTCCAGCGGGAAACGATCGCGTGCAAGGCATCCAGCCCGTCCGTCAGCGCGGCCGGTCCGGGCTGCAGGATGACGGGCGACTTCACCTCGTGCAGCTCGCCGTCGCGCACGGCGGCGATGGCGCCGTATCCCGGCCGCGCCGCCACCCGCTCCGGGCGGAACTTCTTCCCGCACCAGGAGCCGATGATGATGTCCGGGTTGCGTGCGACGACTTCCGCGGGATCGGCGAGGATGCGCTCCTTCGCGAGGCTCGACGCGGCGCGCTCCGGGAAAACGTCGTCGCCGCCGGCGATGCCGATGAGCTCGCTGACCCAGCGGATGCAGCTGATCTGCGGCTCGTCCCATTCCTCGAAGTAGATGCGCGGGCGCTTCTTCAGGTCTTTCGCGGAGGCCTCGACGCGGCCAACGTGCGCTTCCAGCGACTGCGCGTACTGCTCGGCCTTGCCGGCCGCGCCGACCATGGCGCCGAGCCGGCGCACGTAGCCCAGGATGCCGCCCACCGAGCGATGGTTGCTGATCCAGACTTCGATGCCGCGCTTGACGAGCGCCTGGGCGATGTCAGCCTGGATGTCCGAGAAGCCGACGGCGAGATCGGGCTCCAGCGCCACGATCTCGTCGACCTTGGCGCTCAGGAAGGCGGACACCTTGGGCTTTTCCCGGCGCGCGCGCGGCGGCCGCACGGTGAAGCCCGAGATGCCGACGATGCGATGCTCTTCGCCGAGCGCATAGAGGACCTCGGTCGGCTCCTCGGTCAGGCAGACGATGCGCTGGGGAAACATTACGGGCATGGCCGCAGTGTATACCGTCGCGGGGAGCCAAAGCCTACGGACTACATCGCATCACGAAGACACGAAGGACACGAAGGAAAACAAGAAAGAAGCAGTAAAAGAATTTCGGCGATCGAACTTGCTCGGGCAACTCTGAGTCTGGCCGGGAACGTTAATACCGGTCCATTTTTCACTCCTATTTTCTTTTGCTTTTTTGCCTTTCTTCGTGTGTCTTCGTGTCCTTCGTGTCTTCGTGATGAGATGTAGGTGAGTGAGCCCCCCCGACCGGGAGGGGCCAACATCAGAAATCCTGGCGTCCGGCGAACAGCGCCTTCCTGACGATGGCGTGCACGCCCCAGTTGCCGTCGACCACCTGGGTCACGCCGAAATCCACGCCGACGGTGATCAGCGAGATGGCCTCGTCCTCCGTGAGCCCCTGCGTGGTCATCAGGAAGTGGCGCACCTTGCGGAAGGCGTCGCGCAGCGCGAGGTCCACCGATGACTTTGAGTAGATCTCGGACTGCGCGTTGGCCCCCAGCTCCGCGAGGTAGTTGGCGTAGCTGTAGCCGTGGATCAGCCAGTCGTCCTGGGTTTCCAGCAGCGGGTATTGCAGGTCCTCGAGCGTGGTGCCCTTGAGCGAGACCTTCTTGTGCAGGATGAGCTGGAACGTTCCGGTGAGCGACGACTCGATCGCCGTGCCGCACAGCTCGG
Source organism: Burkholderiales bacterium (assembly GCA_036274775.1). Taxonomy (GTDB): domain Bacteria; phylum Pseudomonadota; class Gammaproteobacteria; order Burkholderiales; family JACQAP01; genus JACQAP01. Next base: position 45,107 of record DASUFB010000050.1, on the reverse strand, counting down.
AATCGCCCTGGGAGGCGTGCGGGTCGCCCACCGAGAACAGGCCGCCGGGCACCTGGATCGGGTAGTACATGGTAGCGCCCTTGCCGATGCGCCAGTTGTCGATGTTGCCGCCAAACGGGCCGGGCGGGATGGAGTCGACGATGTCCGCCTCCCTGGGCGCAAGGCCGACGACGCCGAAGTGCGGGCGCACCGGGATGCGCACGTCCTTCAGGATCCCGTGGTTTTCCTTGACCAGGCCGTGGTCCACCGGCACGCCGGGATAGTCGATGATGCTGTGGGTCACGCCGAACGGGTCCGTCTGCGGCTCCCATTTGTAGTTGTAGACCGCTCTGGCCCAGCTCCTTTCGCGGGTGGCGTCGACTTCGTAGATGGTGATGACCTCGCGCTTCTTCGGCTCCTCGACGAGGTCGTTGTAGTGGAAGCCCCACCACGCCGCGGCGTTGCTGCCGAAGCTCTTGCCCGGATACTTCGGGTTGGCGCACGGGCGATGGCTCACGTCCACGATGCGCACTTCGAGGATATCGCCCGGCTCGGCGTCCCTGATGAACACCGGCCCGGTGCAGATATGCACGCCGAAGCCCTCGCCCGCGCCGCGCCCCTTGATGGAGGCATCCATCGGCCCGGCGCCGCGGCGGTTCACGTTCTTCTTTTTCTTGTCCCAGTAGTAGATGCTCTCCACGCCGGGATCGCCCTTGATCATGCGCTCGTAATCGTCGTAGGCATGGTGCGTGATCGCTTCGATGGTCACGAAGTCGCCGGAGTCGACGGTCACGACGGGCTTGAGCTTCTTGCTGAAGTAGCCCCAATGCACCGTCTTGTCGCTCGCGGCCAGGTAATAGTGGCTGCGCACGCCGGACTTCACCGGATCGAGGCCCTGTGCCTGCGCGGTGGAGACATAGGGGATCGACATCGTCGCCGCAGATACGGCGGCCCCGCCCGCGGCCAGCGTTCCCCAGACGAACTGGCGCCGGCTTGCGTCGACCTGCGCGGATTCCGCAGTGGTGGATGGTTCCTCGCTGGCGGCGTGCGAATGCCCGCAGCAACCGTCGTGGTGCTCCGACATGGGTGTCCTCCGAAAAAGTGTCGAGATGGATGGCGCCGGCGCCCTCGCGGGCGGCGGCTCCACGGGCCTTCGCAACAACCGCGCCCGGACGCACGAGCGCCATTCCGGAAATGGCTGCGGAATTTGTGGACGGGAAACAGGTGGAGTAACGGGGACTTGCGTCAGCGCAGCCGGAGGTTTTTCACGATGTGCAAGCGGGTGTAATCGATTGCGGCACCGGCGTCGTGCGCGCTTGCCTGATCGCGGTGCAGGCTCTGGCGTATGAGAGAGGCATGCCGTGGACGGGCTTTGCCCAATCCCCAGTCACCGATTCCCGGGCTTCGGCCGGCATTGATCATTTATTCGTAACGAGTTACGATAAAGCGATGAAATCGGTCACCCCCCGCAGGCGCGGACGCCCTTCCACGGGCAAGGCACTCACGGCCGCGGAGCGCATGCGGCGCTACCGGGCACGCCACCGCGCCGCAGGAATGCGCGCGGTGACGCGAATCGAGCCGCGCTCGCTCTCCCTTCCGGCCGGCGCGCTGCGGCATCGCATTCTCGATGCCCGCAGCCTGGCGATGCACTGCCTGGCCGCCGCGAACATCGAAAAGGATCGCCGCCTGCTTGGCCGCGTCAAGCGGACGTTCAGGGGATGGCTGGAAAGGTACGGGGACGATGTGCCGCCGGCACTGGCCGAGTGGAAGGCGATCCTCGACCGCCCGTGGCGGGAAATTGCAGCCGTCATCACGGACGCCGGCGAACGCGCGGACCGGCTGCGCCAGTCGTCGCCGTTCTCCACCGCGCTGAGCCCCGGGCAACGCCAGCGGGTTTATGATGCGTTCCGATCTTGAGCATCTGATCCGGGCCGCCGGAAAGGTCGTCGGCGAACGGGAACTCGTCATCGTCGGCAGCCAGGCGATCCTAGGGCAGTTTCCGTCGGCGCCGGGCGTGCTGTCGCGCTCCATGGGGGCCGATGTCTTCCCGCTTTCCCGCCCCGGGCTGGCGGACAAAATCGACGGCGCGATCGGCGAAGGCTCGGCGTTGCACGAATCCTTTGGGTACTACGCACAGGGCGTCGGGCCCGACACCGCCGTGCTTCCGAGGGGATGGCGCAAGCGCCTGGTCCGCATAGAGAACGAGAACACGGGCGGCACCGCCGGCCTGTGCCTGGAAGTCCACGATCTCGCGATCTCGAAATACGTCGCCGGCCGCGAAAAGGATCGCGAATTCACGCAGGCCCTTGCCCGCCACGCGATGACTTCCAGGTCCGTGCTGCTGGAGCGGCTGGCGGCGACGAAACTCGATCCTCCCATTCGAAAGCTCGTGCAAGCCAGGATAGCGAGGGACTTCCCTGGAAGCGGGTGACTCCCAGGTCCCGACGGCAGCAGAGAACTATTGGGGCCAGCGGGCAGAAATCGGCCCCGCCCCCTGACAAGGTGTCGGAAACGACGAAGGGCTATCGATTGCCGACGAAGGGTCGCAGCCCTCCTCGGCCGCGACTCGGAAATAGCGCAGCATGTGCTCGACCCCGAGATTCGGAAAGTCGGGTTAAGCGGCGGAGGAAGACGAATGAAGCAGCGACGAATTACTCAATATGTTGAGTAATTTTACTCAATAAATTGAGTAAACCGACATTTCTCCGTCTTCTGCTTCCGGTTTGTCGGCTGGATCAAGCAGATGTGAGCCCGGATACCGTCTTCAAGCGCTTCCCCATCGCGCGTTCCGCAAGCTTCAGGTCATACGCCGTCTGAAGGTATGGCCGGAAGTCCGTTTTTCATTGCGTAGTCTCCAATTTGGTCATCCATAAGCAAGCCTGCCACGGAAATTCCGTGGGTCCGGCCTAGCGGACCTTTCCTCGGTACGGTCATGCCGGGAACAGGTACGATGTCAAACTGCGGTGTCCGGCAAGCGTTCTCCGGTTTGGCGGCTCAAACGCAAATGCCGCAGCATTGTGGCCGACGTTATCTCGCTTTGATATAGCTCAAGGCCGACTTGAGATTTGCATCATGCTCGGTTCCCATGAAAACGCGAGATGCGAATGGATCATCCGGTGGCGTGAAGGTCGCATCGAGATCGACGCCCTTTCCGGCTATGTTCTGCCCGGTCGGGGTGAGCCAGTACCCATTCGTCAGCTTGATGCCCCGGTTGCCAATAATGAAATGAATGACCTGCAGGTCATTCATACCGGCAGTGCGGGTTCCCACGATGTAGGTATTGGAACGTTGCCTGAGCGCCGCCGCGACAATTTCGCCACCGGAAGCCGTCGAACCGTCAACCAGAATCGCCATGCTCGCCGTGGCAAGCAGTGGCCGCACGGCATCGACATGGTCAGGATCTTTGGAATTCCGCAGATAGTATTCGGGGAACGCATAGGCTTTCATCCTGGCGTCTCCATTCTTGCCATCGGTTGTGAATACCAGCGATCCCCTGGGCACAAAAGGTGCGACTACGCCCGGCGCGGCATTGAGCGGCCCGCCGGAGTTGGCCCGCAGGTCGAGGACGATATACCGGACGAGGCTCGGGTCTGCCTTGAGTGCATCCTGAATTCCGGTCATCAGTTCTCCGCGAGTGTCGCTGCGCAATGAAGAAATCCGGATGTAAAGTGTGTCCGGATCGAGGCGTGCAATCCGAACGGTCTTGACCCTGAGGAGCTGGCGAACCAGCTTGAAATTCAGGCCCTGCTTTTCCCCCGGGCGCTCAATGCCGAGATCGACCGCAGATCCGGCTTCTCCTTGCAGCAAGGAGACGATGTCGGGAAGGGGGCGGCCTTGTACCGGTGTTTGATCGATCGTCACCAGCCTATCCCCGGGTTGGATGCCGGCCAGTGCCGCCGGCGAGTCTTCGATCGAACTGACAATCCGGCCGTCGCCGGCAAGCTCGAGTCCGACGCCTGCCACGTTGCGATTCGACTGAAATCTCCTGATTTCGGCTTCGTCGAAGAATCTGGATTTGGCATCCAGGCCAGACATCATGCCGCGCATGCACTCCCCGGCCAGCGCATGCAATGACTGACCGGGTTCGACCGAATGAGCGGCCAGCATCACGTTACGCAGCCGGCTGCGCAATGTTCCAGTGCCGTTCTGAATCAATGCATCCGATTTCTCCGGAAGGGGTCCGATTTTCTCCTGCAGCGCATCGGCACAGGCCCGCACGATCTGCGATTCTCCTATGTCATGTACGTATTCGTCCCTTATGTGATATGCGACCGAGGAAACGGCCAGCATTTCCTGCTCATCGGCAGGCTGCATTGCGGGTGCCGCGCACCCACCCAGCGCGAACAATATAGGCCAGCAGCAGGAAACCAGGTATTTCAGACGCAAACGCAAGCCGGAAAGTGCACAAGTGCAAATACTGATCCAAACAGATTGCGTCATGTCATCCCTCTTCGGATCGCATGCATATTGTTGCTCTTCGCCTGGAAGCAGCTCGACACCTTTATGAAACCTTTCCAGTGATTGATTCGCGGTTTCCTTGAGCAGACCGGGAGTTCCCAAGGTTTAAAGGAACCGTTCGGATGTTCTCCAGCGTTGTTGCGCAACAGATCGACGATGATGTCATCCAGGGATGCCACAGCATTCTCCCAATTGGATTTACCATCAAAAGATGAATTCAACCGATTTCACGTGAGATCGAACATCGGGCGGACCATATCCACCCACCTCCAATGCCTCCTTCAGGCAGTGCCTTCACTACAGGCGGACCTGCCCCTGCAACAACTCCTGCGACGGCCGCAGCGACTGCGGCGCATTGCCGAATTGCACCGATTTGAGGATATCCTGGGCGGCAAGCAGTCCGATGCCGCCCAGTGTCCCGTTCATGCCGTACTGATAAGCGAGGTCGCCGCCGAGCGCCTCGGTATCGCTGCCGGACAAGTGCGCGGAAAGCAGGGCATTCGTGAGCGACCAGTCGTTCACCCTCCCCGTGTCGTCGAAAGCCCTCACCAGTGCGGTGAAGTCGAAGGTCTCGACCTTGTTGTCGAGCAGCGGGTCGCCGCCCCCGGGATCGAAACCGGACATGGCCTCGGCAACGACCTGCAGCATCCCTACGCTCTGCCTGCCGGCGGCAGCGTACCAATCCCTGAAGGTGATCTGGTCTCCGTTGCCCACTTCGAAGACCAGGCTTGTACCCGCCTTCGAGAATTTCAGATCGGAATAGCGAATGTCTCCGCCAAATGAAAGAACGTCGTCCGCTCCTGCTCCAGCGTCGATCCGATCTTGTCCGTCACCCGCGTTGAAGGCGATGACGTCCGCTCCGGAACCAACCCGAAGCGTGTCATTCCCGGCGCCCCCGATGAACATCTCACCATATGACCCGCCTGCGATCCAATCGTCCCCCGCCCCTCCATCGAACAGATTCTTGCCACTGACATCCACCAGGCTATCGTTACCTTCCCGCCCCTGAAGGATGTCGTCGCCGGCATTCCCGAAAATGATATTTTCGCCGGCATTCCCGATCAGAAGATTGTCCGCGAAATTCCCAAAACCGAACGTTGCATGGCCACCCTCCAGGAGCAGATTTTCGACATATGGGCCCAGGACCCATGAGACATCGGATTGAACCGTGTCCGCTCCTTCTGATGCATCCTCGGTTATCACGTCCGTCGATGAATCGACGACATAAAAGTCGTCTCCCAATCCGCCGATCATCCTGTCGCTTCCCGGCCCGCCGATCAGGACATCATTTCCTGCGCCGCCGGCCAACCTGTCGTTGCCTAAGCCGCCTTTCAGGATGTTCGCAGCAGAATTGCCGGTCAGTTCGTTATCCAGATCGTTTCCCGTGCCATCGATGGCACTCGATCCCGAAAGAACGAGATTTTCCAGATATGCACCCAGCACGAGGCTTATTTCGGTTCGGATCGTGTCATTTCCCCGTCCGGCGGATTCGACGATGGCGTCTCCTGCGCTGTCGACGACGTAAGTGTCGTTCCCGGCTCCGCCGGACATGGAATCCTCCCCTTCCCCGCCGTCCAGCAGATCGTCGCCCGCTCCCCCTTCAAGAATGTCGCCCTGCGCCCCACCGGACATGACATTGGCAGCAGCATTGCCGGTGAGCTTGTTTGCCAACTCATTGCCCGTGCCGCTGATCGGGGCGAAGCCCAGAAGGACGAGATTTTCGACGTTTGCACCCAATGCAAAGCCGGCCTGACTTCGCACAGTGTCGGTCCCCTCGAGCGCATTTTCTTCGACGACGTCTCCTTCGCCATCCACGACGTAGGTGTCATTGCCTGCGCCGCCGAACATGCGGTCGACACCGGCGCCGCCGTCCAGGGTGTCGTTTCCGGATCCTCCTTCAAGCTGATCGTCGCCCCCACTGCCAAACAAGCTGTCGTTGCCGCCCAGGCCCAGCAGCACATCGCCGACTGGCGTGCCGGCCAAAACATTTCCCTCTTCGGTCCCGGTTATCACATTCGACACGGCTACGGAGACCGTCGCCGAGGCCAGCCCTCCCTGCCCATCGCTTACCTGGTACGAAAACGAGTCAACTCCCGCAAAATCCCTCTTCGGTGCGTATTTCAGGTCACCCGTTTCCAGGTCGATGGCGACCGAGCCATTTGCCCCTTGCGAAAACCAGCTCACGACGATCGGATCGCCGTCGGGATCGCTGTCGTTGACGCGAACCGCTATCACGACGGGCGTATTACGGATCGTGGAAGCAATGTCGTTTCCGGCAACAGGGGCGTCGTTGACCGGCACGAGATCGAATGCCCGCACTGCCGAAGTCTTTCCGCCGTTACCGTCGACGACTTCATATTCCAGCGAGACGGGACCGTTGTAGTCATCATCGGGATGGATCGTCCATGCATGGTCGTCGACGACCTCGATCGATCCGTGATCGGCGACGAAATGTTCTACCGACAGAACGTCTCCGTCGGCATCTTCGAATCCCGCCAACAGCAAATCCGCATCAACAACGTAAGAGACATCTTCTGTTCCGGACGGCAGGATTCCCTCGGGATTTCCTGCCGGCGCATCGTTGGTATTGGCTATGGCGATGTCGAAGACATCGGATGCCGATGCACCGATCTCGTCCGTTGCCGTAACTTCCACGCTGATGGACCCCACGTCCGCATTGCCGGGGATGCCTTCGAAAGTCCGGGTCGCGGCGTCGAAGTGGAGCCAGGACGGCAATTCGACGCCGTTCGCCAGCGTCGCCTTATACGAGAGGAACCGACCTGCGGACTCATCGGAAAATGTGTTGTCCGGCACCTGGAAGGCAAAGGCCACGTCCTCGATGGCGGACTGGTCCACGATGGCAATCTCCAGCGTCGGAGGGAGGTTGTACGGAAAAAGGGAAACCCAGTCCGACAATCCGAGGACGGTATCCGCGAACGCCAGCTCCTCCACGCGAAGGCCGGTATTCGCGGCATGTTCCACGATCAATCGCTCGCCGCTGCCCGAAAGCGTGACAACCAGATTGTCGCCTTCGGCGGTTAAAGCGACGTCCGTGCTGTTCAAATTTCCGACGAACTGGATGCGATCGATGTCGCCGGCGATCCCGGCATCGGAAATGAGATCGCTCCCATAACCGAGCCCGTATAAATAGATGTCTCCGCCCGACCCGCCGACAAGAGTGTCGTTTCCGCCGCCGCCGTCCAGGGTATTCGCGGCCGCGTTGCCGGAAATCAGGTTGTCGAGATAATTCCCCGTTCCGTCTGCTGCCCCCTCCCCGATGAGAACCAGGCTTTCGACGTTGTTTGGCAATACGTAGGACCCGGTGGATTGCACCGTGTCCGTGCCGCCATTGAATCCCTCGATAACCAGGGCATCGGGCGTCCCGACTACGTAGATATCGTCGCCCTTTCCGCCGAAGAGCCTGTCGGTCCCCGTGCCGCCATCGAGCGTGTCATTTCCGTCACCGCCATCCAGGAAATCGTTTCCGGCGCCGCCGGTCAAATTGTCATTCCCCTCACGCCCCCGCACCGCCACAGGCTCCGCGCTGCCCACGAAAATGTCGTCGTTTTCCGAACCATCCACAAACTGGATAACCCTGTCGTCGATGTCATTCCTGGCCAGCACCTCGCCTTGACTCACGACAACTAGACTGGGCGGTACTGAAGGTTCGCCAAGTCCTGGAAATCCGCCCGATACCCGATAGAGCCCACCGGCATAGACGACCCCCGCACCGCTTTCCGGTGCGGAAAACCAACCTTCCCAACGAACTTCCGAGATGCCGCTCAGCTGAAGAAGCACGATCAAATCTTCGCCATCGCGGGCAAACGTGAAAGCCGTCGGTCCAGGCACCGGAAAGATGTCAGTGGTGCTTAGCGCCAGCACGGACGCTCCATCCGGATCCTTGATATTTACTTTGGATCCATCCTGAAGAATCGGTAGATTGACCAGAATGATGTCTTGCCCCATCCCTCCATCGACATTCGATCCTTTTCCGGTGACGAAGTAATCGTCGCCGTCCCCGCCAAACATCCAGGCATCGATGGCCGGAGTTCTGGCGCCGTCGAAGACCATGGAGAGGATGTCGTCTCCCTCACCACCTTCCATGACGGCGGCCCCATACAGCACATCGTTCCCGTCGCCTCCCACGAGCCAATCGTTGCCGCCATGGCTGGTGAGCCGGTCATCTCCCGCGCCGCCGTCGAGATAGTCGTCGTTGGAACCAGCGGCATAAATCCTGTATGTCTCCCGGTACACTCCGGCAGGGGAAAGCACCGCACCGGAAATCTCGCCATCGTCGATAAAATCATTCCCGTCCCCGCCAAAAAGCCTGTCGCTGCCCACCCCGCCATCGATCCAATCGTTTCCGGCACCGCCTTCGATGATGTCGTTCCAATAGGTCGAAAGATCGGACGACATCGAGGCGCCCGTCAGAACTTCCGCCGCTCCTCCCTCGGAAAACACCCCCAGAGACCGGAATTGCATTTCCGCGCCGACCGGCTGCCCCAACGGGTCAAGCTCGACTTGCCATCCCACAGGTCCGAGTACTTCTATCTGGTCGACATCCAGCTCGGAAATACGGAATCCGAAAATCGAATTGCCCGGACCCGTTCCGCCCAAGTCCCCAAATAGCTGGTCATCACCATCCGACCCCACGAGATAGTCGGCACCCCCGCCTCCGATGGCTTCTCCGCTGCCGGTCAGAACAAGCATGTCCTGGCCGGTCAGGCCAATCACCTTCTGGAACGCACCCGTTTCGCTTGCTTCAAGATAGTCGTCGGATCTGGAACCCCACAGCTCATCGCTGAGCGGATGGCTCATCCCCGTACCCGTCGTCGCGCTCGTCACTCCTTCCCGGAAGAGGGCGCCCTCCAGCACGATCCCCAGGTCTCCGTTCTGAAAATCCAGGATGGCGACAGTGCCGTTGACGAGAAGGGTTGACCCCTCGAGGGAGAATTCAAAACGTCGATCCAGGCTGGTAAAGCTGCCTGCGGCAATCCGCTGCCCTCCCGTGACCGCCAACCCGTCGATCACCAGCGTACCGCTGCCATCCCGGACGAAATCGAATCCCTTGTTGGTCTGCTCATGCGTATAGACGTCGAGCCCCGATCCTCCATCCAGAAAATTCCACCCCCTGCCGCCATTCAACTGATCGTTCCCGTTGCCTCCCCAAAGCCAGTCACCGCCGTCGCCGCCGTTCAAAAGGTCGTCACCGCTCCCGCCTTCGAGCCAATCGGCACCGCCCGCCCCGTGGATGCTGTCGTTGCCCTCTTCGCCGTAGAGATGGTCATCGGTCGACTGCCCGATAACGGCATCGGCGTCGTTGCCGGCAAACGTCACGAATGCCCGGGAAATCCAGAACGGGCCGTCCGGCACGATCGTGACGCGAGCGCTGGATGGATCGGAATATGAATAAACCGTCCCGCTCGTGTTTGCCGTCAATCTTCCGTCGTCTTCTTCGCTGTCGTTCAGACGTGCCTCGGTCAACGCCACGAACATTGCGGCGCGATCCTCGATCCACTGGTTACTCAGCGCACCCGATCCGGTTGCGGGATCGTAGATGTCCAACTCACCGTGCACGTCATGCAAAGATGAATAGTCCAGGCCGACCACCACGAGAGGAATGAGTTCTCGCAGGGCGTATCGGTATGCCGATCCGTCCACCGCCGTCGCGTTGCCCACCAATTGCTCGAAACCCTGATCGACAATCGGCAGGATTTCGACCGAGCCGGCATGAATCGCTGCCAATTCCGTTGTCTGGTTCAGGCGATCGTAAAATTGCGTGCGGTTGTCCAGGTTTCCGAATCCCCCGGATTCCCGCGAATAAGGAAGGGTCGCATCGTTATCGCCGCCAAAAGTCTTGTACAAAGCAAGCAGTGCGTTCTCCAGAGAATCCCCCTCGGCAGAAGTATTGACTACGCCGAGTATCCCCTGCGATCGCTGTGCGCTGCTTGCCGCGAAAATCCTCTCCATCTGCTCTTGAGTGAGATTAGGGCTTATGGACTGGTAGAGGCTCTGCAGGGCAAGGGAATCGACGATCAGCGTGATGCTGTGCGTCGTCCCGAAATCGCCTGACAACCCGAAAATTCCACCCGGCGCACTCAGATCGGGTTGATCCTCGATGAAAACCCTTGTTTCTGGGGGATGGTATTGCGAACTCGCCACGTATTGACTGTCCCCATGCGTGGCATGTCCGACAATTTGGGTGATCTTTGTAAAGGCGCCGTCCGTGCGCGTCTGGTCAAATAGCCCCTCGGCTATGCGCGAATCGGGGCTGAATTCCGAGATGACAATCGATTTTGCCCACTCGTATCGTGGATCGGAGTAGATGTTCTCGACAGAGCCCGCTGCAAAAGGATTCCAGTCCTGGTCGGATTCATGCAGCAAATGCGCCCGGACATACAGCTCATCAAGTCCAAGCTCCGGCAAAGCCGGTACATCCCCAAGGCCCGCATCAGGATCGAGCATGATCTGCTTCAGGCGCGCCAGCATCTGCGCGATGCGTTGAGCCTCCAACTCTTCGTTGGCTTCTACGGTGTTGAATCCGCCCCGCCCCGGGGAATTGAACGTATAAGTATGGTTTACCTCCGCAGAATGCAGCTCAGTGAACACCGTGGCAAGATGACCACCCAGCGAATATCCGGTTACATTGAGGACGGCATCGGCGGGCAACAAGCCGCCCGTGCGCAGATACTCGTAGTAATTTTCCATCGCCAGAAGCTGGGCGAAAGAAAACCCATGGAGCGCCATCTCCTCATCGGCCCCCAGTACATCTCGGGGACGGTCACCGCCTTCATCTTCGGAGCGGAATTCTGTACTGCGGAAGGAAAGGGTATACGAATTCGATTCTAGGTCTTTAAAGAAAGTTGTAGAAAAACCGGACGAATCGTTTGAATGATGATCGATTAACAAAAAACGTTGCGCGAATGCCTGGGCGCTGCCCTCCTTTTGCCCAATATATTCAATATCACTTAAACTAACAAAACGCGTCTGTCCTCGAAAATCTGAATCGGGAACCATGTTTTGATTGTTGTTCCCATTGACCAGTACTTCAGTTAATGTCCGTTGCCCAGAAAGAAATTGATCTAGGTAGGATTCAGCTGCCATCTGCTGCATCGCAAATTCCCACCAAGTCTGGGTCGCCCCCATGCTATCCGCCCTCCATATCGGGTTTTAGTATTTGCTCAATGAAACTATGGTTGGACACTGAAACCAGATTTGGGCAAGTCTTTCCCGCTAACCACCAAACTCCACTTCCAATCCGCCGAGATCTCGCAGACGCGACATTCCAGACGTATCCGCGGCGGACCCCCAATATTTCCCGAGTGCTTAGATCAAAAACTATTACCTCACTTCCCGCGATTCCTAGTAAACGATCGCTTGGCCTTACAATCCCTCGCCATACAAACCCGTATCTGCTTGCGGGCATTTTTATTGTGTCCACTTTCACGACATATGGAACCAGTACAGCCTTACCTCTAACAACAGTCTGATAAGACCCAGGCCTTGTCGGTTTATCGCTTCGAGAATAGCGGCGATATTTCTTGTCTCCTTCTTGGTATTCAAGGAATTTGTACTTCCCTATAGCAGGTTGTACAAAATACTCTGCAGGACTGTGATACTCACCGCTAATTTCCCCATAAGGATCCTCAATCGCGTACAAGTGTTGCAATTCGTAGTCTGTCGCGCGCCTGCGTGGACGCATCATAAAAATCCCTTTTATGCCTTCTTTTTTCTTATATATAAAATCACCCGCCTCCGTTTTACAGAGATGATTGAAGTATTCCTGCGAAGATATTCCGTCTCGATACCCACTATCCTTCGTAAGTAGGTTTGGTAATTTAAGGGAATGAGCGAACCGACCTTCTGGAGTAGATACCCATTCCTCAGGCACCGGCTCTGGCTGACCTTCCACCGGAACCAGCCGGGTTTCCTTGAAATTGCGCGGCCTGAGTTTCAGGATGTCGCAAGTGGTCTCCGCAGGGTTCAACTTCCTTGATGCGCATTCCTTCTCCCAGGCCGCCATGTATCGGTCAAATCGTTCGCCAATTGTCTCGGACCGAACGGAAGCAGACATCGCGGCGAATACGATGCCCAGCACAGAAATTCTGACCCTGCGCACGGCCTTGCATAAACTCGGCTCGCTCATGATTTCACCGTTATTAAACTACTAGTCAAAACTGGAAAAATTATTAGGATTAGTAACGGCTTTCTCGTCGAAGAAATATTGCATTGACACTCCTCTGCCGCGTCTTCGGCCCTGTTCATGCGTCAGTATTTGGAAGTATCGTTTTTGGCAAAGAGCCGGCCGCTTTTCTGCGGCAACTACCTCTCCCTCCCCGCCTCGTGCGCGACCTTCTGCACCGGTGACAGCAGGTATTCCATCACCGTGCGGCTTCCCAGGTTGACCTCCGCCGTGACCAGCATGCCGGCGCTCATGCGATAGCGCTTGCCGTCGGCCTCCAGGTAAGGCGAATCGAGAGCGACGAGGGTCCGGAACCCGGAGGGCGGCATGACGTGCTCGCGGGCATCCTTGCGGTCGCGCTCGCGCGTATCGGGCAGCTCGGCCGCATCGGGACTGACGTACTCGACCTTGCCCTTGACCATGCCGTACTTGTTGAATGCGAAGGCGGCGACCTTTATCTGGACGGGCTGGCCGACCTCCACCCAGCCGGCGTCCTCGTTGGTGACCCAGACCTCGGCCTTGACCGGATCGTCGCGCGGGACGAGGGTCATCAGGATGGTGCCGGGCGAGACCACCGTGCCCGCCGTGTGCGTGGCGAGGTCCTTCACCACGCCGTCGTACGGTGCTTTCAGTTCCAGCAACCCGCGCCGGTAGGCTTGCTTGCCGGCCTCCTGCTCCAGGCGCAGGCGCTGCGCGTTGGCGTCGCTGCGCTCGTTCTCCAGTTGCTGCCGGTAGGTCGAAGTGATCTGCGCCAGCCGCATGCGGGATTGCCTGACTGCGGCCTTGAGGCTCGCGACCTGGTGGGTCTGCGCCTTGAGCTCCTGCTCCTTCTCGATGCGCTCGCGGGTCTTGTCCAGCAGCGCCAGGCGCGAGATGAAGCCGTCCTTGGCAAGGTTCTGGTGGGCGGCTTCGGTCTCCCGGTAGATCGGCACCGTTTGCTGCAGGCGGGATTCCATCTCCATCGCCCCGCTGAGGTCCTGCCCTGCTTTGGTCAGCGTGGCCTGCTCGCTGGCCAACTGGCTGCGATAGGCGTCGCGGTTGGCGTGGTATTGGGACGAAACCTGCGAGAACATCGCCGGCGGGTCGCCCGTCATCGCCTCGAACGGCGCATCGCCCAGCTCGGCCTCGATGCGGCGCAACTGCAACTGTCGCAGGCGCAGATCGTTCTCGACCGTCGCGGAGTCGGCGTCGGACACCTGGGTGTCCATGCGCATCATCACCTGGCCGGTCTTGACCGCCTCGCCGTCCTTCACCAGGATTTCGCGCACGACGCCGGAGTCCGCCGGCTGCACGATCTTGACGTAGCTGCCGGGGATCAGCTTACCCTGCGCCACCGCGATGATGTCGAGCCGCCCGAAGCAGGCCCACAGCAGCAGCACGGCGAACAGCGCCAGAGAGATGTAGAGCACCATGCGCGGCAGCGGTGGCGCATTCTCACGCTGCGCGCGAACGATGGCCGGCGCGAATTCAAGCGCGCCGGTATCAGACAGTACGTCTTTTGCCATGATGGTTTACCGGCCTCTTGATTCTTTCATTGAAATCCGGTTCTGAGCCCGTTTACTTCCTTCAATTCGATAATGAATGCACATTGAATGCATTGAATGTTGAATGGGGTCTGTTGAATGGTGTTGAATGGTGTTGAATGGTGAATGGGGTCAGGCCTGCGTAATTGCATTGATGTATATTGCAATTCATGGCCCGCAAACCTCGCCTCCACGTTCCTGGCGGCCTCTACCACGTCGTCGTGCGGGGCAATGCGCGCCAGAACGTCTTTTTCATCCCGCAGGACCGGCACTATTTCTATGATCTGCTCGCCGAGGGCATCGTGCGCTTCGGTTACCGGGTACACGCGTTCTGCTTGATGACGAACCATCTGCATCTCGCCCTGCAGGTCGGGCAGCGCGAGCTGTCGGCCGGCATGCAGAACCTGTCGTTCCGATACACCCGCTATCTCAATGCGCGGCTGAATCGTGTCGGCCACGTGTTCCAGGGGCGATTCAAGGCCTTCCTCGTGGATCAGGATAGCTACGGCCTCGCGCTCGTGCGCTACATCCACCTCAATCCGGTACGCGCCAGGATGGTCCGGGAACCGGCGGCCTATCCATGGAGCAGCCATCGCGCTTACCTTGGAATGGAAGATCTGCCGTGGCTCACCAGCGATTGGGTATTGGGGCAGTTCGACGAGCGGCGGGCCCCGGCGAGGACAAAATTCGCCGCTTTCGTGGATTCCGGCCGGCACGACGGCCACTCGGATCTGTTCTATGGCGGCGAGGCGGACAGCCGGGTCGTGGGCGCCGAGGATTTCCTGAAGCAGGTCGTCCCGGAGCAGGAGCTCGGGTTCGGCACCGCAAGCCTGGCGGACATCGTCGCGTATGTCTGCCGGTGCAGCGGCTTTACGGAGCAAAGTCTGCTCGAGCTTGGCAGGAACAGGCGCGCCGCGCAGCTGCGCGCGCTCATCGCGTGGCTTGCCACCCGGTCCCGCTCCTGTTCGCTTGCTGAAGTCGCCGCGCATTTCTCGCGCTCTCCCTCCACGCTAAGCCGCCTGGTCGCCAACCTCGAGAAGCTTTCGCACAACGACGGCGAAACTGCCGACGCTCTGCGAAAACATCTTTATGCAATTATGCAGGCCTGACCCCTTTTGCTCCTGAGTAAACATTCCTCCACGAGAATGACCAGTTAGGACGATTGAAGTTACATCAGGAATACTACGAACCCTGTCAACGAAACTCGCCGCCATATTTATTTCAGAGTCCCAGACACCCAAAATGGGCGGGATATTCTTGAAGAACTCAGCGGCAGTATCCGTACCACGAAATGCGATGACAACCTGTCCCGTATCGTTATTTTTAAATGCGTAAGCAGCAAACCCGCCCTGTATCTGCCTATCGATAATAGTCACGTTTGGCGGTAATACTCCCGGTCGCTGCAAATCCATCTCGCTCTCGTAGGCGAGTACCGCATACCGGGACATATCCACTTTTTGCTGCAATATGTCCGTCATGGCTTTTCCCTCTTCATATTTTCAAGAAGATTGCGGTAATACAATGCCTCGATCTCATCACTTGCTTTTTTTTGTTCATCGATACGAATCTGGAACATCTCTGGAAGAACAAATTCATGGAACAACGCCAAGGGTTGGCTGAAAATCTGTTCCCGGACTTCCAGACGAAAATTAATCGCCTTCTTTTCGGAATTTCTTTTCATGCAACGGAAATGCAAGCTGATCATTGTTAACCCGGAGATTGCCGCTCTCTTATATCCGAGCACGCGAACGAAGTTGTAACCAAAATATTCCTTGCTTGGCGAATCTCCGTCCTGGAAATATGCCGCTTCTCTTTTCGATTTCGGATCGGCGAAAGGCCGCAGCGTGAACATTCCGTTGATCACTTTGTTTTGTACAATTCCTTCCGGTACCCGAGGTGAGGTTGTCCTTTCGTTCGGAGTCTTCAGCCATCTGGAAGAGTTGTAATCCGACAGCCAGTCAGCTTGCTGGTCCGTTGCCCAGGGAAGCGGATGCTTCGATTCATCGACATAGATATCGGTCACACAACGCCTGTCGGGCCTGCAGTTCTCCGCCTTGCCACCGAACCCGCACGAGGTGTAGTTCGTATATTCGACGCGAAAGGCAGCCGCCTCGATGCCATTGAGGTTTGGATCCACGCCTTCAGGTGGCATGCCGAAAGTCTCGGCGAATGCCGGTGTATAGACCCAGACATTGTTGTCCTTGAAGAAGGCCTGCCCATCGAACGTCTGGTTGACGACATAGCGATCAGACGCTGCGTTTCGGACGCGCTGCTGCGCCTGAGTGTCATCGCAAACCCCAAGACAAGCTCCGGTGACAATCAGCAGCAAGTGCCAAAAGTATTTCGTTCCATATTTTTGGCGTCTGTTCTCAGTCATGTTTGCTCTCTGCTCTCAATTAATTACACTTTCTGCTGAGCCAATATTTTCTCTCCCGCCCTTCTTCCTTATTCGTACATTGACCCAGTTGTCTTCGAAGGTATTTGTCACTTCTCTTCTTGACTGTTACCGACGCCTGATCTCTGGGGAAATCTCCGAAGCCCCAAGATTCAATTTTGAGAAGTACCCTAGCACCGAATCCAAGGGGTCCGCATCCTACAAATAGATGAAAAAATTCCACGCTGGAAAGTTGCCAAAACAGCAACGCTCACAAGACTCGGACGTCCGTATGTCATTGTCCGTCCTTATTTTTATCACCGGGAGATGGATACCTTCCGTGCCGGGCGGCACGTTTTCATTCCCTGAGCGAAACGTCCCTTCGTCAACCCGCCGCCAGCACCCGGATCAGGTCGACCTGCCGGCGCACCCCGACCTTGTCGAGAAGGGATTGAAGCTGGGTCCTGGTGGTACTGGGACTGACGTCCCGCTCCCGGGAATGCTCGACGATGGTCTTGCCGGCGAGCAGCGATCTGGCCAGGCCCGCTTCGGCTGCCGTCAGCTTGTAGCGCAACCGCAGCAGTTCGATATCCGGTGCCTGCGGCTTGCGCTGCGCAAATTCGCGTAGACATAGAACCGCGCGCGACGCAGGCGGTGATCCGGGCATATCGTGCAAACCATGCGGAGCGCCAGTTACTACGACGGGTGCACCACTTTTCTGCGGCACGATGATCCGGAAGGATTGTGCCGGCGATCGGCTGCCGTCCACGGAAAGAACCCTGCCAAGGAATGCCTCGAAGCCGGGCCGGGCGGTCGCCACTTCAGTGGTCAGGCGCCTTCCCGCAAGAATGCGCAAGCCGCTGCCACGGCGCAATATCGCCGCCGCCGTTGCGTTGGCGGCACACACGCGAGCATCCCCATCGATCAGGACAACCCCCACCGGAATCAGCTCGAAAAGAGTCTGCGCGAATTCGGCATCGAACAATGACCTCGCATTCCGTCCTTGCACTGCACCGAACATGACTCCCCCTACGATCTATCGTCGCGCCCGGTTCCCGCGATCCCTGCCCCGTCCAGCCGGATCGCCTGCAGGTCGCGGATGCTCTCCGGCAGCTTGTGCGCGATCATCAATATCGTCGCCTTGCCGCGTAGCTGGTTGATCGTCTCCCCGAACGCATTCGCCGTCTCCTCGTCCAGGTTGCTCGTCGCCTCGTCGAAGATCAGGATCGGCGGCCGCTTGAGCAATGCCCTCGCAATGGCGATGCGCTGCTTCTGGCCGCCCGAGAGCCCCGCGCCGTGCTCGCCGATCGGCGTCTGGTAGCCCTGCGGCAGCGCCTCGATGGTGTCGTGGATGCCGGCGGCCTTGCAGGCGAAGACGACGTCCTCGAAGCCCGCATGCGGGTTGCCGAGCACGACGTTGTCGTGGATGGTGCCGGAGAACAGCACGGTCTCCTGCGGGACGACGCCGAAGCAGGCACGCAGCTCGTTCGCGGACAGGTGCCGGATGTCGTGGCCGTCGATCCGGATGGCGCCCTCCGTGGGCTGGTAGAAGCCCTGCAGCAGCCTGGCGAGCGTGCTCTTGCCGCAGCCCGACGGGCCCATGATGGCGATGCACTGGCCGGGCTCGACCGACAGGCCCAGGCCCCGGTAGAGCCAGGGCAGGTTCTCGCCGTAGCGGAAGGCGAGGTTGTCGATCTGTATCGCGCCGCGCCGCCGGCTCTCGCGGCTCGGAATCACGGAGTAGGGCTCCTGCGGCGCGTTCATGACGTCGCCCAGGCGCTTCACCGCGATGCCGGCCTGCTGGAACTCCTGCCACAGGCCCACCAGCTTCAGCATCGGCTGCGACAGCCGGCTCGCGAGCATCTGGAAGGCGACCAGCATGCCGATGGTGAAGCCCTCCTCCTGCATGACCATCCACGCGCCCGCGCACAGGATCGCGAGCGTCAGCAGCTGGTCCAGCGTATTGGCCGCCACCTGGTAGGTGTTGGCGAGCGTGCGCGTCCTGAAGCCGGCCTCGAGGTAGGAGGCCAGGTAGTCGCCGAAGCGGCTGTTCAGCTGCGGCTCCATCTGCAGCGACTTGACCGTCTCCAGGCCGGAGATGTATTCGGTCAGGAAGGCCTGGTTGCGCGCGCCGAGCAGGAACTGCTGATTCAGCCGCCGCCGGAACAGCGGCGCGATCGCGAGGCTCAGGCCCACGATGGCCGCGAGCACGCCGAGCGTGATGAGCGACAGCTCCCACGAGTACCAGACCATGACGGCGAGGAAGATCAGCATGAACGGCAGGTCGAGCATGAGCGTCACCGCTGCGCTCGCCAGGAAATCGCGGATGGTCTCCACGCCGTGGATGCGCGCGACCAGCACGCCGGTGGGCCGCTGCTCGAAGAAGCGCGGCGGCAGGCGGAACAGGTGCTCGAACACGCGCAGGCCGAGCACGGCGTCGATGCGGTTGCCGGTGTGCAGGATCAGGTATTGCCGCACCCAGGTCATGGCCGCCGTGAACACCATGAACACCGCCAGGCCGATGCCGATGACGGCGAGCGTGTTCAGCGTGTGGTGCACGACGACCTTGTCGATGACCACCTGCGTGAACAGCGGCGTGGCCAGCGTCATCAACTGGATGGCGAGCGAGGCGATCAGCACGTCGCGGAACACCTTGCGGTGCTTCAGCAGCTCGGGAACGAACCAGCCGAAGCCGAAGGGCCGGCTCGCCGCAGCGGCGTCCGGGTCCCGGGGCGGCGCGGTCTTCGGCCGCGCCTGCAGCACGCTGCCGGCATAGCGCGCCTCGAATTCCGCGAGCGGCGCGATGGTGTGGCTGCGCGCGCCGTACTCGACGAACGCGACGCGGCCGGCATCCACGCGCAGCACGAAGGCGAGCCGCGGCGCGGGGCCCCCGGGATTCGGGGAGCTGGAATCGTTGCCGGCGGCATCCTCGCCGGCAGCGCGCGGCGGCTCCGCGGCCGGGTGCAGCAACGCGAGGAAAGGCGCGGGCAGCTTGTTCAGCCGCGCGGCGGGGCACGCCTTCCATGCGGCATCCAGCCCGAGGAGTCCGGCCGCCTGCGCGACGGCGCTCAGGTCATGCGGCGGCGCGAGCTGACCGAGGACCAGCTTCTCGTCGAAGGCAACGCGATGGAACTGGCACAGCGCGCCCAGCGCCCAGGCCAGCTCCTCGCAGCCGATCGGGCTGGCGTCCCCCGGACCTTCCTTGTGCTGCAGCCGTCCAGCAAGAAGCGGCCGCATCGCTTGCTGACCCACGCGCAGTTTCCTTTGATGGCTGCATGTTCAAGTTATTGTTATTGTTTATTGTTGTTGTGCGGGGATGCATGCCCTGCCTGGCGAGACCGGAACCACTGGCGACCGGGGATTGCGGCAGATTTTGCCCGTACCTTGCCTGTCACTTACGCTGCCCTTTTTACGACAACTGCAATTTTTGTCAAATCCGATCTGCATGAAGCACGTAACGCGTTCAATCGAAATGATTGTTGCAGCGCCTCGGAAGATCCGGCCGGAATGGAAAACACGATACCCCGGCGTCATGAACCCATATCGGACGTTCAATCGCCCGGGTTCAGGCCGCGATGTCCCTCACCACCATGGCAACGGCTGATACGACGCACAAAATCGCAGCGGCGTAGCGCAACTGCCTCGCGCCGGCCTTGTGCGCAAGCCAGACGCCGATCGCCACGCCCGCGAGCTCGGCGACGGTGACCGGCAGCGCGACGTCGCAGCGGATCGTGCCGTGCATCCAGTTGCCCGCCGAGCCCGAGGCCGCGGCGGCGATCTGCACGACCTGCCCCGTGCCGACCGCGACGAGCGGATCGAAGTGCAGCGCGAGCATCAGCGGCACGGAGAACAGCGGCCCGCCCGCGCCGGACAGGCCGGCGCCGAATCCCGCCGCGGCGCCGACGCCGAACAGCGCGCGGCCGGTCACGGCACGGCCGCCGGCACCGCCCTGCGCCGGCGGCCGCCGCCACAGGATGTGCACGCCCGCGCCCAGGATGACGGCCGCCACGATCCAGGTGAGCGCGCGCGACGGCAGCGCCATCCCCGCAAAGGCCCCGGCGCAGGCGAACGCGAACGCGCCCGCGCATACCGGCCACGACGTGCGCCACGCGATGCTGCCGCGGCGCATGAACAGCCAGGTTCCGAGCACGCCGGTGAACAGGAAGGAGAACAGCGCCGTGGCCGCGGCCTCGTGGATGGCGAGGTGCGCGAACGCCATCAGCGCGGGGATCAGCAGCACGCCGCCGACGCCGGCCGCGCCGATGAACACGCCGACGGCGAGGCTGGCCGCGAGCAGCAGGGCTTCGAACATGGATGGGGAAACGCGTGGACGAAACTGTCATTATGCGGCGACAGTGGGCATGACGCCCGCGCCGGGCATGACACCGGAACTTTTGCGCACACGGCGTCCTCGAACCGCAGGGCGCGAGATCCAGGCCAACCCTCGCCGCGGGGGAGTCGCTTCGATGTTCCCTTGGTGGCCCGGCTGGACGAGCGAAGACAACATCCTCACCACGGAGAACACGGAGGAAAGCAAGACGGGAATATCAGGATGGAAAAAAAGATATCGGTGATATCGGAGGCCGCTGTTTCGGCGATCGACATCCCGCCGATGGCCTTTCCTGATCTTATTGGTTTTCCTCTGCGCTCTCCGTGGCCTCCGTGGTTCCCGATTGAGGTTTCTGCGCTCTGGCAGCCCCCGGATCCAATTGCGGCTACTGACTTGACCATATGAACCTGCTCCCCGGCTGGAACTCCATCGAATCCGCCGCCTGGCTGCACAGCCTGTTCGAGAAGGCGAGCCTCGCGCTGCTCGCGACCCTCGCCATCGCCGTCGGGCTCGCTTATCTCTACGGGCAGCGGCGCGACAGCCTTGCCGACGACGCCTCGCGCGCCGCGAAGATCGCTGCACGCACCGGGCCGATGCCGCAGCATCCCGCCCCGTCCGCCGAATCTCCGTCCGCGCCCACCGTGCCGGCGCCAGCGCCCCTCACGCCACAGGCCGCTCCCGCACCTTCGGCGCCGCAAGCCGCTTCCCCCGCGCCGGATGCGCCGGCCGCCGCAGCGCCGCGCCCCGCCCCGCTGCCCGTGCCGGAACATCAGCCGCCGCCGGCCGTCGTCGCGCCGGAACCGCCGAACGTGACGCCGCTGCCGCTGCAGCGTTCGGCCGAAGCCCCGCGCCGTGGGACCCCGGCACCGCAGGCGCCCGTGCTGAACGAGCGCGTGCAGCAGGATGCCGTGCGCCAGGCGCGGGAAGAGGCGCCGGTGCGCGGGACGAAGCATGCGACCGGCATCGAGATCCGCAAGTCCGCCGAGCTCGCGCAACAGCCGGCGCGCCGCCGCCTGACCGCCGAGCAGAGGGCGAAGCTGCGCGAATCGCTGAAGGACGGGCCGCGCGGCCGGCTGACCGTGCGCATCAATCCTGCGGTGCCGGATGCCTCGCACTACGGCGTGGAGCTGGCGAGATTCTTCCGGCACGAGGGCGGCTGGAGCGTGCGCGTGGACAACTCGCCGTTCAGAGGCACGGACTACGGCGGCATGTGGATCGCGCTGCGCAGCGCGGACGCCGTCCCGCCCGCGACCGGCACGCTGCACACCGCGCTCGCGCACGCGCACATCCCCGTGCGCCCGCAGCCGGTATGGGATGCGGGCGGCCCGGGATTCAACGAAATCTGGCTGGTGGTCGGCAGGGGACCCTGAGAGGTCCCGGGGCTGGACGGCGCCTTGACATACCATATAGGGATTCCACGACGAGGCATTGTCCGGCAAGTGGAAGGGCTTTCGCTCTTCGCGGCTCGGCCTGCAATGGCGCGTGATTTATCGGGTCGCTGCCGGTGTTTTTTTGATCCAGGTAATAAAGGTAACGCCTCATGACTGCAGGAAGCCGTGACATGAAGGAATTTCGTCCAGCCAGGAAACGAGTGGAGGTTTCGGTCGGCGAATCCGTGAGGATTCTCCGCGAGCTCCAGGAATTGAGCCAAAGCCAGCTCTCGAGGCATACGGGAATCCCGCAGGCCACCATTTCCGCGATCGAGAACGACAGGGTCAACCTCGGCGTGGAAAGGGCAAAAATCCTCGCCCGGGCGCTCAACTGCCATCCGGCGGTGCTGGTATTCCCCGGCTGGGATGTCTCGCTCGAATCCGCTGCGTAACGAGCTACTTTTTTATCCCGCACAAAAACGGCGGCCCGGAGCCGCCGTTCCTTTTTCCGCCTCCCCGCCGCGTCAGGCGATCGTGACCTGCCGCGACAGGTAAACGTCCTGGATCGCGTTCAGGATCGCGACCCCCTCCTTCATCGGCCGCTGGAAGGCCTTGCGCCCCGAGATGAGCCCCATGCCGCCGGCGCGCTTGTTGATGACCGCCGTGCGCACGGCCTCGGCGAGATCGTTCTCGCCCGACGCGCCGCCGGAGTTGATGAGCCCGGCGCGGCCCATGTAGCAGTTGGCGACCTGGTAGCGCGTGAGGTCGATCGGATGGTCGGTGACGAGCTCGGTGTACATGCGCTTGTCCACCTTGCCGTAGGGATTCTCCTTGCTGCTGATCGCGTTGTAGCCGCCGTTGTTCTCCGGCAGCTTCTGCTTGATGATGTCGGCCTGGATGGTCACGCCGAGGTGGTTGGCCTGACCGGTCAGGTCCGCCGAGACGTGGTAGTCCTTGTCGGTCTTGAAGGCGGGATTGCGCAGGTAGCACCAGAGCACGGTGGCGAGCCCCTGCTCGTGCGCCATCTCGAAGACCTTCGCGACCTCGACGATCTGGCGCGCCGATTCCGCCGAACCGAAGTAGATCGTCGCGCCGACGGACACGGCTCCCATCTCGCGGGCCTGCCTGATGCCGGCGAACAGGATCTGGTCGTACTTGTTGGGATAGGACAGGAACTCGTTGTGGTTGACCTTGACCAGGAACGGGATGCGGTGCGCGTATTTGCGCGAGCAGGCGCCGAGCACGCCCAGGGTCGAGGCCACCGCGTTGCAGCCGCCCTCGATGGCGAGCTTCACGATGTTCTCGGGGTCGAAATACAGCGGGTTCTTCGCGAAGGACGCGCCGGCGGAGTGCTCGATGCCCTGGTCCACGGGCAGGATGGACAGGTAGCCGGTGCCGCCGAGCCGGCCGTGGTCGAACATCTGCTGCAGGCTGCGCAGCACCGGCGGGGTGCGGTCGGTGGGCGTGAACACGCGCTCGACGAAATCCGGCCCGGGCAGGTGCAGGCTTTCCTTCGGGATGCCCTTGCAGACGTGGCCCAGCAGCCGGTCGGCGTCGGCACCGAGGACCCTGGCGATGTCGGTTTCTGCGGATTTCACGGCACTGACGGCTGACATGGGCGCTCTCCTGGGGCTTTTTGCAACGGATCGGGACGTCTGGCGCCATTATCCCGCGCCCCGGGGCGGACGTTAAGCGCCCGGAGCGTCGGGCCGGGACGACGCCGGCCGGCATCTCTATATAATGTCCCGGTCTTCACGAGCTGCAGCAAGCATGATCTATTCCCTCGGCGACAGGAAAGTCATCACCCGCGGCGACTGCTGGGTCGCCGACAACGCCACCGTTATCGGCTCGGTGGTGCTGGAGCACAACGCCAGCGTCTGGTTCAACACCGTGGTGCGCGGCGACAACGACCTCATCACCATCGGCGAGGGCTCCAACGTGCAGGACAGCAGCGTGCTGCACACCGACGAGGGCGTGAAGCTCACCATCGGGCGCAACGTGACCATCGGCCACCAGGTCATGCTGCACGGCTGCACCATCGGCGACGGCAGCCTGATCGGCATCAAGGCGACCGTGCTGAACCACGCGCGCATCGGCAGGCAGTGCCTGATCGGCGCGCACACGCTCATCACCGAGGGCAAGGAGATCCCGGACCGCTCGCTCGTGATGGGCGCCCCGGGCAAGGTCGTGCGCCAGCTCACCGACGAGGAGATCGCCCGCCTGATGGAAAACGCCGCGCACTACGTGAAGAACTTCCAGCGCTACCGGCTGGACCTGAAGGCCCGGGCGGGCTGAGCCGTGTCCGCGCCCGTCCCGCAGCCGCCGCAGCCGATGTTCAAGTTCGGCTTCCGCATCCGCACGCGCAGCGGGCTGCCGGTGGACAACCTCGTCGTGCAGGCGCGCGACCAGGCCGAGGCCGAGCGCAAGATCGAGCAGATGTACCTGCACTGCGAAATCATCGAGTGCCGGCAGATCGCCAGCGCGCAGCGCGAGGAATCGAGCGACCTCGAGGGGATCATCTCGCTGATCGCCCGCCAGGGCGACGGCAAGGACGGCTGAGGCGCGGCAGCCGCGATTCGATCTGACGGGTTCCCTCAGATCGCACACCCCCCCACCCGCATCGAACCACGGAGGCCACGGAGAGCACGGAGGAAAGCAAAGGCAGAAATATCAGGATGGAAAACCCGATATCGGTAGCTGCTGTTTCGGCGACCGATATTCCATCGATGACCACATTTCTATTGGTTTTCCTCCGTGCTCTCCGTGGCCTCCGTGGTGAGGATATTGCCTTCACCAAGAGCAAGGCCCGGAATCCCGCGGCCCCGCGGTGAGGGCCGGCGGCGCTTCAGGCCGGTTGCGGCACGCCGGCGGCTTCGAGCTCGGGGATGGTCTCGCTCGCCACGCCGGGCTCGCGCTTCTCGATGAATCCGCAGGCGACCAGCTCGTCGAGCAGCGCGTCGTAGTCGCGCGCGCCCCGGCTTTCGGGCGCGTGCGCGAAGACGTCCCTCTTCGAGGCGGGGCTCTCCGCCACGCTGACGTTCTCGGTGATGCGGGTCTCGCAGACCTCGGCGCCGAGGCGGCCCTTGAGCTCCTCGGAAATCTGGTGGGACATGCGCCGGCGGCCGTCGAAGCGCGTGATGACGTAGCGGCGCATGACGCGCTTCCTCAATACGTGCTCCAGCGCCTTCAGCGTCTTCTCGACCTGGCTCACGCTCTGCACCGCGAGATAGTCCGTCGACACCGGCACCAGCACGCGGTCGGACGCGAAGATCGCGCTCAAGCTGAGCACGCCCAGCATCGGGCAGCAGTCGAGCACGATGGGCCGGCCGGTGTTCAGGTTCTCCTTGACGATGCCGAGGTTCAGCCGGTTCAGGATGTTCGGTCCCTTGCCGAACTGCGTGTCGACCTTCGACAGCTCGACGTGCGCGGGGATGACCAGCCAGCCGCCGAGGGCCGGGCGGATGAGCTGCGCGAGCGGCTTGGTGCTCTGGTAGAAGCCGAACACGGAATCGTCGGCGTTGCCCACCGTGCCGCCGCATACGTAGGACAGGTGGGCCTGCGGATCGAGGTCGATGGACAGCGGGTTGTAGCCGCGCCGGGCGAGCGCGGCCGTGAGGTTGAGCGAGGTCGTGGTCTTGCCGACGCCGCCCTTCTGGTTGAACACCGCGATTTTGGCCATGGCCTCCCCGCTGCCCGTCCTGCCCGAGCCGCTCGGGAAGGAAGAACACAATACTAATTGAATCAGCCGGTTGTCAATTCAATTTGAGAGATCACGCGGAAAAGCCGGCGGATCTGCCAATGCTTCCGGAGTTACGGCAGCGCACCTGCCGAACCTGAGCCGCGCCCGGCGGGCCGGAACGGCGGGCGGAGCGCAGGCGCGCCTGTGATAAAGTGCGCACCCACCCTGCGCGCTCGCATTGCACCCGTCCGCGGCCCGTCGCCGAGCGCCAGGCCTCCCAGGAAAAGATGAGCAACGATCCCTTCCTCGTGGCGCTCGCGCGCATGGGGTTGCTTCAGCCCGGCGAATCTCCCCGCATCACGCCGCTTGCCGGCGGCGTCTCCTCCGACATCGTGCGCGTCGACCTCGCCTCGGGTCCGGTCTGCCTGAAACGCGCGTTGCCCAGGCTCAAGGTCGCCGCGGACTGGCAGGCCCCCGTGGAGCGCAACCGCTACGAGGTCGAGTGGATGCACGTGGCCGCCGGCGTCGTGCCCGGCTGCGCGCCGGAAGTGCTCGGCGAGGATCGCGCGGCCGGCCTGTTCGCCATGGAATTCCTCGACGAGGCGACCCATCCGGTCTGGAAGGCGCTGCTGCGCGACGGGCACATCGACACGGCCGCGGCGCGCGCCGTCGGCGCACGCGTCGCGGCCATCCACGCCGGCACGGCGGGCGACCTCGACCTCGCGGCGCGGTTCTCCACGGACCGCATCTTCGTGCCGATCCGGCTGGAGCCCTACCTGTCGGCCACCGCGCTCAGGCACCCCGACTGCGCCGCGCGGCTGGAAAGCCTCGTGCGCGTGACCGGGGCCACGAAGAAGGCGCTGGTGCACGGCGACGTGAGCCCGAAGAACATCCTCGTCGGCCCGCAGGGGCCGGTATTCCTCGACGCCGAATGCGCGTGGTATGGCGATCCGGCCTTCGACCTCGCCTTCTGCCTGAACCACCTGCTGCTGAAGGGCGTGTGGCGGCCGCAGTGGCTCGCACGCTACCTGGAATGCTTCGACGCGCTCTGCGCCGCTTACCTCGCCGGCGCGGACTGGGAACCGCGCGCGGACGTCGAGCAGCGCACGGCACACCTGCTGCCCGGCCTGCTGCTCGGACGCATCGACGGCAAGTCGCCGGTCGAATACATCACCGCGGACGCGCAGCGCGAGCCGGTGCGCCGCGTGGCGTGCGAGCTGCTGCTGCATCCCGTGGACACGCTCGCCGCCGTGGCCGGCGCCTGGCGGCGCGCATGGCAATGACATCCGGCCGTCGAGGCTCGATGCTCTCGCCACGGCTGGCGTTAGGATCGAAATAGAACGAGACCTGCCAGGTCAAATAGCGACTACTACCCATGACCGACACCACCATCACCCGCGTGCACGGCCGCAGCGTATGGGATTCGCGCGGGCGCCCCACCGTCGAAGTCGAGGTGCACGTCACCGGCGGCGCGGTGGGCCGCGCCATCGCGCCGGCGGGCGCCTCGCGCGGCACGAACGAAGCCGTCGACCTGCGCGACGGCGGGCGGGCCTTCGGCGGGCTGGGCGTGACCAGGGCGGTCGCGAACGTGAACCAGGAGATCGCAGGCCTGCTGCAGGGGCGCAACGCGATGCGCCAGGCCGAGATCGACGATGCGCTCATCGCCGCGGACGGCACGCCGAACAAGTCCCGCCTCGGCGGCAACGCCATGATCGCGACCTCGATGGCCGTGCTGCACGCCGCCGCGGGCGCGCAGCGCATGCCCCTGTACGCCTACCTCGCGCAGGGCAGGAGCGTGCGCATGCCCATGCCGGAGATCCAGATCTTCGGCGGCGGCGCGCACGCGGGCCGGCGCGTGGACATCCAGGACTTCATGGTCATGGCGCTCGGCGCGCGCAGCTTCGCGGAAGCCGCGGCGATGACCGCGGAAATCTACCGCGCGGCCGGCGAGCTCATGCAGGCGGCCGGCAAGCTGCAGGGCGTGGCCGACGAGGGCGGCTTCTGGCCGGCCTTCGATTCCAACGAGGAGGCGCTCGGCATGCTGGTGCGCGCCATCGAGCGCGCGGGCTACCGGCCGGGCCACGATGCCGGCATCTCGCTCGACATCGCCGCCTCGGAGTTCGGGCGCGGCGGGCGTTACCGCCTCGGTCTGGAGAAGCGCGAGCTCGACAGCGACGGCATGTGCGAGCTGCTGCTCGGCTGGCTCGCGCGCTATCCCATCGTCTCCATCGAGGACCCGCTCGCCGAGGATGACGCCGAAGGCCTGCGCAGGTTCACCGCGGCCGCGGGCGGCCGCGTGCAGATCATCGGCGACGACTACCTGGTGACCAGCGCGGCGCGCGTGAAAGCCGCGGCGGCGGCCGGCGCCTGCAACGCCGTGCTCATCAAGCCCAACCAGGCCGGCACCGTCACGGAAGCCAGGGCCGCCCTCGACGCCGGCAAAGCCGCAGGCTGGGGCACCATCGTATCGGCGCGCTCCGGCGAGACCGAGGACGTGACCATCGTGCACCTGGCCGCGGGCTGGGACGCGGGCCAGCTCAAGGTGGGCTCCTTCGCGCGCTCCGAGCGCATGGCAAAGTGGAACGAGGCGCTGCGCATCGAAGAGGCCCTCGGCGACCGCGGCGGCTTCGCGGGGCGCGGGGTGCTGGGGAAAAAGCCGTAACTGCCGTGAAAACACGCCAGTTCCTCCAGCGTGTTTCAGTGGAGACCGGCCTTCAGGCTATGCCGGAGCTGCCGTCGCAAAGGCCATGAATCAGTGAAGCCGAGCACAAAGGCGGCCGAGGCGAGGCTGCAGCACCGCCGCGCGATGCGCGGCATCCTGCTCATCCTGTGCGCGGTATTCATGTTCTCGTCCATGGACACGCTGGCGAAGTACATGCTCGCCTCCTACGCCTACCCGATGTCCGCGCTGATGTGGGCGCGCTACATGGTGCACGTCGTGGTCATGCTGGCGCTGCTCGGCCCGCGCATGCGCCTGCGGCTGTTCCACACCGTGCACCCGTGGATGCAGATCCTGCGCGGCGTGCTGCTGGTGTGCAGCACCACGTTCTTCTACTTCGCGCTGCGCTACCTGCCGCTCGCCGAGGCCGCCGCCATCACCTTCGTCGGCCCGGTGCTGACCGCGCTGCTCTCCGGTCCCATGCTCGGCGACAAGGTCGCGCCGCGCCAGTGGCTCGCGGTCATCATCGGCTTCACCGGCGTGCTCGTCATCATGCGCCCGGGAGGCGGCGTGCTGTCGCTGCCGGCGGTGTTCCCGCTCGCCACCGCCATCCTGTTCAGCGTCTACCAGATCGTCACGCGCAAGGTCGCCGGCCGCGACCATCCGTACACGTCGCTGTTCTACACCGCCATCGTCGGCGGCGCGATCACGAGCTTCATGGTGCCCTTCCACTGGGTCACGCCGACACCGATGCAGGCCGTCTTCGTGGTGTGCATCGGCCTGCTCGGCGGCTTCGGCCACCTGCTGCTGATCCGTTCCATGGAGCACACGTCGCCGTCGACCCTGGCGCCTTTCGTCTACTCGCAGCTCATCTGGTCCACGCTGCTCGCCTACCTCGTGTTCGGCGATTTCCCCGAGCCGGTGACCCTGGTGGGCATGCTGGTCGTCGTCGCCGGCGGCCTGCTGGCCGTGAACTGGCAGCACATGCGCCGCTGGAGCGACGCCGACGACCAGACCGGCACGCACTGAAAGCCCAGCACGGAACCGGAAAAGGAGCGAAACGCCGATGACCAGACCGAGCCCGAATGCACGCGCCGACTACCGCCATTTCCAGCGCATTCCCACGCGCTGGGCCGACAACGACGTCTATGGCCACGTCAACAACGTCGTCTACTACAGCTACTTCGACACGGTCGTGAACCAGTACCTGATCGAGCAGGGCACGCTCGACATCGAGGCGAGCACGGTGATAGGCCTCGTGGTGGAGACCCAGTGCCAGTACTTCTCGCCCCTGGTCTTCCCGGACACGGTGCACGCCGGGCTGCGCGTGGCGAAGCTGGGCAACAGCAGCGTGCGCTACGAGATCGGGCTGTTCCGCAACGACGACGACACGGCCTGCGCGCAGGGCCACTTCATCCACGTCTACGTCGACCGCGCCTCGCGCCGCTCGGTCGCGCTGCCCGCGCCCCTGCGCTCGGCGCTCGAGAAGCTGCTGTAAGCGGCAGAAGGCCGGCAGCCCCTTTCGCCTTTCCTCTTTCCTCTTTTACCTTTCCCCTTTCACCTTCCGCTTCACTCCAGGTCGTCGAACTCATGGCCGTAGCGCACCGCGCCGGTGGCGCCGGCGAAGGCGCCCGGCTGCAGCTCCATGGCCATGAAGTTCGCGGCGGGGGCCGGCCAGGGACAGCGCAGTCCGAAACGCGCGGCCGGCAGGAAGCCGAAGCGCGCATACCAGGCGGGATCCCCCAGCACCAGCAGCCGCGGCTCGCGCTCCAGGCGGCAGCGCCCGATGCCCGCGCTCACCAGCGCACTGCCTATGCCCAGGCGCTGGAACGCCGGCAGCACGGCGACCGGAGCGAGCACCGCTGCGCCCTGCCCTTCCACGCCATCGCACGCGGCCGCACGGGAAAACACCGCGTGGCCGAGGATGCGGCCGGCGTCCTCGGCTACGAGCGTGCAGAGGATTTTCCCGGAGGCGCGCAGGCGCTCGACGAGGCGCGCCTCGGCCTCCCGGGCGAAAGCCGCGCGCAGCAGCGCATGGACGGCTTCGGCATCGCGCGGCTCCTCCGCGCGCACGAGCGCCATGGGCCCGCTAGTTGCCGGGACCGCCGCCGTTGACGAACACGACCTGCCCGGTCACGTAGCTCGCCGCGTCGGAGACGAGCCAGGCCACGGCGTCCGCGATCTCGCGCGGCTCGCCCTTGCGCCCCATGGGCACCGACCGGATGAAGGCCTCGGCGCGCTCGGGGCCGATCTTGACCATGGTCTCCTCGAGCATGTCGGTGCGGATCGGCCCCGGCGCGACGGCATTCACGCGGATGCCGTTGCGGCCCTCCTCCTTCGACAGGATGCGCGTGATCGCCTCCACGCCGACCTTGGACACCGTGTAGGCGCAGTTCTGCGCCGGCATGCGGCTGGTGATGTTGGAGGACAGGTTCACGATGTTGCCGCCGCCGCGCCCGCGCATGTGCGGCAGCACGGCCTGCACCATGTTGAAGGTGCCGTAGAGGTTGACCCGGAGCACGCGGTCGAATTCCTCGAACGAGGTGTCCGCGATCGTCACGCCCGGCAGGTGCGTGCCGGCGTTGTTGACGAGCACGTCGATGCGCCCGAACGCCCGCAACGCCTCCTGCACCACCGCGGCGGCCGACCCGCGCTCGGCCACGTCGGCCTTCACGCTTCGCGCCTGCCCGCCAGCCACCCTGACCGCGGCTTCGACCCCGGCAGCCCCCGACGCGCTCGCCGCGAACGTGAACAGCACGCGGTAGCCGTCCGCGGCGAGCTTCTCGACGATGGCCCGGCCGAGGCCGCGCGAGCCGCCCGTGACCAGCGCTACGCGCGCGTCGTCCATGCCGGCCTCAGCCCACGACGGGCATGCGCCCGGCCAGCGGATATTGCGGATCGTTGTAGCCGGGCGTGGACGGATGCCCGACCGCGACCAGCGAGTTCACGAGCGCCTCGCACTTCGCGTCGTACCTGAACTCGAGCGCGGCGAGGTAATCCTGCCACTGCTCGAGCGTGCGCGGCCCGGCGATGACGCTCGTGACGGCGGCATTGTTGAGCACCCAGGCCACAGCGAAATGCCCCGCGTTCGCGCCGCGCTTCTCGGCGAACGCGCGGATTTTCTGCGCGATGGCGAGCGACTCCTTGCGGAACTCGGTTTCCATCATGCGCCTGTCGGCGCGTCCCGCGCGCGTACCCTCCGCCGGCGGCTCGTTCGGCTTGTACTTGCCGGTCAGCACGCCGCGCGCGAGCGGGCTGTACGGCACCACGCCCAGCCCGTAGTGCCGGCACGCCGGCAGGATCTCGACCTCGGGCTGGCGGTTCATGGCGTTGTAGTACGGCTGGCACACCACGGGCGCGGGCACGTTCATCTCGCGGCACAGCCGCATGACCTCGGCGATGCGCCAGCCGTGGAAGTTCGACAGGCCGAAGTAGCGCGCCTTGCCGCTGCGGATGACGTCGCCCATGGCTGTGACGGTCTCCTCCAGCACGGCATCGTCGAAATCGCGGTGCAGGTAGTAGATGTCGATGTAATCCGTGCCCAGGCGCTTCAGGCTCGCCTCGATCTCCTGCATGATCCATTTGCGGCCCAGGCCCGACTCGTTCGGCCCCGGCCCCGCGACGTTGCCGACCTTCGTGGCGAGCACCCAGTAGTCGCGATGCGGGGCGATGAGGCGGCCGGTGATGCGCTCGGATTCACCCTTGGCGTACTGGTCCGCGGTGTCGATGAAGTTGACGCCGGCCTCGAAGGCCGAGCCGACGATGCGGCCGGCTTCCTTCTCGTCCGTACGGTCGCCGAACATCATGGTGCCGAGGCAGATCGGCGAGACCTTCACGCCACTGCGCCCGAGCTTGCGATAGTCCATGCGTCGCCTCGCAATCGTGGTCGGTAAGAGCGCGCAATCATGCCGCAAGCCCCCGCACGGCGCAACGCGCGCGGCGCGCGCCGGGAAAAATGCTATAACGCTGCCTTTCCCGAGAACCCCGCGGAGGTCCGGCGAGCATGACCATCCCGAGCCAGATGCAAGCCATCGAGATTCCCATTCCGGGCGGCCCCGAAGCGCTGCGCCCGGGCAGGCGGCCCGTGCCCGTGCCGGCCCCCGGCGAGGTGCTGCTCGAAGTCGCCGCGGCGGGCGTGAACCGCCCCGACGTCCTGCAGCGCAAGGGCGGCTATCCGCCGCCGGCCGGGGCTTCCGACATTCCCGGGCTGGAAGTCGCCGGCACCGTGGTCGCGCTCGGGCCGGAAGTCACGCAATGGAAGATCGGCGACACGGTGTGCGCGCTGGTGACCGGCGGGGGCTACGCCGAATACGTGGCCGCGCCGGCCGCGCAATGCCTGCCGGTGCCGAAAGGACTTACGCCGCTGCAAGCCGCGGGGCTGCCGGAAACCTTCTTCACCGTCTGGGTCAACGTGTTCATGCGCGGCGGGCTCAAGGGTGAGGAAACGCTGCTCGTGCAGGGCGGCTCCAGCGGCATCGGCGTGACGGCGATCCAGATGGCGGCGGCCTTGGGCCATCGCGTCTACGCGACCGCGGGCTCGCCCGAAAAATGCGCGGCCTGCGAGAAGCTCGGCGCGACGCGCGCCATCGATTACCGCAGCGAGGACTTCGTGGCCGCGATCAAGCAGGAGACCGGCGGGCGCGGCGTGGACGTGATCCTCGACATGGTGGGCGGCGACTACGTGCAGCGCGAGCTCGCCTGCCTCGCGGACGACGGCCGGCTGTCGCTGATCGCCTTCCTGGGCGGCGTGAAGGCGACGCTCGACATGGGAGACATCCTGCGCCGGCGCCTGACCATCACGGGCTCCGCGCTGCGCCCGCGGCCGGTGGCGTTCAAGGCGACGGTGGCCGCGGCACTGCGCGAGAAGGTGTGGCCTCTGATCGAAGCGGGAAAAATCCAGCCGGTGGTGTACAAGACCTTCGGGCTCGCGCAGGCGTCCGAGGCACATGCGCTGATGGAGTCGAGCCAGCACATCGGCAAGATCATGCTCGCCGTGCGCTGAGCGGCGCGCGCTAGAAGACCTGCGCGCTTTCCTCGGCTTCCGCCGCAGTGGGGGGTTCGCGGCGCAGCAGCGACAGGTCGTCCTGGCCGGCGATGGCCGAGGCGTACTGGATGTTCTTGTCGATCTCGTCGAGGTAGAGGTTCTGCCCGCCGAAGTGCTTGTTCGCATAGTCGTGCGCGCTGCCGAGCTGGTCGTTCAGGCGCACGGTCGCGGTCTTGTAGAAGTTCGGCGTCTTCCTGAGCAGGTCCCCCACCGAACGGAACATGACGCTCGCGCGGCGGTCGCTCTCGTCGCGCGCGGCGAGTCCGCCCTCGACGAATTCCGGATAGAGCCTGTCGCGGCATTTCTCCAGGTAGCAGCGGTCGGCCATCTGCGCGATGATGTCCGCGGTTCCCAGCATGTTGCCGATCAGCCGGAACGTCAGGTTGGGCACGTCGATCCTCGAGATCGGCTTCTCGTAGCCCGTGAAATGGATGATGCGGGTGGCGATCGGCGCGAGCTCGGCCATGCCGATGCGGTTCATGTATTCCTCGAGGAACTTCGCGCCGCGGGTGACGTGCTTGAGCGTGTATTCCGCGCCGTTGCGGTGGCGCGTGTCGTTGACCTTGCGCAGGTAGCCGATGTCGTGAAACAGCGCGGTCACGATGCCGAAGCGGAACAGGCGCGCGCCCAGCTCGCCGCTGCGCGACTGCGTGCGCTCGTAGCCGTCCATGAGGCGCGCCATGGCGAGCGTGACGTCCAGCGAATGCTGCAGGTTGTGATAGCTGGTGTCACAGGCGTGGTAGCCGGGATACTCGCCCGCCTGCAGCCGCGTCAGGTCGCGGAAGCAGCGGTTGAGCATGTGGGTCGACGCATCCGGGTACAGCTCCAGGAAGATGCGGTTGACCTCGCCATTGACGGCGGCGGGATCCGTCGTGTTGACCTGGTCGGTCACGTCATAGTCATTGCGACGTGGCATTGCGTGTTATAGAGCCTGTTTTATGTATGTGTTATGACCATCTTTCATCATGGTAACCTTCGATCCGCCGGTTTTTCAAGGCAATTCTGAAACTTAGACAGCGCCCCGGCGATCTTCGCCGCACTCCGGGGCCCGCACCCTAAGGCCTTGAACCGACAGGACACTCGCATCCGACATGGTCCCGATCCGGCTCCGGCTGCCCGCCCGGCTTCTGCCGTACCCCATTGGCCACTGCGGCGCAGCAGGCCTGCTGAGTGGCCTGGCCCTGGCGCTGGTCCTGTCGCTCGCCGCAGCGCCGCTCGCGGCACGCGTGCCGGGATCGGATACGGTCGCCGCGAAGGACCTGCCGCGGGAAGCACGGGACACGCTCGCGCTGATCCACAAGGGCGGCCCCTTCCCGTTGCGCCGCGACGGCACCATGTTCGGCAACCGCGAGGGCCGGCTGCCGCCCGCCCCGCGCGGCGCCTACCGGGAGTACACCGTGCCCACGCCCGGCGCCCGCGACCGCGGCGCGCGCCGGATCATCGCGCGCGACGGCCGCCTGTTCTGGTATACCGACGACCACTACCGCAGCTTCCGGCGCATCGTCGAATGAAGGCCCCCGCATGAAGGTTTCCCTGCAATCCGTCCTGTCGCCCGGCGCAGGCGGCGTGTTCCGCAGCCGGCACGGCCTGCCGCCGCAGGCGCTCGAAGCCGCGGCGAGAGGCGGGGCGCGCGTGGTCGCGCTGCGCCTGAACGCGGCGCGCGACAAGAACGGTTTCCTCGACGCGCTGGCCGGGGCCCTGCAGTTCCCGGAGCACTTCGGCCGCAACTGGGATGCGTTCTACGACTGCCTGCTCGATACCGGCGCCGGCGAAGGCGGCGTCCTGCTGCTCGCGCTGGAGGGGGTGTCCGGGTTCGCGCGGGCGCAGCCGGAGGAATTCGCCGCTGCCGTGGACACCCTGGTCGACGCCGCCGATTTCTGGCGCGGGGAGGGACGCACGCTCGCCGCCGTGATCGAGCTCGAGGCGGCGGCGCTCGCTTCCGGGCTGCCGGAGCTGACCTAGCCGGCTAGCTGTCCAGCGACGTGGCCTGTGCCTGGGCGGGAGCACGCCGCGCGCGCGGCGAGGAAGGCGCATTCAGATAGCGCACGAGCTCCTGCAGGGCGCGCCGGTAGACGTCGCGCTTGAACTCGATGACGCTGTCGAGCGGCACCCAGTACTCGTGCCAGCGCCAGGCATCGAACTCGGGATGCTCGGAATGGCGCAGGCAGACATCGCAGTCGCGCCCCACCAGCCTCAGCAGGAACCAGATCTGCTTCTGCCCGCGGTACTGGCTGCGCGCCTCGCGCCGGACCCAGTTCTGCGGAACGTCATAGCGCAGCCATTCGCGGGTACGCCCGAGGATCTTCACATGGCAGGGATCGAGCCCGACTTCCTCCTTGAGCTCGCGGTACATGGCCTGCTCCGGCGTCTCGCCGGTCTTGATGCCGCCCTGCGGAAACTGCCACGCGTGTTCCTTGATGCGCTTGCCCCAGAAGACCTCGTTCCTGACGTTGCAAAGAATGATTCCTACGTTCGGGCGATAGCCATCACGATCGATCATGTGAGCCACCCCTGCCGACATTCGTCAATGGCCCGATTTTTCCACAATCCGGCGCATAAAAGAAGGTTCGCCGCCGGGGCCTCAGACCAGCAGGCGCGCCGCCGAGCGCGGGTTCATTTCCCGCAACCCGTCCACAAACTTAAGGAATTCAAGGCCGTATCGAACCTGCAGGGTGCGCGCCCGGGCGCGCAGATCGTCCCAGCGCGGCTGTCCGGGCGAACAGCGCATGGCGATGGCCGCGACGTTGCCGCGCCTTTCCGCGGGCACGCAGGCCACTGCCTCGAACACGCCCTCGATGCGCTGCAGGCAGGCGTCGAAGCGCGCGTCGGAGCTCCACAGGTTGGCCACCAGCACGCCGTCGGCGGCCAGCGCCGCGCCGGCGCTGGCATAGAAATCCGCCGAGCACAGGGCGGCCGACTGCTCGATGCCGTCGTAGCCGTCGACCATCAGCACGTCGCAGCTGTCCGGGTGCGCCGCCACCCAGGCGGCCCCCTCGGCCTCGCGTACCACGAGCCGCTCGTCCTCGGGCAGGCAAAAATACTGACGCGCCACCGCGATGACCCGCGGCTCGTTCTCCACGACCGTCACGGCCGCCCGCGGGAAATGCCGGTGCACGAACTTGGCGAGCGAGCCTCCGCCCAGGCCGATCATGAGCACGCGCCGCGGCTCGGGGTGGAACAGCAGGAAAGCCATCATGGCTCGCGTGTACGAGAGCACCAGCTCGTAGGGATCGTCGATCTTCATCGAGCTCTGCACGGTGTCGCTGCCCAGGTGCAGCGAGCGCACGCCGGCATGCTCGCTCACGCTGACCTCTACGTCGTCCTCGCGCCTGGCGCGCAGGCCGAAGTTCCATTTGAACGGCAAGTTGGCCCCGGTTGGATGTGCGATGCGCGCGGCCGCCGCGGCCGCGGACGCTAGAATAGCGGCTTTTGGAAAAGCCGGACCCGCACATGCGCACCTCGCAGTTCTTCATCTCCACGCTCAAGGAAGCCCCGAGCGAGGCCGAGCTCGCCAGCCACAGGCTGATGCTGCGCGCCGGGCTCATCAGGAAGCTCGGCAGCGGCCTGTATACCTGGATGCCGCTCGGCCTGCGCGTGCTGCGCAAGGTCGAGCAGGTCGTGCGCGAGGAAATGAACCGCGCCGGCGCCGTGGAGCTGCTGATGCCGGCGGTGCAGCCCGCCGAGCTCTGGCAGGAGACCGGGCGCTGGGAAGTGTTCGGCCCGCAGATGCTCAAGATCAAGGACAGGCACGAGCGCGACTTCTGCTTCGGCCCGACGCACGAGGAGGTCATCACCGACATCGCGCGCCGCGAGATCCGCTCCTACCGGCAGCTGCCGCTGAACTTCTACCAGATCCAGACCAAGGTCCGCGACGAGATCCGGCCGCGCTTCGGCGTCATGCGCGCGCGCGAGTTCGTCATGAAGGACGCCTATTCCTTCCACGCGACCTACGCCGACCTCGAGCGCGAGTACCGCAACATGTACGACGCCTACTCGCGCATCTTCACGCGCCTGGGGCTCGGGTTCCGCGCGGTGGCGGCGGACACCGGCGCCATCGGCGGCACCGGCTCCCACGAGTTCCACGTGCTCGCCGACTCCGGCGAGGACGCGCTCGCCTATTCCACGGGCTCGGACTTCGCCGCGAACGTGGAGCTCGCCGAGGCCGTGGCGCCCTCGCGGCCGCGCGCGGCACCCATGCGCCCCCTGGAAAAAGTGCCCACCCCGGGCAAGACCACGTGCGAAGAAGTCACCGCGCTGCTGGGCCTGCCGCTCGCGCAATCGGTGAAGGCGCTCGCGGTGATGGCGGGCGACGCGATGCACATGCTGCTCGTGCGCGGCGACCACACGCTGAACGAAGTCAAGGCTGCCAAGCTGCCGGGACTCGCGGGGTTTCGCTTCGCCACCGACAAGGAGATCGAGTCCGCGACCGGCTGCCGGCCCGGCTACATCGGGCCGGTGGGCATCGGCGGGAACGTCCGCGTCATCGCCGACCGATCGGTCGCCGTCATGAGCGACTTCGTCTGCGGCGCGAACGAAGCGGGATTCCACCTCGCCGGCGTGAATTTCGGGCGCGACCTGCCCGAGCCCGCGCTGGTGGCCGACATCCGCAACGCCGTGGCCGGCGACCCCTCGCCCGATGGCAGGGGCACGCTCGACATCTGCCGCGGCATCGAGGTCGGGCACATCTTCCAGCTGCGCACCAAGTACTCGGAAGCCATGAAAGCCACGTTTCTGGACGACGGCGGAAAGTCGCAGGCGCTCGAGATGGGCTGCTACGGCATCGGCGTGTCGCGCATCGTGGCCGCGGCCGTCGAGCAGGGCAACGACGCGCGCGGCATCGTCTGGCCGCTGCCGATGGCGCCTTTCCAGGCCGTGGTCGCACCCATCGGCTACCGCAAGAGCGGGCAGGTCAGGCAGGCCGCCGACGCGCTGCACGACGCGCTGCAGGCCGCGGGCGTGGACGTGCTGCTCGACGACCGCGACGAGCGCCCCGGCGTCATGTTCGCCGACCTCGAGCTGATCGGCATCCCGCACCGGCTGACCGTCGGCGAGCGCGGCCTGAAGGAGGGCAATGTGGAATATCAGGCGCGCACGCAGGAATCCGCGACGCCGCTCGACCTGCGGCAGGCTGCCGCACACGTGGCCGCGCTGTGCCGGTGACGCGCGCGCGCTCCCGGAGACTGGCGCGCGGGTCGATGGCGTGGCTCGCGGCCGCGCTGCTCGCGGGCGGCGCGCTCGCCGGCGAGCAGCGCTACGAGCCGCTGTCGGCGAGCGTGGCGGCGATGCTGCACGGCTCGGTTGCAGACCGCGCCAGCCCGCGGCTCACCTTCGCCTCCCGGGAACAGGGCGCGCAGTGGCTCGAGGAAATGTCGCGGCGCGCGCGCACGTTCATCCCGGACGACATCGCGCGCCAGGACCTGCTCGTGACCGTGCAGTACGAGGCCACGCGCGCGGGGCTCGACCCGCAGCTCGTGCTCGGCGTGATCCAGGTGGAGAGCCGCTTCCGCAAGTACGCGGTGTCGCGGGCCGGCGCGCGCGGCTACATGCAGGTCATGCCGTTCTGGGTGAAGCTGATCGGCGACGGCAACCAGAACCTGTTCCATCTGCGCACGAACCTGCGCTACGGCTGCACCATCCTGCGCCACTACCTGGACATCGAGCACGGCAACCTCGAGCGTGCGCTGGCCCGCTACAACGGCAGCTCAGGCCAGTCGCGTTATGCGCAGCGGGTGATGCACGCCTGGAAGGGCAACTGGAGCTACGGTGGCGGCGCGCCGGCCGCGCCCACGCGCTATCTCGGCGAAGGCTGAGCGGCGAGCGCCGACTGGCGCAGGCTGATCAGCTGCTCGATCTGCCGGCGCGTGATCTTGCCGACATGGCGCTCGACCAGCCGGCCCTGCGGATCGTAGACGAAGGTCGTCGGCAGCCCGTCGACGCGGCCGATGGCCGCCGTGACCTTGCGGTCGCCGAGCACGATCGGATAGTTGACGAACATGCCGTCGGCGAACTGCGTGACCTGCTGCGCGTCCTGGAATTCCATGGCGATGCCGATGATCTCGACGTCGCGGCGCGCGTCCTTGACCGAAATCAGGTCCGGGATCTCCTCGAGGCAGGGCGGACACCAGGTCGCCCAGAAATTCACGATCAGCCACTTGCCGCGGTAGTCGGAGAGGCTGTGGCGCTTGCCGGCCGTGTCCGTCAGCGTGAAATTGTCCGGCGCGGCCGCAACCGCGCCGGCCAGGCAAAGCAGCACGGCGAAGAGACAGCCGCGGAAGGTCTTGTCCATGCGAAAGCCTTTCAGGCGATGCGAGCGGCGCGCGCACCGCTCGCCGGCGCGAGCAGGTCGCGCAGGCTGTAGTCGAGCTCGCTGTCAGCCGCCGCCGAGACGTTCGACACCATCTTGCGGATCGCGGTTTCCTCGCTGACGCTGCTCGCATCGCGGCCGATGACGAAGGCCCGGAACACCTCCTTCACGGGAATGCCGCCGGCGTCGCGCGCCAGCACCCAGCCGTTGCCCTGCAGCTTGGCGACCCAGCCCGCGGCCACGAGCTTGTCGAGGATGGCCTCGGCATCCTCCCACGACAGCTTCAGCGCCACGCGCAGCTGCTGCAGGTTGAGCACGTAGCCGTCGAGATAGGCGCGGTAGAGCAGCCGCAGGATCTCCATGGCGCTCACGAACTGCGCGCCGGGCGCGTGCTTGAGCGTCACGCCGCCGCTGCGCCAGTAGGGCAGCACGGCCGTGATCACCGCCGCGAACACGATGACCACCCACGACAGGTAGATCCACATCAGGAAGATCGGCAGGCTCGCGAACGTGCCGTACACCAGCTTGTAGCTCGCGAAGTTGGCGACGAACTGGCCGAAGACGGCCTTCATGGCCTCGAAGGCGAACGCGGCGATCACGCCGCCCACCACCGCATCGAGCACGGTCACCATGCGGTTGGGCACGGCGCGGTAGAGGAAGGCAAAGGCCACCGAGGTCAGGAACAGCGGCCCCAGCTTCAGGACGGCGACCACGAAGGCCGGCGCCTGGCGGCCCATGCCGAGTGACTGGGACACCAGCCAGGACGTCAGCGACAGGCTGCCGCCGATCAGCATCGGCCCGATGGTCAGCACGGACCAGTAGATCAGCACGCGCTGGATCAGCGAGCGCGGCCGCTTCACGCGCCAGATGGTGTTGAACGCGCGGTCTATCGTCAGCATCAGCATGATGGACGAGACCGCGAGCAGCACGATGCCGAGCGCGGTCAGGCGCGCGGCGTTCTCCGTGAACTGCTGCACGTAGACGGTGATGAGCCGCGAGGAGCCGGCCGGCACGAGGTTGGCCGTCACGTAGGCGCGCAGGTTCTCGACGATGTCGTCGAACACCGGGAATGCCGTCATGACCGTGGCCATGATGGTGATGAGCGGCACCAGCGCGAGCATGGTGGTGAAGGTCAGGCTGCCGCAGAGCTGGAAGCAGCGCTCTTCCTTGAAGCGCCGGTAGACGAGCACGATGAAATGCCCGAGCAGCCGGAACTGCCGGGGGATGTCCTTCAGCGAATGCAGCTCTGGCTTCATGTCGGCGCGCGCGATGCTGTCTATATAATACGGCCTTACCCGCCGCGACAACAGCCGTCCGCACACCCGCCATGCAGGAAATCCTGGTCCTCTACTACAGCCACACCGGCGCCGTGAGGCAGATGGCCCAGCTCGTCGCCCGCGGCATCGAGAAGGTCCCGCAGTCCGGCGCGCGGCTGCGCACGGTACCCAGGGTTTCCCCCGTCACGCAGGCGACCGAGCCCGAGGTGCCCGACGCGGGGGCGCCCTACGTCGAGCTCGCCGACCTCGAGCGCTGCGCCGGTCTCGCGCTCGGCAGCCCGACGCGCTTCGGCAACATGGCCGCGCCGCTGAAATACTTCCTCGACGGCACCGGCGGCCTGTGGCTCAGGGGCGCCATGGCCGGCAAGCCGGCGGCGGTGTTCACGTCCACGGCGTCCATGCACGGCGGCCAGGAATCCACGCTGCTGTCGATGATGCTGCCGCTGCTGCATCACGGCATGCTGGTGCTGGGCCTGCCCTACTCCGAGCCCGCGCTGATGGCCACGCGCGGCGGCGGCACGCCCTACGGCGCCAGCCACCTCGCCGGGGCCAACGCCGACCAGCCGATCACCGAGGACGAGAAGCGCCTGTGCATCGCGCTCGGCACGCGGCTCGCCGAGACCGCCCGCAGGCTGTCGGCATGACGAACGCCGCACGGCTCCCCCGGCGATGACGCGCGGCGCAAACGCCCGGCGCCTGGTGCGGCGCTTCGCCGCCGGCGTACTCGCCACGCAATCGGCCCGCCATCCGGGCTATCCGTATGCCTCCTCGCTGCCCCTGTGCACGGACCCGCGCGGGCGCCCGGTGCTGCTCGTGAGCCATCTCGCCGAGCACACGCGCAACGCCGAAGCCGACGGCCGGGTGGGCCTGCTGGTCTCGCCGCTCGATGCTGGCCTGCAGGAACAGGCGCGCGTGAGCATGGTCGGCGACGCCGCCCCGCTCGACGTGCAGGGCGCGGATGCCGCGGCCGCCGCGCGCTACCTGCGCCGCTTCCCCGAAGCGCACCGGTACCTCGAGATCGGCGGCTTCCATTTCCTGCGCATCGAGCCCGTGTCGCTGCGCTACATCGCCGGCTTCGGCAGCATCCACACGCTAGCGGCGGACGGCTATCTCGCGCCCGAGTCCGCCCTCGCCGCGGCCGAGGAGGACATCGTCGCGCACATGAACGCCGACCACGCGGCCGCTCTCGCCGGCTACTGCCGCCACGTGCACGGCGTGAACGCGGACTCGGCGGTCATGACCGGCATCGATTGCGACGGCTTCGACGTGCGCGCCGGCGGCGCGCTGCTGCGCTTCGACTTCGAGGGCGAGATCACCGACGCGGCGCAGGCGCGCGCCGAGCTCGTGCGTCTCGCGCGGGCCTCGCGGTCGTGATGCGCGCCGCGCGCACGGCGGCCAGCGCGAGCCTGCTGGCGCTGATCTTCCTGTGCGTGGACTGGGAACTGTGGCTGGCGCCGCTGCGCCCCGGCGGCTCGCTGCTCGCGCTGAAGGCCATACCGCTCGTGTTCTGCCTGCCGGGCGTGCTGCGCGGCCGGCGCTATACCTGCCAGTGGGCGTGCATGCTCGTGCTCGCGTATTTCGCCGAAGGCGTGGTGCGCGCCTACAGCGAATCCGGGGCACATCGCGCCGCGGCCTGGGCCGAGATCGCGCTCGCGGTCGTTTTCTTCGCCGCGGCGATCGCCTGCGTGCGCGCGTCCCGGGACGCGGCCGCATGAGCGCGGCGGCCGCCGCGTATCGCGGCCGCTTCGCGCCCACTCCCTCGGGGCCGCTGCATTTCGGCTCGCTCGCCGCGGCCGTGGGCAGCTGCCTCGACGCCAGGGCGCACGGCGGCGAGTGGTGGCTGCGCATCGACGATCTCGACCCGCCGCGCAACGCACCCGGCGCCGCCGACGCGATCCTGCGCTGCCTGGACGCCTTCGGGCTGCACTGGGACGGCGCCGTGGTCTTCCAGAGCACGCGCACGCAGGCGTACGCAGAGGCGCTCGCAGGGCTGCGCAGCCGCGGGCTCGTCTATGCCTGCGCCTGCACGCGCAAGGAAGTCGGCGATGTCGCCGTGGCGGGCGGCGACGGCCCGGTGTATCCCGGCACCTGCCGCGCGGGCCTGCCTCCCGGGCGCGCCGCGCGCGCGTGGCGCGTGCGCACCGCGCGCGCAGCCATCGACTTCGACGACCTGCTGCAGGGTCGCGTGACCCAGGACGTGGAGCGCGAGGTCGGCGATTTCGTGCTCTATCGCGCCGATCACGTGCACGCCTACCACCTCGCGTGCGTGCTCGACGACGACGCGCAGGGCGTCACGCACGTGGTGCGCGGCGCCGACCTGCTTGCCTCCACGCCGCGACAAATCTACCTGCAGCGCGTGCTCGGCCTGCCCTCGCCGCGCTACCTGCACCTGCCGGTCGCGCTGAACGCACGCGGCGAAAAGCTCTCCAAGCAGACGCTCGCCAGGGCGGTGCAGCCGGCGCAGGCTCCGGCTGCTCTCGCCGCCGTGCTGGATTTCCTCGGCCATGCGCCCCCGCGCGATGCGCGCGGCAGCCTGGAGTCGCTGTGGGCGTGGGCGCGCGCGAACTGGCGCCGCGAGCGCCTGCCGCGCGC
This sequence comes from Burkholderiales bacterium, assembly GCA_036274775.1. Classification (GTDB taxonomy): domain Bacteria; phylum Pseudomonadota; class Gammaproteobacteria; order Burkholderiales; family JACQAP01; genus JACQAP01. The sequence goes on along the minus strand of DASUFB010000050.1, from coordinate 1,336 downwards.
CGCCGGCATCGTCGTGCCCGGCGCCTGGAACGCGAGCCACCCGCCGCCGCGGAAGGCCGGCAACTCGCCCGCGTGAAACGGCACCCGGCGCTCGTTGCCGGTCAGCGGCTCGGTGGCGATGACGGCGATGCGGTCGCCGGGGTCACCGTTGCTCGGGCAGCAGCGTACGCAGTGCCGCCGGGATCTCGTATGCCGGGTATTGCCGGCGGAAGGCCAGCAGCTCGTCGCGCGCCTCGGCCTCGCGGCCTGCTTTCGCCAGCTCGTCGATGCGGCGCAGCCATTCCCGCGGCGGCTGCGGCGCAGCCTCGGACTTCTGCTTGCGCAGCGCCTGTGCCGTGGCGCGCGGTGCGGGCAGCGCGTCGGCTGCGGGAGCCTGCGCACCGTTCGCGCCAGGGGCTCCGGCGGATGGCGCGGGCGCGGCCCGCCCGCTTTGCGCCGGGGGCGGGATGCCGGCCGGCGCAGCGGGAGGCGCGGGCTGCGCAATCTTCGCGGCGGCCTCGTCGCGCACGACCGGCTCGCGGTCGGGCCGGGCCGTGCGCTCGCGCGAGGGACGCGCCTCGCGATAGGCCTCGGTCTTCGGCCTCGGCGCCTTCATCGCGAGCTGCTCGGGCTTCGCGAGCCTGGTTTCCTGCTCGACGTCGGCCTTGCCGGGCGCTTCCAGCGAGGGCAGCAGCGGCTCGTTGCCGCGCAGGACGAGACCGAGGGACACGGCGAGCACGAATACCGCAGCGATCGATGCGGGCACCCGCCAGGCGGCGCGGCGGCGCGGCGCTTCGGTCTCGCGACGGGCGGCCGCGAGGACGGCCTCGTCGACGCCCCGCGACGGTTCCTCGCCGCCCGCGATGCGGTAGCGCTCGGAGACCTCGCGCGCCAGCTCGTCGAGCTCGCGGTCTTCAGGCGGCGTCGGATTCATGCGTGATGCCTTGGCGCAGCCTGGCGAGCGCGTAGCGCAGGCGGCTTTTCACGGTTTCGCGGCCGACGCCGGTGATGCCGGCGATCTCGTCCAGCGTCAGGCCGCCGTCCTCGTGCAGCAGGAACGCCTCGCGCTGCTCCGGCGGCAGCAGCGCCAGCGCGTTGAGCAGCTTCGCAGCCTCGCGGCGCAGGGCCACGGCGCGCTCGGGCTGGTCGCGGGCGGGACCCGCGACTTCGAACGCCTCGTCCGCATCGCCGTCGAGCGACACCAGGTGCAGCGGCGTCTTGTGCCGGAAATGGTCGGCCACGCAGTTGTGCGCCACGTGGTAGAGATAGGTCGCGAAGCGCGCCTCGACCCGGTAGCGCGCCCGCGCAGCCACGATTTTCATCCAGATTTCCTGAAACACCTCCTCGGCGGCAGATC
>DASUFB010000049.1:0-73948 GCA_036274775.1 Burkholderiales bacterium | reverse complement strand
CGGAGAGGAAGCCGTAGCCGGGGTGGATCGCCTGCGCGTCGGTCACTTCGGCCGCGCTGATGATCGCGGGGATGTTGAGGTAGCTTTCCGAAGAGGCCGCGGGGCCGATGCAAACCGACTCGTCGGCGAGGCGCACGTACTTGGCGTCGGCGTCGGCCACCGAGTGCACGGCGACCGTCTTGATGCCGAGCTCCCGGCATGCCCGTTGCACGCGCAGCGCGATTTCGCCGCGGTTGGCGATCAGTATCTTCTCGAACATCCGAAATCTTTACCGGGCCGCCGCCCTTGTCTCCGGCCGCCCAACGCTTATCCGATTATGAACAGTGGCTGGCCGTACTCGACCGGCTGGCCGTTCTCGACCAGTATCTTCTTGACGGCGCCACCCTGGTCGGCCTCGATCTCGTTGAGCAGTTTCATGGCCTCGATGATGCAGAGCGTGTCTCCGGCATTGACGTTCTGGCCGACCTCGACGAACGGCTTCGCGCCAGGCGCCGACGAACGGTAGAACGTTCCCACCATCGGCGACTTGACCACGTGACCCTCGGGCTCGGCAGCGGGTTCGGGTGCCGCGGCAGCCGCGGCGGCCGGGGCCGCGACAGGCACCGGCATGGGGGCAGCCGCCGCCACTGCCGCCTGCTGCGGGCTGCCCACGCGGTTGATCCTGACTTTCTCCTCGCCTTCCGTGATCTCGAGTTCCGCGATGCCGGACTCCTGGACGAGGTCGATGAGCTTCTTGAGTTTTCTGAGGTCCATGTTTCGGCAGAATCCCTATTTCTTCTTCGCGGGCGTCCGGGCGATGGCGTATGCGAGCGCGAACTCATAGCCACGGGAACCCAGCCCGCAGATGGTGCCGACCGCCAGATCGCTGAAATACGAATGCTTCCGGAAATCCTCCCGGGCATGCACGTTGGACAAATGGACTTCCAGGAAGGGGATGCGCACGGCCGCCAGCGCATCCCTCAGCGCGACGCTGGTATGCGTGAAAGCCGCCGGATTGATGATGATGAATTCCACGCCCGTAAGGCGGGCGGACTGGATTTTGTCGATCAGCTCCGATTCAGCGTTGCTCTGGAAGCTTTCCAGCGCAACGCCCGCACGCTTGGCCTGCCCCACCAGGCGCTCGCCGATATCGCGCAGGGTCTCGCTCCCGTAGATATGGGGCTCGCGGGTGCCGAGAAGATTCAGGTTGGGTCCATGCAACACCAGAATCTTCCGGGGGCTTTGCGCGGAGGGAGACCGCGCTTTGCCACCCTTCACGGTGCTCGTCATGGCGGCCAGTCTGCCGCAATTTGCGACATTTTGTCCAGATTTTGGCCGAAATTCCCCGCTGCATCGCCACCATTTGCCTGGTATGCCCCCGGTTCCAGTATCGTCTCAACGGTCGAAAAATCGGCCAGTAAAAATTGAACACCTGCAAGCCGTCTCTCCGACTCGGGAATGCATTTTTCGCGAATTTTGGGCGAACTTGGGGCATTTTTGAACGAAAATCGAGCGAAATCTCAACTTTACCGCTGTCCAGGCCCTGAAATCCGGCGCTACTCGGCGGTCACTTTGCGCAGCGCGGGCAGGAATTTGGATGCCGGCTGATAACCGACCACGCGGCTGCCCGCGATCTCGTTGCCTTCACGATCGAAGAAGATGATACCCGGCGGACCGAACAGCCCGAATCGCCGCAGCAACGCCTGGTCCGCCGCCGAATTGGCGGTCACGTCGGCCTGCAGCAGCAACATCGACGAGAACTCGCGCCGCACGTCCGCGTCGCGAAAAGTCAGCCGCTCCATTTCCTCGCAGGAGACACACCAGTCGGCGTAAAAGTCCAGCATGGCCGGTCGGCCTGCCCCGGCCAGCGCCTTTTCGAGCTCGCCAAGGGATGCAACGCGCACGAAGGGCGTGGCAGCCGGGCTCTCCGTCCGGGCGGACGAACCCATGATGCCCGCCAGCGGACGCAGGGGGTCGCGGCTGCCAGCCAGCGCACCGACCAGCAGGCTCACGCCCGCTACCAGCGCGACGATGCCCGCACCTTTCCACAACCTGCGATAGGGTCCCGCATCGACGGGCAGTGGATCGATCGCGCGCAGGAAAATGCCGCACGCGATCAGCAGCGCCGCCCAGCACGCCATCTGCAGGGAAAGCGTGAGCAGCGGCGACAGGATCCAGATCGCGGTAGCCAGGAGCAGCACGCCGAAGAAATTCTTCACCGATTGCATCCACGCCCCCGCCTTCGGCAGCAGCGCGCCAGTCGACGCGCCCACGACGAGCAGAGGCAGGCCCATGCCCAGGGCCAGCATGAACAGGGCCAATCCGCCGAGGACCACGTCGCGCGACTGGCTCACGTAGAGCAGCGCACCGGCCAGGGGCGCCGCCACGCACGGGCCGACGATGATGGCCGACAACGCCCCCATGCCAAAAACGCCAGCCAGCTTTCCCCCGGAAAGCCGGTTGCTCCGTTGCGCAGCGCCGCTTTGCCACGAGACGGGCAATTGCAGGTCGTAAAAGCCGAACATTGACAGGGCCAGCACTACGAACACGCCCGCGAACGCACCCAGTACCCAGGGGTTTTGCATCGAGGCCGACAGCAGGCTTCCGGACAGGCCCGCGAGCACGCCCGCCGCCGCATAGGCGGTGGCCATGCCCAGCACGTAAACGGCGGAAAGGACGAATCCGCGGTGCCGGGTAGCCGCCGCCCCCTGCCCGGCAATCATGCCGGACAGGATCGGGATCATCGGCAGCACGCACGGCGTGAACGACAGCAGCAATCCGAAGCCAAGAAAGCTAGCCATGACCAGCCAGATGTTTCCCGCGCCGAGCAACCCGGCGATTTTTTCGTCCTCGGCCGCCGCCGCGGTCGCCCCGGCGGGTGAACCCGGGCCGGCGCCTGCATTCTGCGCCCCGGCGGTCGACGGCTCGTTCGCGCCGCCTGCCACAGCCAGCGCAAGCCTCAGCTCCCTGGTCGCCGGCGGATAGCACAGTCCTTTTTCGCTGCAGCCCTGATAGCCGACCTTGAGCGTGATCGGCAACTTGCCGGTGCCGTCGCGACGGATGTGCAGCAACACCTGCACGGGACGGTGGAATACTTCCGTCTTGCCGAAATTCGGGTCCTGCTTCGCCTCGCCGCGCGGGATTTGCACCGACCCGATGCTCGCTCCGGCGGCATTCACCAGCGAAAAATGCAGCTTCTCGCGATACAAGTAGTAGGTATCCGCGGGGCTGAGCCGGACGACGACGGTTTGCGGATCAGGGCTGCGTGCCTCGATGGCGAAGGCCTTCTCCACTGGCAGGAACTCTTCCCCGGCTTCGGCCTGCGGCGCCGGGGCATCGGACTGCAACCGTGTGAGCAGGCGGGAGGCCTTGCGCGCCGGGGGCCCTGCATCGGCGAAGGCAACCGGCACCAACCTGGCCGACTGCGTAAGCGGGGTATAGCACACCCCCGCGTCGGCGCAGCCCTGCGAAACCACCCTCAGAACGGCGCCGCCCGGCGGCAGGGGCGAGACGAGGGGAATGTCGAAGACGACCTCGCCCCTGTAGCTGGCGGCCTTGCCGACGAACTCGTCTTCCCCGATGACGCCGGGCGGCATCCGCGGCTCGCCCAGCTTTACCGCCGAATCGTCGACCGACGTGCGAAAGCGGTCCCGATACAGGTAATAGCCGTCCGCGATCCGGTAGTGCACGCGGATGGTCGCGGCGTCCGTCAGCGCCGCCGAGAAGCGGAACGCGGCCTCCGGCGGCAGCAGGTCGCCGGCAGCCTGCGCCGGCGCGAACGTCCACGCCAAGAGCAGGCCGGTGACCGCTTTGAGTAGCTGCACCATGGGGGATGTCCTAGGAGCCGCCACTCTCGCGCGACGTTTGCGCCACCACCCAATCCGCATAGCCGGGCAGCGCAGCGCCCACCGGCAGGCTCACGATCTCCGGCAGCTCGTAGGGATGATGGCGGCGGATCGCCTCCTCGAGCGCCGGGTAGGCCCGTGCCGCGGCCTTGATCAACAGGGGAACCTCCGCCGTGGTTTCGATCCTGCCTTGCCAGCGATAGATGGACTCGCAGCCGGCGAGCACGTTCACGCAGGCTGCATGGCCCTCATCGACGAGCAGGGTCGCCAGGCGCGTCGCGCTGGCGCGGTCCGGCATGTTGGTCAGGACGACGACGATGTCACGGTCGTTCAAGCGGTGGCGTCCCGATGACGGCAACGCACGCCTAGCCGGCACGGTCCATGGTGGGCGGCGCGGCGCGCCTCGCGGCTGCGACACCCAGGCGCACGGAGGGATAGAGCAGGCGCACGCGCAATTCCCTTTTCAGGCGGCCGTTGTCGAGACGCCGGGACTCGCGCATGAACGAGAGCTGGCTTTCCGGCAACCCGCTTTGCGCGGCTTCCCAGCTCACGCGCGGCGGCGACGGCAGGTCGAACTCGTTCGCGACGAGATCGAAGTAGTCGCCCATCTTCAGCCAGTCGTCGTCGGCCGCGTTGTAGGCACGTCCCGCCCGCCCGCGGGCGAGCACGGCCAGCACGATGCGCGCGAGGTCGTCGGCGTGTATGTGGTTCGTATAGGGATCGCGGTCCGCCGTCAACGCCGGCGTCCCGGCGCGCAGCCTCGCGATGGGCAGGCGCGTCGCGGAGTAGATTCCCGGCACGCGCAGGATGCTGACCTGCACCCCGCGCTGCCGACCCCACGCCCGCATCTGCCGTTCCGCGTCGGAGCGGCGCTTCGCTCGATCGCTCGCCGGACACACCGGTCGTGTCTCGTCGATGATCTCGCCTTCGCAGTTGCCGTAGACGCCGCTGGTGCTGATGTACACCAGGCGCTGTGGTAGACTGCCGCCCTTCGCGAGAGCCCTGATGAGGTTGCCGGTTCGCGTATCGCGGACGCCGGCCGGGGCCGGCGGCGCCAGGTGAACGACGTCCTGCGCGAGGCCGGCCAGCCTTGCCAAAGATTGCGGATGGTCCAGATCTCCGGGCACGGGCACGACCCCCGCGGCACGCAGCTCGTTCAGGCGCTCGCTCGAGCGGGCCAGCGCATAGAGACGCCAGCGACCGTCCAGAATGCGGGCCAGGCGCATCCCCACGTCTCCACAACCGATGATCAACAATCGTCTCATGCCTGCATTTTACTCCGGGCCGGCCTCGGCCTCTGAGAGCGTTCCGCCATGTCCCACAAGGTAACGATCAAGCCCAGCGACCACGTCTTCGCCTGCGACGCGGGCGAAACCATCCTGGCGGCCGCCCTGCGCGAGGGCATCGTCCTGCCCTACGGCTGCCGCAACGGTGCCTGCGGTGCCTGCAAGGGCCGGATCCTGGAAGGCAGCGTGGACTACGGTCATCCGCAGCCCTACGTGCTGGCCGAGTTCGAAAAGAAAAACGGCTTCGCCCTGTTCTGCCAGGCCACGCCGCTGTCCGACCTGGCGATAGAAGCGCGCGAGATCCGCGGCGTGGGTCAGCTCAACATCCGCAAGCTGCCGTGCCGCGTGCAGGAGATCCGGCGCGTGGCGCCCGACGTGGCCATCCTGAAGCTGAAGCTTCCGGCCAACGAGCGCCTGCAGTTCCTGGCGGGGCAGTACATCGACATCCTGCTGAAAGACGGCAAGCGCCGCTCCTACTCCATGGGCAACCCGCCGCACGACGACGAATTCATCGAGCTGCACGTGCGCAACATGTCCCACGGCGCCTTCACCGAGTTCGTGTTCGGCAAGCTCAAGGAAAAGGACATCCTGCGCTTCGAGGGACCGCTGGGAACGTTCTTCCTGCGCGAGGACTCGGACAAGCCGATGATACTCGTGGCGAGCGGCACGGGCTTTGCGCCGATCAAGAGCATCATCGAGCATGCTTTCCACAAGAAGACCGCGCGGCAGATCGTGCTCTATTGGGGCGGCCGCCGTCCGGCCGACATCTACCTGCCGGAGGTCGTCGAGAAGTGGCTGCAGGAGCATGACAATTTCAGCTTCGTTCCGGTGATCTCTGACGCGCTGCCCGAGGACGCGTGGACCGGGCGCACCGGCTTCGTGCACAGGGCTGTCATGGAAGATTTCCCCGACATGTCCGGCTACCAGGTCTACGCCTGCGGCGCGCCCGTCGTCGTGGAATCCGCGCACAGGGACTTCGTTGCGTTGTGCGGGTTGCCGGAAGACGAATTCTATTCCGACGCTTTCACGCCCTCCGTGGATCCCAGCCCCGCAGGCGCCTAGCCGCTGTTGCGCAGCCCCGCGGCGATGCCGTTCAGCGTGAGCAGGATCGCCCTGCGGGTGCGCTCGTCGGTATCGCCCGAGCGGTAACGCCGGAGCAACTCGACCTGCAGGTGGTTCAGCGGGTCGATGTACGGCGAGCGGTTGCGCAGGCTGCGCGACAGCGCCGGGTTGGCGTCGAGCAGCTCCTTCTGGCCCGTGATCGCGAGCAGGTGCCGCACCGTGCGGTGCCATTCGTCGCGGATGCGGCTGAAGATGCCGGCGCGAAGCGCCTCGTCGGGCACGAGCTCGGCATAGCGCGACGCGATGTTGATGTCACTTTTCGCGAGCAGCATGTCCATGTTGGACAGCAGCGTGCGGAAGAACGGCCACTCGCGGTACATCCTGCGCAGCAGCTCCATGCCCGCGTCGCCGCGTCGCTGCAGCAGGTCCTCGACCGCCGCGCCGAACCCGTACCATCCGGGAAGCATGATGCGTGCGAGAGACCATGAAAACACCCAGGGGATCGCGCGCAGGTCCTCGATGCGGTCGGACTTCCTGCGCGAAGCCGGCCGGCTGCCCACGTTCAGGTCCGCGATCTCGGCGATGGGCGTGGCACTGCGGAAGAACTGCACGAAGCCCGGCGTCTCGTACACGAGCGCGCGGTAGGCTGCGCAGGCCACCGCACTCATCGCATCCAGAACCTCGAGGTAGACCGGCTCGCCTGCGGCATGCTGCGACTCGAGCAGCGTGGCCTCGAACGTGGCCGCCAGCAGGGTCTCGAGGTTGCGCCTGCCGATGTCGGGATCGGAATACTTGCTGGCGATGACCTCGCCCTGCTCGGTGATGCGTATCTGCCCGGCGACGCTGCCGGGCGGCTGGGCGAGGATGGCCTGGTAGCTGGGGCCGCCGCCGCGGCCGACGGAGCCGCCGCGGCCGTGAAACAGGCGCAGCTTCACGCCGTGCCTCCCGAACACCCCGACGAGCTCGACCTCCGCCTTGAACAGCTCCCAATTGGCCGTCAGGAAGCCGCCATCCTTGTTGCTGTCGGAATAGCCGAGCATGACCTCCTGCACATCGCCCCGGCTCGCGAGCAGGCGCCGGTAGTAGGGATCCGAGAACAGCTCGTCCATGATCGGACCGCAGCTGCGCAGGTCCTCGATGGTCTCGAACAGCGGGACGATGTTGACTTCCAGCTTCGGGGATTCGCCGGGTTGCAGCAGCCCGGCCTCCTTGAGCAGCAGCGCGACCTCGAACAGATCGCTTACGCTGTCTGCCTTGGAGATGATGTAGTTGGGCAGTGCCTGCGCACCGAGCCTGCGATGCTGCTCGCCGGCCGTGTCGAGGATCGCGAGCTCGGCGGCAACCTCGTCGCTGTATCGCAGATAGGGCGAGCGCAGCAGCCTCGCCATCCCGAGCTCCTGCAGCAGCCATTGCCGGCGCATCGGCTCGTCGAGCGCCGCGTAGCCGGGGCGCCGGGCGCCGAGCGCGAACAGCTCGTCGACGACCTTCTCGTGCACGCCGCTGTGCTGGCGCATGTCGAGCGGAGCCAGGTGGAAGCCGAACACGTCCGCGGCTCGTGCGAGATTGCGTAGCCGCCCGCGGGCGACCCGCTTGGAGCCGTTCGCGGACAGCGAGTCCGCCAGCACCGCCAGGTCCTTCACGAATTCGGCGTGGTCGCGATAAGGCCGGGCGTCGGCCACCGCAGGACGATCCGGCAGGCGATTACCCAGCGCGGCCGAGGTCGCGAACAACCGGGCATAAATGCCGGTCAGCGCGCGGCGATAGGGCTCGTCGCGACGGTGCGCGGAGACGTCCGGGGAGCGCGCGGCGAGCTCATCGAGCGCAGGCGTGGCTTCCACCATGCGCGTCGATTGCGACAGCTCCCCGCCGAGCTGGTGCAGCTCCTCGAAATAGAAATCCATCGCGGTCTCGCAATGGCGCATGAGCGCATGGCGCAACACCTCGTGCGTCACGAAGGGGTTGCCGTCGCGGTCCCCGCCGATCCAGCTTCCCAGCCGCAGCACGTTGCCGACCTTCGGCTTCGCGAAGCCGCGCGCGGCGAGCAGGTCCTCCAGCTCCGCGTAGAGCCGCGGCACCTGGCGCAGGAACGTATACCGGTAGTAGGACAGCCCGTTCTCGATCTCGTCGTTCACCGTCAGGCGCAATTCGCGCAGGATGCGGGTCTGCCAGAGCGTGACCACCGCACGACGCAGGCCCTCCTCGTTCTGCGCTGCCTCGTCCGGGGTGAGCTGCATGCGGTCGCGTTGCGTGAGCAGGCGCGCGATCTCGAGCTGGCAGTCGAGGATGCTCTTGCGCTGCACCTCCGTCGGATGCGCGGTCAGCACCGGCGAAACCAGCGCGCGGGAGAAGAACTCGGCCACGCCGGCCATGCTCACGCCGTCCGCGCCGGCCCGCTCGAGCGCGAGCGCCATGCTGCCTTCCTGGGGAGGCGAGCCGCTGATCATGTGGGCGCGGCGGCGGCGGTTGTGGTGCTGGTCCTCGGCGATGTTCGCGAGCTGGGAGAAATAGCTGAACGCACGCACCACGGCCACCGTGCGTACCGGGTCGAGCTTGTTGAGCATGGCTTCCAACTCGCGCTTGGCCTCTGGATCCTGGTCGCGGCGGAACTTGATCGCGTTCTGCCGGATGCGCTCGACGAGGTCGAAGATCGCGCCGCCTTCCTGCTCGCGCAGGGTGTCGCCGAGGATGCGCCCCAGCAGGCGGATGTCCTCGCGCAGCGGCGAATCCTTGCCGGCCGAATCGGTATCGCGGGCTGGCGCGTTCATGTCGACGACGTCATCTGCCGGAAGCGACTGCGGGACGGGAGCCTGGTTCCTGCGGGCGAAATCGAGCGGGCTTTCGATGCAGATGCACGCGCTTCAGACCAGCGGCCGCCGCCGCCCGCCGCCGTGATGCTTCAACTGCTCGAGCGTCACGGCAAGCGCCTTCTGGTATTCCGCGGCGGCTTCGGTCGGCTTGCCCTCGCGCTCCAGCAGCCGCCCGAGCTCGAGGTGCGCCGAGTGCGTGGCCTCGACCGACAGGCTCGCCTCCAGGTAGCTGCGCGCCTTGCCCCACAGGCCCTGCTGCGCACACAGCCGGCCCAAGGTCAGCAGCAGCACGGCGTCGCGCGGATGCTCGCGCAGCCAGTCCTCGGCGCGCTCCAGCTGCCGGCGGGCATCCGCGGCCGGGCACTGCGAATAGATCGCGAGCAGCGCCGGATCCCACTGGTGCTCCAGCCCCTCTTCGACGATACGGTGCGCTTCCGCGCAGCCAGCGAGGTCCGCGAAGGCCTGCGCGGCGGTCGCGGCGACGCGTGCATCGCGCCTGTCCTCGGTCCCGAGCCGCCCCCAGTACTCGCGCAGCGACCTCTCGTCCACCGCCTTGCGCTTGAGACCCTCGATGACGGCCTGCCTGTGCAGCTGCGCCATGACCGGGCGCTCGAACACCCTGCGCTTCTCCAGCAGCGGGATCAACGCCAGCACGCGTTCCCAGTTTCTCGCCATCTGCTGCGCGCGCAGTTCGAGCCGCAGCGCAGCCGTGTGCTTTTCCGGCAGCTTCCTCAGCACGTCGAGCGCGTCGTAGTAGCGGCGTTCGTCGAGCAGCATCTCGGCCTGCGCCATGAGCTTGATGGCCTCGTCGCCGGCTGCCGCGCCGGCCGACCTTGCGAGATACTTGTCGCGGGCCGCGAACGCCCGCATGCCGTGCGCCGCACGAGCGGCGAGCACCGCCGACAGGCCGGGGGATTCGCCGGCCTTGAGCGCCGCCGCCGCGGCCTTTTCCGCGCGGCCGAAGCGACCCTCGAAATAGTTGACCAGCGCATCGTTGAAGGTGGCCCGCGCGCGGCTCTCGGCCCGCCGGCGCTGGAACGCATGCACGCGCGCCGGCATGGTCATCGTGATCGCGACGGTGCGCACGACGGCATACGCCGCCACGAGAACCACCAGCAGCAGGATGACCGCGAAATTGAACGACAGCTCGGCGCGCCACGGCGGCAGCACGATCAGCACGTATCCGCTGTTGTAGCGTGCCGCCGCCACCAGCCCGACGGCAGCGGCGAACAGGGCGAGGCCCCACAGCAGCGCGCGCATCAGGGCTTCCTCGCGGACCGGGCGACCATGCTCTAGCGCAGAGCGCGCTCGTGCACGATGCGCAGGCTGCGCGCGGCATCGAGGCTCGCGGAAATGTCGGGCACGCGCGTGCCGAAGTCCACGCGTTGCAATTGCGCGAGCGTGGCCTGCGCGGCCGCCACGGGCTTGCTTGACGCATCGAAGTAGCGCGCCAGCCAGCCCGACGCGGCCTTCACGTCCGCGCGGAAGCTCGCCTCGTCGCGCGCAAGCAGGGACAGGCGCGCGCCCAGCAGCCGCAGCCTGAGGTTTTCCCTGAGGAAGTAGGCCTGCTCGGGCGCAAGCAGCGGCGGTTCCGGCCGCTCGACGTTCTGGATGCGGATCAGCTCGCGGATGTCCCTGGCCAGCTCGCGCCATCCGCGCCGCCAGAACCCCTCCGTCGCCGCGTCCTGCTGCGGCCCCGCTTGCGTCGGCCGCCGCTCGGTGCCGAGCGGCAGGCCGTCCACCTGCGATGCGACGTTGTCCAGGCGCAGCGCCATGCCGACGACGTCCGCGTAGGGGGCGGCCCTCAGCTTTTCCATGTCCTGGCCGATCACGCGCCGCAGCGCCGTGAGCTGCGGCCTGTCCATGCGCGCGAGCCGCGCGTCCGCGCTTTCCAGCGCGATCAGGGCGGCCTTCACGTTGCCGGCGAGCTGCAACTGCTGGTTGGCGATCAGCAGCACCTGCTCCACCTCGGCGAGCGTCCATTCGTCGCGGCCGCGCGACAGGTCGCGATAGAGGGACTCCAGTGCGAGCCGCTGGTTCTGCGTCTCGAACATGCGCGCCTCGAGCTGCCCCAGCCTGGCGTTCGCGTCGCTCATTGCGTCGCGGGACTGTGCGGCCAGCGCGCGCGACTCATGGGCCGCCGCGTCGATTTCGGCCAGCCGTTTCGCGACGTCGCGGCCGATGGCGTCCATGCCCCGGCGCGAATCGAACCACTGCCATGCAGCGAGCAACAGAGCCGCCATGGCCAGCACGAGAGCGAGCGTCGCATACGCTCTCGGCGCCGCCGGCGCCGGGGCCGGCTCCGCTCGCCTGGCCTGATCGGGGGATTCGCTCATGTCTGCCGCCTGGATATCCTGCCTGTCAGTCCCGTGACGGTCGCTCGCGGGCGAACCATGCCACCAGCCCCGCCGTCAGCGCCGCGTCGCCGTTGCCGGTGACGAAAATGGTCCGGACCCCGCGCGCGAACGCCGCTGCCGCCACCCTGGGGTGCGAAACGAAGAACGGCATGTGCCGCAGCCATGCCGCGCCTGCGGCGGCGCCCATTTCGAACAGGTTCTCGACGATGCTCGAGCTCGTCGCCGTGCACGCGCGGACGCGCCCGCGCACCGGGCCGTCGAGCAGCTCACCCAGGCCGCCGGCCGGGCGGCTGCGGCGGTAGCACTCGAAATAGGACACCGTCGCTCCGCGTCCGCGCAGGGCTTCGCCAAGCCACCCGCGCCCGCCCTGTCCCCTGACGATGAGGACCTTGCCGGGCGAGCGATCGGAAAGTTCCGCCGCCAGCGCTTCGCTGTCGTAGCCGCAACGCGGTGAAATGATGTCCCCCACTGCGCCTTTTTTCAACTCCGCGGCCGTGCCGGGACCGATCGCCGCGACCCTCGTGGCGGTGCCGAGGACTGCTGCGGACTGCAGCTTCTGCAATCCATGGCGGACGGCGTTCGGACTGACGAATATGACCAGGTCGCAGCCGCGCGCAACGTCGGCCGGAACGGCCTGCGGCAGAGGCTCTATCTCGAGCGCGGGGAGCAGGACCGGGAGGCCCCCGGCCTCGCGTACCAGCTGCGCGAGTCGCCCGGCCTGCGCGGCCGGACGCGTGACCAGGATGCCGGCACCGGCGAGCGGCACCGTCAAGATGCCTGCCCTTCCAGGCCGGCGAGCAGTTCCAGCGCGCCTTTGCCGATCAGGCGCCGCGCGACGGCGGCGCCGAGCTCCTCGGCGATGCCCGCTGCGGGCATGGTGGCCTCGTCCGAGATCATGCGGCTGCCGTCCGGGCTCGCCACGAATCCGCGCAGCCGCCCGCTGCCCGCGCTGATCTCGGCATACCCCCCCAGGGGGACCTGGCAGCTTCCCGCGAGCGCGCGGCTCATGGCGCGCTCCGCCTCGACGCACCAGCGCGTCTGGGCATGGTCGAGCGGCGCGAGCATCGCGACGAGATCCGCGCGTGCCGAGCGGCACTCCACCCCGAGGGCGCCCTGGCCCACTGCGGGCAGGCTGCGGGAAGGCTCGAGGATCGCGGTGATGCGCGCGGACAGGCCGAGGCGCTTGAGCCCGGCCGCCGCGAGGATGATCGCGTCGTAGGTCCCCTCGTCGAGCTTGCGCAGCCGGGTCTGCACGTTTCCGCGCAGGGCTTCCACGCGCAGCCGCGGCATGCACGCACGCAGCTGGCTTTCGCGGCGCAGGCTGGAAGTGCCGACCACGCCGCCGTCGGGCAGGTCTTCCAGCCGCATGAAGCGGTTGGAGACGAATGCATCGCGCGGGTCCTCGCGTTCGGTCACGGCCGCGATCGTGAAACCCGCCGGCAGGTTCATCGGCACGTCCTTCATCGAATGCACGGCGATGTCGGCCCGGCCCGATTCCAGCGCGGTTTCCAGCTCCTTCACGAACAGGCCCTTGCCGCCGATCTTCGACAGCGACGTGTCGAGCACGCGGTCGCCCTGGGTGGTCATGCCGAGCAGGCGCACCCGCAACGCGGGATGCAGCGCCAGCAGGCGCGAGCGTATGTGCTCGGCCTGCCACATCGCGAGCGGGCTCTCGCGGGTGGCGATGACGAGTTCTTGGATCACGCAGGAAGCATCGGAAGAGACGGTGGCCATGCCGGCCCGCGGGATGGGTCGCCGGGCGAAATGAGGCGGGCGATTCTAGCACGCGCCTTCCGCGCCTCCCGGAGTCGTGCCCGTTCCTGGCAGCCCGGCGGGCCGGGAAACAGGGCCGGCGCGCGTCGATACCGCGCGCCGGCGGACGATCCCGTTACTTCTCCAGCAGGCTGCGGAGCATCCAGGCCGTCTTCTCGTGCACCTCCATGCGCTGCGTCAGCAGGTCCATGGTGGGCTGGTCGCCGCCCTTTTCCGCCGCCGGGAAGGCCTTGCGGGCAGTGCGCGTGACGGTCTCGTGTCCATCGAGCAGGATGCGGATCATGTCCTGCGCCTTCGGCACGCCCGTCGTCTCGCGGACGGTTGCGAGCTTGATGAACTGGGTGTAGGTGCCGGGCGCCGGCGCATCGAGCGAGCGGATGCGCTCCGCGATGAGATCGACGTTGGTCCACAGCTCCGTGTACTGCTCCTGGAACATCAGGTGCAGCGTCTGGAACATCGGTCCCGTCACATTCCAGTGGAAATTGTGGGTCTTCAGGTACAGCGTGTAGGTGTCGGCCAGCAGCTTCGACAGGCCTTCCACGATTTTCTGCCGGTCCTTTTCCTTGATTCCGAGGTCTGCCGCCATGCGAAAACTCCTCATTCCGGGCGATGAATGGAAACAACGCGGATCATAGGACAAATTCCGCCGGTGCAAAACCACAGGGGTGGCGCCTACGCGAGGCTGCGGCCGATCTGGCGCACGACATGCTGCTGGCGCCGGCTCACCGGCAGCCTCTCGCCGATGCCTGCCAGGACCACCCGCCAGCGCGACTCGCCGCCGTCGCCGGCCTCCTTCTCGAACCCGGCGATGTGGGCCTTCGCCACCAGGCAGCTGCGGTGGATGCGCACGAACTGCTCGGCGAATTCCTGCTCGAGGCGGGACAACGATTCTTCGACCAGGTACTCGGCCGTGGCCGTTCGCACGGTCACGTACTTGAGCTCGGCGCGCAGGTAGCGGATGTCGGACACCGGAATCAGCGTGACCTTGCCGCGTTCCTGCACCGACAGGTGCCGCCGCGGTTCCGGGCCCACCCTCTGCAGGACGTCGAGACGCAGCGGCGTGATGGCCCGCACGCGGGTCAGCGCGTCGTGCAGCCGGCGCAGCCGGATGGGCTTGACCAGGTAGTCCACCGCGTGCAGCTCGAAGGCCTTCAGGGCATAGTCGTCGTACGCGGTGGTGAAAATGACCGAGGGCGGTTCCGGCAGCTTGAGCAGGTGCCGGGCCGCCTCGATGCCGTCCATGCCGGGCATGCGGATGTCCAGAAGCACCAGATCGGCGGGCGAATCCTGCAGCAGCGACAGCAGCTCGATTCCGCTGGACGCCTCGCCGACGAGCTCGATCGGGAAGCTGCTCGCGCAATCCTCGAGCAGGTCCCGCACCCGGCTCCGCGCCGGCGTCTCGTCGTCGGCGATGACGATCTTCAGCGCCTGCGGATGCGCGCTCACTCGCTGGCCTTCACGTAGGGGATCGTGATGTGCACCTCGTACTGGCTGTCGCCCACGCGCGCCTGCAGGCTCGCCTCGGCATCGAAATGCAGCGCCAGCCGCTCGCGGACGTTGGCGAGCGCCATCTTGTTGCCCGCGTGGTGACTGCCGTCGCGGCGGTAGGGATTGCGCAGCACCATGTGCACCTGGTCGCGCACGTGGTAGATGTTGACGCTGACCACGCCCGGCTCGACCGACGGCTCGATGCCGTGGTACACGGCATTCTCCAGCAGCGGCTGCAGCACCAGCGGTGGCACCAGCGCGTCGCGCGGCATGTTGTCCACGTGCCAGTCGATGCGCAGCCGCTCGCCCAGCCGCAACTGCTCCAGCCCGAGATATTGCCTGCAGAGCTCGACCTCGTTTTCCAGCGGCGCGAGGTCACGGTTGTCCGCCATGAGGACACGGAACAGGTCGGCCATGTCCTCGAGCGCGGCCTCGGCCCGCCGCGGCTCCGCCCGCACGAGCGACAGCACCGCGTTGATGCTGTTGAACAGGAAATGCGGCCGGATGCGGGCCTGCAGCGCCTGCAGGCGCGCTTCCGACAACGCCGGCGACAGCGCGCGGTTGCGCAGGTTGAAGTATCCGATCAGGACGAGCGTGGTGACCACCGCGAACAGCGCATCGCGCACGCCGTTGTCCGTGTCGATCTCGAGGACGGCGGCGCCAAACTTCAGCACGCCCAGCGTGATGACGACCTCGAGCAGCACGATCACGGCCACGGCCGAGCGGTAGTCGATGCCGTGCAAGCCGGCATTGGCCGCGCCCAGCACCAGCACCGAGACGATGGCGATGGGTTGCACCACGGCGACGATGGCGAGCCACTGCTGCATGAAGCCGTTCCAGGTGGACGACTTGAGCATCGCCGCCATGACGGTGAGCGCCGTAACAACGAGCAGGACGCGCAGGATGACACCCAGGTTGCGAAAATTCGGCAGCAGGGTGCCCGCGGGGAATTGATTTATACTTGGCATCCTTGCGGTGGCGCCGAAACGCGCGCCAAAACAATTGTTTAACGCATTCATTGTGAACGGGGCAAAGCGCCAATGCAACCACATGAACCACCCGCGGGCGGCACGACCAGGGCGTGGTCCGGCAGGTTCGACGAGCCGGTGGCGGAACTGGTCAAGCGCTATACGGCGTCGGTCGACTTCGACAAGCGGCTGGCCGAGTTCGACATCCAGGGCTCGCTCGCGCACGCGCGCATGCTGCGCGCCGCCGGAGTGCTGACGGAGCGCGACCTCGCCGACATCGAGCGCGGCATGGCGGCCATCTCGGAGGAAATCCGGGCCGGCAAGTTTCCGTGGTCGATCGACCTCGAGGACGTTCATCTCAACATCGAGAAGCGCCTGACCGACCTCGTGGGCGAAGCCGGCAAGCGGCTGCATACCGCGCGTTCGCGCAACGACCAGATCGCCACCGACGTGAGGCTGTACCTGCGCGCGGCGATCGACGAGACGATCGCGCTCGTGCACGCGCTGCAGGAGCGCCTGCTCGGCCTCGCCGAGCGCCACGTCGACACGCTCATGCCAGGCTTCACGCACCTGCAGGTGGCCCAGCCGGTGAGCTTCGCTCATCACCTGATGGCGTATTTCGAGATGCTCGCGCGCGACGCGTCGCGCTTCGCCGACTGCCGGGTGCGTCTGAACCGCCTCCCGCTGGGGGCCGGGGCGCTCGCCGGCACGACGTTCCCGATCGACCGCGAGCGCGTGGCGAAGGAGCTGGGCTTCGACGGCGTCTGCGAGAACTCCCTCGACGCCGTGTCGGATCGCGACTTCGCCATCGAATTCTGCGCCTGCGCCGCGCTGCTCATGACGCACCTGTCGCGCCTGTCCGAGGAGCTGATCCTGTGGATGAGCCAGCCCTTCGGCTTCATCCGGCTCGCCGACCGTTTCTGCACCGGTTCGTCGATGATGCCGCAGAAGAAAAACCCGGACGTGCCCGAGCTCGTGCGCGGCAAGACCGGGCGCGTCAACGGCCACCTCGTGGCGCTGCTCACGCTCATGAAGGGCCAGCCGCTCGCCTACAACAAGGACAACCAGGAAGACAAGGAACCCCTGTTCGACACGGTCGACACGATCACGGCGACGCTGAGGATCTACGCCGACATGGTGGCCGGCATCGCGGTCGACGCCGCGGCCATGCGCCGGGCGGCCACGCTGGGCTATGCCACCGCGACCGACCTCGCCGACTATCTGGTCAGGAAGGGCCTGCCGTTCCGCGAGGCCCACGAGGTCGTCGCGCGCGCCGTGCGCAGCGCCGCTGAAAAGGGCGTCGACCTCGCGCAGCTCGGCGTCGCGCAATTGCGCCAGTTCTCCGCGCTGATCGAGGACGACGTGACCGGCAAGCTTTCGCCGGAAGGCTCGCTCGCTGCGCGCGACCACGTCGGCGGCACCGCGCCCGCGCAGGTGCGGCAGGCGATCGCGCGCGCGCGCGGCCGGCTGGCGGACGGCTGAAGCCGCCGCCCACGTTGCCCGCGGCTCGGGAAACCTGCTAGATTCCGGCTGGATAGCGGCGCCCCATCGAGGACGCAGCCGCACATCGACATCGGCCGCCGCGGCCGCTCAAGGGAGGATCGCCATGCGCACTGCCAGTTTTCTCAAGATTTTCGCCTGTGTCCTTGCCGGCGCGCTGGTCGCTGCGTCCGCGTCTGCCGACGACAAGCCGATCCGCATCGGGCTCGTGACCTTCCTGTCCGGCCCGGCGGCGGGACCGTTCGGCGTGCCGGCGAAAATCGCGGCCGAGGCGATCGTCGATTCGCTGAATGCCGGCAAGGTCCCTGCTCCCTATGCCGCCAAGGGCTTCGGCGGCACGCCGCTGGAGCTGGTCATCATCGACGAGGCCGGCGGCGCCACGAAGCAGGTGGCCGAGCTGCGCAACCTCGTCGAGCGCCAGGACGTCGATTTCGTGATCGGCTACATCGGCAGCGGTGACTGCCTCGCGGTCGCGCCGGTCGCGGAGGAGCTCAAGAAGATCACCGTGCTGTTCGATTGCGGCACGCCGCGCGTGTTCGAGGACGCGAGCTACAAGTACGTGTTCCGCACGCGCCCGCACGCGACCATGGATGCGGTGGCCGGTGCGCTCTATCTGCTGGAAAGCCACCCGGGCATGAAGAGCTACGGCGGCATCAACCAGAACTACGCCTACGGCCAGGATTCCTGGGCGGACTTCACGGCCGTGATGTCCGCGCTGCGGCCGGACATCCAGATCACCACGTCGCAGATGCCGAAGTTCGGCGCGGGGCAGTACGGCCCCGAGATCTCGGCCCTGCTGCAGAGCAATTCCGACGTCATCCACTCGAGCCTGTGGGGCGGCGACCTCGAGGCCTTCATGCTGCAGGCCAAGCCGCGCGACCTGTTTGCGCGCAGCCAGCTGATCCTCGTCGCCGGCGAGCCCTACCTTCATCGCCTGCCAGGCAACATCCCCGACGGCACCATCGTCGGCGCGCGCGGCCCCAGCGGTGTCTACGCGCCCAAGAGCGCGCTGAACGACTGGCTGCGCGCCATCTACAAGGAGCGCGCGGAAAACTACCCCAACTACCCCGCGTACAGCGTCGCGCAGGCCTTCCTCGGCCTGAAGACCGCCTACGAGAAGGCCAAGGCCGGCGGCAACACGGATACCGACAGCATCGTCAAGGCCTTCGAGTACGAGAACTTCGATTCGCCGAGCGGCAAGGTCATGATGAAGCTCGGCAAGGGCCACCAGGCCGTCACCGGCACAGCCTACGGCCAGACGCGCGAGGTCAACGGCCGGGTCACCGTGGTTAACGTCAAGTACTACCCGGTCGAGCGCGTGCAGCCCCCCGAGGGCGTCAAGAGCCTGGACTGGATCAAGGGAGGCATGAAACCCGGCAAGTGGTAGGCAGCCGGCCGCCGCTCGCGCCATGTCCCAGATTCTCGCCGTCCTCATCGACGGCCTGATCTACTCGTCCTGGCTGTTCATCATCGCGGTCGGGCTCACGCTGATCTACGGCGTGATGAAGATCCTGAACATCGCCCACGGCAGCCTGTACGCGCTCGGCGCGTACAGCGCGGCCTCTCTGGCGGGCTACTGGATCAACCACGGGCACAGCCCCATGGGAAGCTACGGGGCGCTGCTGGTGGCCGCGGTGCTCGTGGGTCTGGTCGCCGGGCCGATCATCGAGCGCGGCCTGCTGCGCTTCATGTACGGCAAGGACGAGATCGTGCTGGTGCTCGTGACCTACGCGGTCTTCCTGATCCTGGAGGACCTCGTGAAGCTGGTATGGGGCGTGGATCCCTATTTCATCGCGCAGCCCTACGGCCTGCTCGGCAACTTCAGCGTCGGCGATCTCACCTATCCGAACTACAACCTCGTGCTGTTCGGCACCGCGGTGCTGGTCGGAGCCGTGCTCGCCTGGATCCTCGCGAAAACGCGCCAGGGGAAGATGCTGCTGGCGGTGATCCATGACCGCGAAATGTCGGCCGCGATGGGCATCAACGTCGGCCGCGTCTATTTCCTGACTTTCACGGCGGGCGCGATGCTCGGCGCGCTGGGCGGCGCGCTGACCGCGCCGATGATTTCCGTGCAGCCGGGCATCGGCGCGGAGACCATCGTGCTCGCATTCGCGGTGGTCGTGATCGGCGGGCTCGGCAGCCTGCCCGGCGCCGCGCTCGCGGCCGTGCTGGTCGGCATCGTGCGTGCCGCGGCAGTCCATTACCGCCCGGAGCTCGACTTGTTCAGCATCTACCTCGTCATGGCCGCCGTGCTGATCCTGCGGCCCAAGGGCCTGTTCAGCGCCCAGGAAGCGCGCAAGATATGAGGCGCGACCGCACGCCGGTCATCCTGGTAGCCGTCGCGGCGCTGCTGCTGGCGACCGGGCCCTTCCTGCCGCGCTGGGCGATGTTCCTCGTCAACGTATCGCTGTGCTACGGCATCGTCGTGCTGGGCATGATGCTGCTGATGCGCACGGGCGTCGTCTCCTTCGGCCACGGCCTGTACTACTGCCTGGGCGCCTACGCCGCCGGCACGCTGGACCAGGTCTACAAGGTCTCGGACATGGCGGTCATGCTCGTCGCCGCCGTGATCGCGACCGCAGCCGTGTCCGCCGCGCTCGGGCTGCTGCTGCGCAAGTACCGGGACATCTTCTTCGCTATGCTGTCGCTCGCATTCTCGATGATCCTGTACGGCCTGCTCGTGAAAACCTCCGCGCTGGGATCGAGCGACGGCTTCAACATCGCCGCCGCGAAGATCGCGGGCATTCAGGTCGCGGGCACGGCGGGGGAACGCTACGTGCGCTACGCGCTGACGGTGCTGTGCGCGCTGGGCTCCGGCGCATTCATGTACCGCTACCTGCGCTCCCACATGGGCAGGCTGGCCGAGGCGATCCGCGACAACGAGCTGCGCGTCGAATACATGGGCGCCTCGGTGCGCAACGTCATCCACGTGAACTACGTGATTTCCGCGGTGCTGGCGGGCATCGGCGGGGCGCTCGCGGCCATCGCCGTCGGCCACATCGACCCCGAGATGGCCTACTGGACGACCTCCGGGGAGTTCGTGTTCGTGGGCATCCTGTCCGGCACCGGCAACATCCTGGCACCCTTCCTCGGTGCATTCATCTTCGAGACCATCCGCAGCTTCGCCTACGAGTATTCGCCAAACACCTGGCAGATGGCGCTCGGCATCACGATGCTCGTCGTGATCATGTTCCTGCCCGGCGGGCTGTGGTCTCTGTTCACGCGCTGGCGCAAGGCGGCCTGACATGCCCGTCGTCCTCGAAGCGAAAGCCCTCAACAAAAGCTTCGGCGCAGTGACCGCCGCGGCTGACATCAACGTCGCCGTCGAGCAGGACAGCATCGTGGGCCTGATCGGCAGCAACGGTGCCGGCAAGACGACGTTCATCAACATGGTGACCGGCTATCTGAAGCCGACCTCGGGCGCCATCGACTTCGGCGGCCGCGACATCACGCCGCTCAGCCCGCGGCAGATCACGCGCCTGGGCATCTGCCGCTCGTTCCAGATTCCGCAGCTGTTCAACTCGCTCACGGTCCATGACAACCTGCTGGTCGGCGTCGGCATCGTCGTTTCCGGCGGCAAGGACTGGGCCCCGGAGAGCCGTCCTGCGGGCACGCCGCACGAGGCGGTCGAGGGCATGCTCGAGCGGTTCGGGCTCGCCGAATACCGCAACAAGCCCGCGGGCGTGCTGCCGGAGGGCGTGCGCAAGCTGCTCGACATCGCGATGGCGATGGCCGTCAAGCCCAGGATCCTGCTGCTCGACGAGCCGACCTCGGGCGTTTCCGCGGACGAGAAGTTCGGCCTCATGGACATGGTGATGGACGCGGTGCGCGCGCAGAAAGTCACCGTGTTGTTCGTGGAGCACGACATGGAGATCGTGAATCGCTACACGCAGCGCGTGCTCGCCTTCTACGAGGGGCGCATCATTGCCGACGGCGCCCCGGCCGCGGTGCTCGGAGACGCCGAGGTCCGCAAGTACGTGACCGGAGACGCCCTTGCTGCGCATTGATTCCCTGGACGTCTCGATAGCTTCCGTGGGCGTCCTGCGCGGGGTCAGCATGGACGTGCCCACGGGCAAGTTCGTCGGCCTGATCGGCCGCAACGGCGCCGGCAAGACCACGTTGATGCGCTCGGTCATGGGCATCCTGCCGGTCCGGCAGGGCAGCATCGCCTTCGACGGGTCGCCTCTGGGCAGAACGCCGGTGCACCGGCGCGCCCGCAGCGGCATCGGCTACATGCCCGAGGACCGCAGGCTCGTGCCCTCGCTGAGTGTCGAGGAGAACGTCCTGATCCCCGCGTGGTCCGCGGGGGTCGCGCAGCCGCAGGCGCGTCTGGCCGAAGTCTACCGCATGATCCCTGAGGTCCAGTCCTTCGCGCCGCGCAAGGCGCTGCAGCTCTCCGGCGGGCAGCAGAAGCTGGTCGCGCTCGCCCGCGCGCTGATGTGCGGCACCAAGCTGCTGCTGCTCGACGAGCCCTTCGAGGGCGTTGCGCCGGTGCTGGCGAAACGGCTGGCGGAAGTGATCGCGGGATTGAAGCAGACCGGCCTTTCGATCGTGCTGACGGAGTCGGACCTGTCGCACTCCCGCGAGATGCTCGACGTCATCTACTCCATCGACCGCGGCCAGGTCTCCCCCGCCCCCCGGCTGCCCTAGTGCCGGTGGATGCGGATCGTCCGGGTCGGTGGCGATGCTGCCGGCGCTTCCTCGCAACCCTTGCAGGTGCTGCATCCTGCCGCCCCTGGCTCCTCGCGTATGCGAACGAGGCGCGCCCCGAGCGGCGCGGGCGACACGGCGATCAGCCGGTCCAGCAGCCACCGCCGCCCCGCCTTCGGCAGGAACAGCCATGCCGCGTAGACGAAAGCGGCGGCGACGATCAGCGCTACGATCAATGTCTGCACGGACTTCAGCTCCCGGTGAACCGCAACGCGACGCGGTACGTGACGAACGACGCCGCGTAGGCGAGCGCGAACAGGTAGCTCGCCATGATCAGCGGATAACGCACCGAGTTGGTCTCGCGCCTGACGATGGACAGCGTGGAAATGCATTGCGGCGCGAACACGTACCACGCGAGCAGCGAGAACGCGGTGGCCAGCGACCAGCTCTGCGCGATCATCGGCGTGAGCTGTGCGGCGACGTCTTCGCCGGTAGCGGACAACGCGTAGACCGTCCCCAGCGCGCCCACGGCCACCTCGCGCGCCGCCAGTCCGGGCACCAGCGCGATCGAGATCTGCCAGTTGAATCCCAGCGGCGAGAGCACGACTTCCAGCGCGCGTCCGAGCATGCCGGCGAGGCTGTACTGGATCGCGGGGCCGGTCGCATCCGCCGGCGGCGCAGGGAACGACGACAGGAACCACAGCAGCACCATCAGCGACAGGATGATGGTCCCCACGCGCGTCAGGAATATCGTCGCACGCTCGGCGAGGCCGAGCCCCAGGTTGCGCAGGTTCGGCCAGCGATAGGACGGCAGCTCCATCATGAGCGGATGCAGGAGCTTGCGTCCTGAAGCGACCTTGAGGACCCATGCCACCGCCATTGCGCTCGCGATGCCGGCCAGATAGAGCACGAACAGCACCACGCCCTGCAGGTTCAGGAATCCGAGCACCGTGCGCTCCGGGATGAAGGCGCCGATGATCAGCGCGTACACCGGGAGCCGCGCCGAGCACGTCGTCAGCGGCGCGATCATGATGGTGGTCAGCCGGTCGCGCCAGTTGCCGATGTTGCGAGTGGCCATGATGCCGGGAATCGCGCAGGCGAAGCTCGACAGCAGCGGAATGAACGAGCGCCCGGACAGGCCGACCGTTCCCATCAGCCGGTCGAGAAGGAAGGCCGCGCGCGGCAGGTAGCCGGAATCCTCCAGCGCGAGGATGAACAGGAACAGGATCAGGATCTGCGGCAGGAACACCAGCACGCTGCCTGCGCCGGCGATCACGCCGTCCACCAGCAGGCTCTGCAGGATGCCCGCGGGCAGCCACGCCCTGAGCAGCTCGCCGATGCCCTCGACGCCCGACCTGATCGCATCCATCGGCCATTGCGCCCAGCTGAACACCGCCTGGAACATCAGGAACAGCGTGACCGCCAGGATGGCGTAGCCCCAGAAGGGATGCAGCACGACGCTGTCGATCGCGTCGTCCATGCGCAGCTCGCCGGCGGGCTCGCGCACGGCGATCGCGAGGATGCGGCGCACTTCACGCTGGGTCGCCTCGACGTCGGCGGTGTCGGGCGCCTTCCATGCCGGTGCCTCGCGCGCACGGCCGGCGGCATGGCCATCGATCGCACCGATCAGCTCGTCCGCGCCGCCGCGGTGGATGGCAACCGTCTGCACGACCGGCATGCCGAGCTCGCGCTCGAGCGCGCGCACGTCGATCTGCACGCCGCGGTGCCTGGCGACGTCGGCCATGTTCAGCGCCAGCACCATCGGCAGGCCGATACGGCGGGCTTCCACGACCAGGCGCAGGTTCAGCCGCAGGTTGGTGGCATCGGTCACGCAGACCAGCAGGTCCGGGCGTTCCTCGCCCTGCTTGTTGCCGAGCACGACGTCGCGCGTGATGACCTCGTCCAGGCTCAGCGCATTCAGGCTGTACGCGCCCGGCAGGTCCAGCACGCGCACAGGCTGGCCGTTCGGCGTCTCGAACAGGCCCTCCTTGCGCTCGACCGTGACGCCGGCGTAGTTCGCCACCTTCTGCCTGCTGCCCGTGAGCAGGTTGAACAGCGCCGTTTTCCCGCAATTCGGGTTGCCGAGCAGCGCCACCCGCAGGGATTGCACGGCGCTCATGGCTCGCCTCCGGACGCCTGCGCCACCAGCACATGATCGGCTTCGAAGCGGCGCAGCGCGAACGTGGTGTTGCCGATGCGCACCGCGATCGGCTCGCTGCCCGGGAATCCGTGCGCGATCACGCGCAGCCTCTCGCCCTCGACGAAGCCGAGCTCGAGCAGGCGCAGGCCGATCTCGCCACCCTCCGCGGCGTTCGCTTCGGTGAGGACCTTGCGGATGACGGCGCTGCGGCCGATGTCGAGCCGGCTGAGCGGGATGAGCGTACCGGCGACCGCATCGACGGCATCGGAAGACATGTCCAGGGGCATGCTGGAGCGGACGGGATTGCCGCAGGTTAATGGGAATCGTTATTATTATGAGCGTTTTCGACGGGGCACGCACCATGCACGCGCTGCCGATCCATGCGTGCGCGACGCGCCGGGCCCATCCCGCCGGACAGGTTAAACTTGGACGCCATGCCCGGACGCCCATGCGCCCGGGCGCCACCGCAACGATCCCACTCGACGAATGTCTCGATCCCTGCCGCAATCCCTGCACTTGAAGGAGCGCTCCTAGTGGCCGCGCAGAAGCTGCTCGACCTGATCGGCAACACGCCGCTGGTCGAGGTCACCCGCATGGACGCCGGCGCCTGCCGGTTGTTCCTGAAGCTGGAAAGCCAGAACCCCGGCGGCTCGATCAAGGACCGCATCGGCCGCTCCATGATCGAGGCGGCGGAAAGGGAGGGCCGGCTCGAGCCGGGCGGCACCATCATCGAGGCCACGGCGGGCAATACCGGCCTGGGGCTCGCGCTGGTCGCGGCGCTGAAGGGCTACAAGCTGATCCTCGTGGTGCCGGACAAGATGAGCCGCGAGAAGATCTTCCACCTGAAGGCCATGGGCGCCGAAGTCCTGCTCACGAGATCGGACGTGGGGAAAGGCCACCCCGAGTACTACCAGGACATGGCCGAGCGCATCTCGAGGGAAACCGGCGCCTACTTCGTGAACCAGTTCGGCAACCCGGCCAATCCGCTGGCGCACGAGACCACGACCGGGCCGGAAATCTGGGAACAGACGGGACATGCCGTCGACGCGGTCGTGTGCGGCGTCGGGTCGTCGGGGACCATGACGGGGCTGTCGCGCTATTTCGCCAGGGTCTCGCCGCGAACCGAGATGGTGCTGGCCGATCCGGTCGGATCGGTACTTGCGGATTACGTGCATACCGGCAGGTACGGCGCGGCGGGCAGCTGGATCGTCGAAGGCATCGGCGAGGACTTCATCCCGCCGATCGCGGATTTCTCGCGCGTGAAGAAAGCCTACTCCATCAGCGACGCCGAGTCCGCGAACACCGTGCGCGAGCTGCTGCGCAGGGAGGGCATCCTCGCCGGATCGTCGTCGGGCACGCTGATCGGTGCGGCGCTGCGCTATTGCCGCGAGCAGACGTCACCCAAGCGCGTGGTCACCTTCGTGTGCGACAGCGGCAACAAGTATCTGTCGAAGATCTTCAACGACTACTGGCTCATCGACCAGGGCCTGCTCGATCGCGAGCAGTTCGGCGATCTGCGCGACATGATCGCGCGCCGGCACGACGAGCGCGCGACGGTGACTATCGCGCCCGGCGACAAGCTCATGACGGCTTATGCGCGCATGAAGCTCTACGACATCTCGCAGCTTCCGGTACTGGAAGACGGCAAGGTGGTCGGCATCGTCGACGAATGGGATCTGCTCACCGCGGCCCGGCACGACCCCGCGCGTTTCGCCGATCCCGTAAGCTCGGCCATGACGCAGCGCATCGATACCGTGGACCTGAAGACGCCGCTGCCGCGGCTGATGGAAGCCTTCAACAAGGGGCACGTGGCGATCGTCGTCGACCAGGGCCGGTTCTACGGCCTCATCACCCGCATGGACGTCCTCAACCACCTGCGCAACCGCGCCCACTGAATCTGCCCAGCCCATGAGCCACGACAAACACGGCAAGCACGGCTTCGCCACGCGTTCCATCCACGCCGGCCAGACTCCGGATCCCACCACCGGCGCGGTCATGACGCCGATCTTCGCGACCTCCACCTTCAGGCAACATTCGCCGGGCGTGCACACCGGCTACGAGTACGCGCGCACGCAGAACCCCACGCGCCACGCCTTGGAGCGTTGCGTGGCGGACCTCGAGGGCGGCACGCGCGGCTTCGCCTTTGCCTCCGGCCTGGCCGCGAGCGGCACCGTGCTGGAGCTGCTGGACGCAGGCAGCCACATCGTCGCGGCCGATGACCTGTACGGCGGGTCGTGGCGGCTGTTCGAGCGCGTGCGTGCGCGCTCGATGGGGCTCAGGACGAGCTACGCCGACCCGAACGTGGCGGACTCGCTGGAAAAGGCAATCCAGCCCGATACGAGGATGATCTGGGTGGAGACGCCGTCGAACCCGCTGCTGAAGATCACCGATCTGCGGCTCGTCGCGGACATCGGCCGCAAGCGCGGCATCCTGACGGTGGTCGACAATACGTTCGCCTCGCCGTGGGTGCAGCGCCCGCTCGAGCTGGGCATCGATCTCGTGCTGCACTCGGTCACCAAGTACATCAACGGGCATTCGGACATGGTCGGAGGCATGGTCGTTGTGAAGGATCGCGGCGACATCGCCGAGAAGCTCGAGTACATGCAGAACGCGATCGGCTCCATCCTCGACCCGTTCTCGAGTTTCCTCGCATTGCGCGGCGTGAAAACGCTGCCGCTGCGCATGAAGCAGCACTGCGGCAACGCCATGCATCTGGCGGCCTGGCTGAAATCGCACCCGAAAGTCGAGAAGGTCATCTATCCGGGCCTGCCCAACCATCCGCAGCACCTGCTGGCGGCCAGGCAGATGAACGGGTTCGGCGCGATGATCTCGGTCTACCTGAAAACCGGCATGGACGGCGTGCGCCGCGCGCTGGAAGGCTGCAGCGTCTTCACGCTGGCGGAGAGCCTGGGCGGCGTCGAGAGCCTGGTCGGCCACCCGGTCACGATGAGCCACGGCTCGCTGCCCGCGGAGCTGCGCGCGCGCCTGGGCATCACCGACAACCTCGTCCGGCTGTCCGTGGGCGTCGAGGACGTCGAGGACCTGATCGCCGACCTCGACCAGGCGCTGGCGAGGATCTGATGAAGCCCACGCCCCGCATCGTTTTCGCGGCGACCTTCCTGGCCTGCGCGGGCCTGATCGCCTATGCGTTGTACCTGCAGCACGCGCTGGGCCTCGAGCCCTGCCCGATGTGCATCCTGCAGCGCTACGCCTTCATCCTGGTCGGCCTGGTGGCGCTGGCTGCAGCGATCCACGATCCCGCCGCAGTCGGCCGCCGGATATATGCGGCACTCGTGGCGCTGTTGGCAGCGATCGGCGCCGGGGTGGCCATACGCCACGTGTGGCTCGAGCACAACCCACCAAAAATCTTCGACTGCGGTGCGGACGTGGGCTACGTGCTCGAATCCTTCCCGCTGACCGAGGCCCTGCCGATGATCTTCCGCGGCACCGGCGACTGCACCAAGGTGTCCTGGCGCTTCCTCGGGCTGTCGATCGCGGAATGGTCGCTGGTCTGCTTCTCCGCGATCTTCGTGGCGGCCATCTTCGTCCTCGCCATGAAGGCGCCCCGAGCGGGAGCGCGGGGCACGCGCTAGCGGACGATCGTCACTGCGGCTCGCCCGCCGCCGCCGACAGTTCCCGCCAGAACTCGAGCGCGGTCTGCGTACGCCATTCCACGTGCCGGCGCAGCGCCTTGGCGATGACCGGCGCGAACTTGGAGTCGTGCTTCGCCGCCAGCGCCTGCGGGATACCCCCGAGTATCTCTTCCTTCGTGAAGAACGGGATCTCCTTGAGCATCAACGCCAGCAGCAGCAGCCCGGTCTGATAGATGTCCACGTGGCGGCCGACCGGCCCGAACTTCTCGGGCTCGAAGGCTTCCGGCGGGCGCATCCAGTCGGCCAGCAGGGTCTCGAAGACGCGGATGTCCGATTCCAGGCGCGTGAGCCCCAGGTCGCCCACCTTGAAAGACCAGACCTGCTCCTTGAGCATGCGCCGCTTGCGGCGCTGCTCCGTGACGAACACGTTGCCCGGGTGCAGGTCCTTGTGCACGTAGCCGGCGGCGTGGATGTAGTCCAGCGCCTGCAGCACGTCGCGCGCCACGTAGGGAATCCAGCGGTCGGCATCCAGCCCGAGGCGGGTGATCAGGCGCGACAGCGGAAAGCTGCAGCGCTCGATGACGAGGTAGAAGGTGTCGTTGTGCTCGAAAGCATCGTAGACGAAGGTGATGTTGGGATGGCGCATGACCAGCAGCTTGCGCAGCTCGTCCTGCCAGACGCGGCGCACCTCGCGATAGGACTGGTCGTGCGGCATCAGGATCTTGGCGACCAGCGGGTTGCCCCAGTCATCGCTGCATTCGTAGACCATGCCGAAGCCGCCCCTGCCGATCGGCTCGCCGATGAAATAGCGGCGTTCGCCGTTCACGATCACCTCGCCTTTTTCCGGCGGCTGGAAGCGCCGCGGCTGTCGGAAGGCGATGTTGCGGATGGCTTCGAGACGGGGCGACTTCATCGCCTTGCCTCTCCCTGTTCTGTTCGACTCCGGCGCGGCGGCCGCCGGCCTGCCGCGCGCGGAAGCCGCTTGCACGGATTGTACCTGCACGTCATGCACGTGCCGCGGTGGGCGGCGACGGCCATTTCAGCGGGTGCCCCGCCCCCCCCCGCCCAGCGCCGACGGTATAGATGTTATGCGATGCCGGCATGGACGAAAACAAAAAGGCCGGCACCGGGCCGGCCCTTGTTCCGGACGTGACGCGCCTATTTGCCGAACAGCTTCTGCAGCTCGCCGGACTGGTACATCTCGCGCATGATGTCCGTGCCGCCGACGAACTCGCCGTTCACGTAGAGCTGAGGAATGGTGGGCCAGTTGGAATATTCCTTGATGCCCTGGCGCACTTCCTGGTCGCTCAGCACGTCCACCGTGGCGACATTTTCGACGCCACAGGCCTCGAGGATCTGCACGGCCGCGGCGCTGAATCCGCACATTGGCGCCTCCGGCGTGCCCTTCATGTACAGCACGATCGGATTGCTCGTGACCTGCTGCCTGATCTTGTCCTGCACGTCCATGGTGTTACCTCTGGAAATTGGGAGAGGGGGCTGCCGGCCGGGCGCCGGTCCCGCAAAGTCAGGGACGATGTTAACGAGCGGGTGAATCGGGCGTCAATAGCGCCCCTCCGGCCACCCTGGGCAGCCCGGCGAGGTCGCGCAGCGCGAGCAGGCTGCCGAATCCCGTTGCGGCGAGAAGGTCTCTGCAAGCCCCGGCCTGGTCGTATCCATGCTCGAGCAGCAACCAACCGCCGGCGCGCAGATGCGCCGGCGCATCGGCCACCAGGGCGCGGATGGCCTCCAGCCCGTCCCGGCCACCCACCAGCGCCGCGGCGGGTTCGAAACGCAGATCGCCTTCGAGCAGGTGCGGATCGCCGCTCGCGACGTACGGCGGATTGGAAACGATCATGTCGAAGCGCCTGCCCACGACCGGGCCGAACCAGCTGCCTTCGAGGAATTCCACGTCCACGCCGTGCGCGGCCGCATTTCCCCGCGCGACCCGCAGCGCGGCGCCCGACGCATCGACCGCGCACACGTGTGCTCCGGGCAGCTCGTGCGCGAGGCTCACCGCGACGCAGCCGCTGCCTGTGCCGAGGTCGAGGATGCTGCGGCAACCGTGCGCGGCCGCAAGCCCGAGGGCCGCGTCGACCAGCGTCTCGGTGTCCGGACGCGGGATCAGCACATCGGGCCCCACGCGGAACTCGAGCCCATGGAATTCCCGCCTGCCGAGGAGATAGGCAACGGGCTCGCCGGCCTTGCGACGGGACAGGAGGTCGCGGTATTCCCCGGCCGCCGCGGCATCCACGGGCGCGTCGTCGTGCGCAATCAGCCAGGAACGGGAAACGCCGAGCGCATGGGCAAGCAGGAGTTGCGCCTCGCGCCGCGCGTCCGGTCCCGCGGCGGCCTCGTGGAGCAGGCCTCGTACCGTCGGGCTCACGCCTGCGCGGTGAAGGTATCTTCGGCCATGGCCGCGAGCAGCTCGGCCTGGTGCTCGGCCGCGAGTGCGCCGAGAAGCTCGTCGAGCGCGCCGTCCATGATCTGGTCGATCTTGTACAGCGTCAGGTTGATGCGGTGGTCCGTGACGCGCCCCTGCGGGAAATTGTAGGTGCGGACGCGCTCCGAGCGGTCGCCGCTGCCGATCAGCGACTTGCGCGTTGCCGCCTGCTGCGCCTGCTGCGCGCGCTGCTGCTGGTCGCGGATGCGCGCCGCGAGCACGGCCATCGCCTGCGCCTTGTTCTTGTGCTGCGAGCGGTCGTCCTGGCATTCGACGACGATGCCCGTGGGCAGGTGCGTGATGCGCACGGCAGAATCGGTCTTGTTGATGTGCTGGCCGCCGGCACCGGAGGCGCGGAACGTGTCGATGCGCAGTTCCGCGGGGTTGAGGTCGACCTCCCCGATCGCGTCAGCCTCGGGCATGATGGCCACGGTGCAGGCGCTGGTGTGGATGCGCCCCTGCGTCTCGGTGGCCGGCACGCGCTGCACGCGGTGTCCGCCGGATTCGAACTTCAGCTTCGAGTAGGCACCCGAGCCGACGATCCTGGCGATGACCTCCTTGTAGCCGCCGAGCTCGCTCGGGCTCTGCGAGATGATCTCGACGCGCCAGCCCTGGCGTTCGGCATAGCGCAGGTACATGCGCAGCAGGTCTCCCGCGAACAGCGCCGATTCGTCGCCGCCGGTGCCGGCGCGTATTTCCAGGAAGATGTTGCGCTCGTCGCTGGGATCGGCCGGCAGCAACCCCTTCTGCAGCGCGTCCTCGAGCGCAGCCAGACGTTGCCTGCCTTCCCTGACCTCCGCGTCGGCGAGCTCGCGCATTTCCGGATCGTCCGCCATGGCGAGCGCCGCGTCGACGTCCGACTGGCACTTGAGATAGCGCTGGTACAGCTCCACGACGGGGGAGATCTCCGCATGCTCGCGCGTGAGCTTGCGGTAGTTGTCGAGATCCCGGGTGACGTCCTCGCTGGAGAGCAGGGCGTTGAGCTCCTCCAGCCTGGCGGAAAGCCGCGCCAGCCTGGAGGCGATGGACGGCTTCATTCGGGCAGGTTGATCTCGAACACGCGGCTCAGCGCGGCGACCAGCGCGTCACGCTCGCTGCCCGCCGCGTTGTTGAGCGCCTGAGTCGGGGCGTGCAGGAATTTGTTGGCGAGCGACTGCGAAAGCTGCTCGAGCACCCGCGCGGGGTCATCCCCCCTCGCCAGCATGCGGGCGGCGCGGTCGAGCTCGTGGCGCCGCGCGCGCTCGACCTGGTCGCGCAGCGCGCGGATGGTGGGCACCAGCTCGCGGCTTTCGAGCCAGTGCATGAAGCTGCGCACGTTGGTGCTGATGATGGCTTCAGCCTGCGCGACGGCGGCGTGGCGGCTGTCGAGCCCCTCCTGCACGATCTTGCCGAGGTCGTCCACGCTGTACAGGAAAACGTCATCCAGCTCGGCGACCTCGACCTCCACGTCGCGCGGCACCGCAAGGTCGATCATCAGGATCGGCCGGTGGCGGCGCAGCTTGACGGCGCGCTCGATCATGCCCTTGCCGATGATCGGCAGCGTGCTCGCCGTACAGGTGACCACGATGTCGTGGTGGGGAAGCTGCTCGGGCAGGTCGTTCAGCGTGATGACGCGCCCGCGATAGCGATCCGCCAGCTGCTCGCTCCGCTCCACGGTGCGGTTGGCGAAGGTCATGTCGCGGGGCTGCTTGGCGGCAAAATGCGCCGAACAGAGCTCGATCATCTCGCCGGCGCCGACGAAGAGCACGCGCTGGCCGGCGATGCTCGGGTAGATGCGCTCGGCGAGCTTGACCGCCGCGGCGGCCAGGGACACGGAGCTCGTGCCGATGTCGGTCTGCGTGCGCACTTCCTTGGCAACCGAGAACGTGGACTGGAACAGCCGGTGCAGCACCGTGCCCAGGGTGCCGGCGTGCTCCGCCGATTTCACGGCGTCCTTCATCTGGCCGAGGATCTGGGGCTCGCCGATGACCATGGAGTCGAGGCCGCTCGCCACGCGGAACGCATGCGTGACGGCCTGCTCGCGCGGCAGCGTGTAGAGGAAAGGCTCGAGCACGGCCGCCTTCAGGTGGTGGAAACGCGCCAGCCAGTCGATCGCACGGCCGGGGTCCGGCGCGCTGCAATAGATCTCGGTGCGGTTGCAGGTCGAGATGATCGCGGCCTCCCGCACGGACTCGCGGGACACCAGGTCGCGCAGCGCGGGCTCCAGATCCTCGGCGTGAAAGGTCACCTGCTCGCGCATCGCGAGCGGTGCCGTATGGTGGTTCATGCCGAAAGCGAAAAGCTGCATCGGGATCCGCCGCAGTCAACATGGCGGCGCGCGGGGCCGGGATCAGTCGAGGGTACTGATTATAAGCCAAAAGTCGCCGCATTCTCCGCCGAGAAGGAACGCGGCGACACGCTCACCGCAGCTGGGCGGGCAGCCAGGTCGTCAGGGGCGGGAAAACGATGGTCAGGGCCAGCACGACGAGCGCCCAGGCCAGGAAGGGCAGGATTTCCCACATCACCGGCGTGATGCGAATTTTACCGACCGAGGACACCACGAACAGCAGCAGGCCGATCGGCGGATGCATCAGTCCGATCATGAGGTTCAGCACCACCACCGCGCCGAACTGGATCGGGTCGATGCCGAGCTGTGCGCCCAGTGGCATCAGCACCGGCAGGAAGATGATCATGGCGGGCAAGGGCTCGATGATGCAGCCGATCAGCAGCAGGAAGCCGTTGATGATGAGCAACACGACGACGGGGTTCGTGGACAGGCGCTGGATGACGTCGACCACCGTCTGGCTGATCTGGCTCTCCGCGACGAGCCAGCTGAAGGGGCCGGCGGCGGCCAGCAGGAACAGGATGATCGCCGTCGACCTGCCCGATTCATAGAGGATGGGTTTCAGGTCCCGCAAGCCGACCCCGCGATAGACGAACAGGCTCACGAAAAGCGCGTAGAGGGCGGCGACGGCGGCAGCTTCCGTGTCGGTCACGAGCCCGAAACGGATGCCGCCGAGGATGATGACCGGCATCAGCAGCGCCCAACCCGCCCGGCCTGTTGCGGTCGCCTTGCCGCGCAGGCTGACCGGCGGCCGGCTCGGGTAGCCGCGCACGCGTGCCATGATCGAGCAGACCGCCATGAAACCGGCGGCCAGCAGCAGGCCGGGCACGACGCCGGACATGAACAGCTTGACCACGGACTGGCTGGAGAGCTGCGCATAGACCACCATCGGAATCGACGGCGGGATGATCGGCCCGAGCAGCGCCCCGGCGGCGATCACGGCGCCGGCGAAACCTTCGCCATACTTTTCCTTGCGCATGGCCGGGATGAGCGGCTTTCCCGTGGCCACGGCGTCCGCCACCGCAGAACCCGAGACGCCGGCCATGACGAGGTTGGTGAGGATGGAAACATGGCCAAGGCTGCCGCGCACGCGCCCGACCATCGCCTGGGCCCAATCGATCAGGCGCAGGGTCAGGCCGCCGCGGTTCATGAGCTCGCCGGCCAGGATGAACAGGGGCACCTGCACCAGGGCGTAGGTATCCACGCCTGCGACCATGGATATGGGCATCATGGCCGGGTCGACGGCATCGCCGCGGTATTCGACGCCCAGCCAGGCCGAAAGAATCATCGAAAAGCCGACGTCGAAGCCGATGAGCAGTGCCAGCATGAATGCCACGAACAGCAGCAGCAGCATCGCCTTACTCCGTGCCCGCCGGCCGGTGCTGCGCGACTTCGCGTCCGGCGAACCGCAACGCGATGCGCAGCACGAGGAACAGTCCCAGCAGGATGCAGGACGCGAACAGCGCCGCCGACGGCCAGGCTTCCGAAAACACGGTGCCCAGCCTTTCCTGGTCGCGGCCGATCAGGACGAGGCGCCAGCAATTCATGCCCACCACGGCAGTGAGGAACAGCATGACGGCGTCGAACGCGTGGTCGAGGCCGCGGCGGACCCGCGGCGGCAGGCGCGTGTCGATGAGATCGACGCGGATGTTCAGGCCGTTTTTGACCGCGAGCGCGAAGCCGATGAACGTCAGCCAGACCAGGAAAACCCGGGCATAGGCGTCCGGGGCGGCCATGGGCAGCGTCACCACGTGGCGGTCGACCAGCTGCGAAGCGACGATTACCACCAGCGCGACGACCAGCGCGGCGATGAGCCATTCCAATCCGCGCTCGATGATGCGCAGGGTATGGTCGAGCAGGCCCAGCACGTTATTTCTGTGCCGCTTTGATCCGTTGCACGAGGCCTTCCGGCCAGACCTTGCCCTCGTAGTTCTTGTAGACGTTGGCCCAGGCCTTCTGGAAGGCCGCCCTGTCCGGCACGACATAGGTCACGCCGGCCTTCTTGAGCTCCTCGAGGCCCTTCTTGTCGAACTCCTCCCCGAGCCGGGTGGCGAGCTTGCCGCCTTCGGCGGCCGCGCGCCTGAACAGCGCCTGCTGCTCGGGCGTGAAAGTCTTCCACCTGCGTTCGGACACGTAGAACGCGCCCAGGTCGTAGCAGTGGTCGGTGGCCGACCAGTATTTCGAAACCTCGTGGAAGCGGAACGTCAGCGTCAGATCGAAGCCGTTGTCCTGGCCGTCGACCTGTCCGCGCGACAGCGCCATGTATACCTCGTTGAGGCCCAGCGGCACGACCTTCACGCCCACCGCCTCGAACGTGTCGCGGAAAATCGGGATCGGCGGGATGCGCAGGCGCAGCCCGTTGAGGTCCTCGGGCTTCATGATCGGGCCTTTGGTGGTGACGATGGCGCGCGGGCTGCGGTCGCCGCCCACCGCGAAAATGCGCACGCCCGAAGACTGCGCGCATTGCTCGTAGAGCTCCTGGAAGATCGGGCCGTTCAGCGATTCCTCGGCGGCGCGCTTGCTCTTGAACAGGTAGGGGAGATAGGAAACGTTCAGCGCGCCGCAGCCCTTGAGCTGGCCGGAATTGCCCACGCCGAGGTAGGACATGTCGACCGTGCCGAGCTGCATGCCAGCGATCAGCTGCTGGATGTCGCCGATCTGGCTGTCGGGGTAGACCTGCACGCGGATCTTGCCACCGCTTTCCTTGCCGACGATCTCGGCGAACTTCTCCATCGCCTTGTGCAGGTTGCTGTTGGTGACGAACGGCGTGCCGAAACGCAGCGTCATGTCGGCGGCGTGGGCGCTGCAGCCGGCGGCGAACGCCAGCAGCGCCAGCGCGAGGGACTTGCAGGATTTCATATTCGCTCCCAGTGGAATTCTAGTTTTTATGGGTGCCGGATGCGGTCGCCGGACGATTCACGCCCGGAACTATCAAGGCACACTCGCACTGCTGTCAAGCAGCGGACATGGTGTGAAGCGGCATTGCAAGGCATGGGAGGGGAGCGGTGGCCAAGGGCGAAAACAGGCGAATGCCTGTTTCAGTGGAGGCTAACCTGTCGCCAGGTTATGCCGGAGCTAAAACGGCGCAGCGGTTTCAGCGGGGGCTAACCTGCTTTCAGGTTATGCCGGAACTAAATCGAACCGCCGACACAAGCTGAAGATCCGAAGGGAATGGTGGCCAAGGGCGGAATCGAACCACCGACACAAGGATTTTCAGTCCTCTGCTCTACCGACTGAGCTACTTGGCCACTGTGCTGCAAGACTATCGACCCATGGCGAGGCCACGGGTCCAACCACTGCCAATGGCCGACACAAGGATTTTAGTTCCGGCCGGGCCTGCGCCCTTAACCTGCCCAAGGGCAGGCTAGCCTTCATCCCGCAGGCATGGGCCGCACAATGCGAAGCGGCGCATTATATGGCAATGGGGATATCGCGACAACGGCGCGAATCGGGACAACGAACCAGGAAGACCAGGCGAACTGGACCGGGTCTTCCCGATTCTGACGCTGCGCCTATGCGTGGATGTCGTTGTTCTTGGTCTCCCGGATGAACAGCGATCCCACGATCAGGGAAATCAGCGCCACGCCGATCGGGTAGTAGAGGCCGGCATAGATGTTTCCGGTGGCAACCACGACGGATGTAGCGATCAACGGCACGAATCCGCCGAACCAGCCATTGCCGATATGGTAGGGCAGGGACATCGAGGAGTACCGTATCCGCGTAGGAAACAATTCCACGAGAAATGCCGCGATGGGGCCGTAGACCATGGTTACGTAGATCACCAGGATGACCAGCAGCACCACGATCATGACGTGGTTCACGCGCTCGGGATCCGCCTTGGCCGGATAGTTCGCCGCCTTCAGCGCCGCGGCGTACGCCGCGGCGTCGAAGCCCTTGACTTCGGAGGATCCGACCGCCATCACCAGTTCTTCGCCTGCTTTCGGCGCCACGTGGGTGTAGGGGACGCCGCTTTTCGCGAGATAGTCGCGCGCGCTGTCGCACGCCTTGCCGCAATCCCCCCCGTAGATCACTACGGGATTGGCTTTCACCGCTTCTTCCAGGGCCGGGTTCGCGAAATGCGTGAACGCGTTGAATATCGGCAGGTAGGTCAGCACCGCGAGCAGAAACCCGACCATCATGATCTTCTTCCGGCCGATCTTGTCCGAGAGGCTGCCGAACACGACGAAGAAGGGCGTACCGATCAGCAAGGCCACCATGATCATCGTATACACGGTGACGTAGTCGACCTTGAGGACGGCGATGAGGAAGTAGAGCGCATAGTACTGCCCGGTATACCAGACCACGCCCTCGCCCGCGACGGCGCCGAAAAGCGCGATCAGCACGAGCTTGAGGTTCTGCGGCCTGGTGAAGCTTTCCGTCAGGGGCGCCTTGGAAGTGCGGCCCTCGGCCTTGATCTTCGCGAACACGGGCGATTCCTGGAGCCTCAGCCGGATGTACACCGACACGCCCAGCAGGATCGCGGAGAACCAGAACGGGATCCGCCATCCCCACGCCGAGAATTCGGCGGGATCCATGTTCAGGCGGCAAACCAGGATGATCAGCAGCGACAGCACGATGCCCAGCGTGGCCGTGGTCTGAATCCAGCTGGTATCGTAGCCGCGCCGGTTGTTCGGCGCATGCTCGGCGACATAGGTAGCGGCTCCGCCGTATTCGCCGCCGAGCGCAAGTCCCTGCGCGAGCCGCAGGGTCACGAGCAGGACGGGGGCCCAATAACCGATGTGCTCATAGGTCGGC
Source organism: Burkholderiales bacterium (assembly GCA_036274775.1). GTDB lineage: Bacteria > Pseudomonadota > Gammaproteobacteria > Burkholderiales > JACQAP01 > JACQAP01. The sequence continues at coordinate 36,982 of DASUFB010000049.1, read as the reverse complement.
ACCATGCCGGTGAGCACGGTCGCCAAGCCCATGACGACAATGGTGACGAGAAACGTGTACTTCCTGCCGATGATGTCGCCGATCCTGCCAAACAGCAGGGCCCCGAAGGGACGCACGGCGAATCCCGCACCGAAGGTCGCGAGGCTCGCCAGCAGTGCCGCGGTTTCATTGCCCGGCGGGAAGAAAAGCTTCCCGAAGAAGACCGCCAGGCTTCCGTACAGGTAGAAGTCGTACCACTCGAAGACCGTACCCAGCGAGGAAGCGAAGATGACTTTCTTCTCTTCCGGTCTGAAATCCGGGGGGCTACCCTCCTTCACGACGCCGGTGCTAGCGATCCCAGCCATTTCGTCTCCTCCCTCGTTGTGCGCCACGGCAGCAGGGACCACCATGGGCTTTTCGACAGTTTAATTGGCGGAGCCGGTCAATTGTCAACGTCATGCCCGCCGCGGTCGCTGCAACCCGGGAACGCGCCATCCGCGGTCGCCGTTGACCTGTAAAAACAAAAGCCCCGCTAGAAGCGGGGCTTTCGAGGTTCGCGGGAAGCGGCACGGCTTCCCGGCGCACGGGTGCTCACATGTCCATGCCGCCCATGCCGCCCATCCCCCCCATGCCACCGCCGCCGTGGGAATGCTCTTCCTTCGGCATTTCGGCGACCATGGCGGCCGTGGTCAGGATCAGGCCCGCGACCGACGCCGCATTCTGCAGCGCATAGCGGGTGACCTTGGTGGGATCGAGCACGCCGAGCTCCATCATGTCGCCGTAGTCGCCGGTGGCGGCGTTGTAGCCGAAATTGCCCTTGCTTTCGGCAACCTTGTTCAGCACGACGGACGGCTCGTCGCCAGCGTTGGACGCGATCATGCGCAGCGGCTCCTCGAGGGCGCGCATGACGATCTTGATGCCCGCGTCCTGGTCGGAGTTGTCGCCCTTCAGCTTGGCGATCGCAGAGCGGGCGCGGATCAGTGCAACGCCGCCGCCGGCCACGATGCCTTCCTCGACGGCCGCGCGGGTGGCGTGCAGCGCGTCTTCCACGCGCGCCTTCTTTTCCTTCATTTCGACCTCGGTGGCGGCGCCGACCTTGATCAGCGCCACGCCGCCCGCCAGCTTGGCGACGCGCTCCTGCAGCTTCTCGCGGTCGTAGTCGCTGGTGGCTTCGTCGATCTGCTTGCGGATGGACTTGACGCGGCCTTCGATGGTCTTGGCGTCACCTGCACCGTCGATGATGGTGGTCTCTTCCTTGCCGATCTCGATGCGCTTGGCCTGGCCGAGATCCTTCAGCGAGGCCTTTTCCAGCGTGAGGCCCACTTCCTCGGCGATGACCGTGCCGCCGGTCAGGATGGCGATGTCCTCCAGCATGGCCTTGCGGCGGTCGCCAAAGCCCGGCGCCTTGACCGCGCAGGTCTTCAGGATGCCGCGGATGTTGTTGACGACCAGAGTGGCCAGGGCCTCGCCATCGACGTCCTCGGCGATGATCAGCAGCGGCCGGCCGGCCTTGGCGACCAGCTCCAGCACGGGCAGCAGCTCGCGGATGTTGGAGATCTTCTTGTCGTGCAGCAGGACGTAGGGGTTTTCCAGGATCGCGATCTGGCGGTCCGGGTTGTTGATGAAGTACGGGGACAGGTAGCCGCGGTCGAACTGCATGCCTTCCACGACCTCGAGCTCGTCTTCCAGGCCGGAGCCGTCTTCCACGGTGATGACGCCTTCCTTGCCGACCTTCTCCATGGCTTCCGAGATCTTCTGGCCGATGACGGAATCCGAGTTGGCGGAAATCGAGCCTACCTGGGCGATCTCCTTGCTGGTCGTGCAGGGCTTGGAGATCTTCTTGAGCTCGTCCACGATGCCCGTCACGGCCTTGTCGATGCCGCGCTTCAGGTCCATCGGGTTCATGCCAGCCGCAACGAACTTCATGCCTTCCTGCACGATCGCCTGTGCCAGGACTGTCGCGGTGGTGGTGCCGTCGCCGGCCACGTCGGAGGTCTTGGACGCGACTTCCTTGACCATCTGCGCGCCCATGTTTTCGAACTTGTCCTTGAGCTCGATTTCCTTGGCCACGGACACGCCGTCCTTGGTGATCGTCGGGGCGCCGAACGAGCGCTCCAGAACGACGTTGCGGCCTTTCGGTCCCAGCGTCACCTTGACGGCGTCGGCCAGGATGTTGACACCGGCCACGATGCGATTGCGGGCCGAGTCATGGAATTTGACGTCTTTTGCTGCCATGAGAATGTGCTCCTGATGGGAATTGTGGGGACGGGCGGTCTTAGGCTTCGACGACGCCCATGATGTCTTCTTCGCGCATCACGAGCAGTTCCTCGCCATGCACCTTGACGGTCTGCCCGGAATACTTGCCGAACAGGATCTTGTCGCCCTTCTTGACGTCGAGCGGACGGATCTTGCCGTCTTCGAGCACCTTGCCGTTACCCACGGCGATGACTTCGCCCTGGTCGGGCTTTTCCGCGGCGGTATCGGGAATGACGATGCCGGAAGCGGTCTTGCGCTCTTCCTCCAGGCGCTTGACGATGACTCGGTCATGCAGAGGACGGATTTTCATTACAGGCTCCTTGTTATGGATAATCGAGAAAGGGTTCTCGTTAGCACTCAATACCTGAGAGTGCTAATAATAAAGCCCGTCCCTCCTTGTTTCAAGGGTAATGCTGCGCGATCGGGCGCACGGGGGCCCAATTTCATGTAAGCAGGTGCTTACATAAGATCCTGCCCCCGCCGGAACGAGCAATCGCTGCCTGCGGCCGGTCGGCCACGGTCGATATCCTGGGCGAGGCAGATGGTCGGCCGGCACCTTCCGTGATCGGCGCGATGCCGGCATGATCGGCCCTTCTGCGCCCGTGCCGCTCCGGATCACCGATGACCCCGAACTGCCTTTACCCATGCCGGAGATGCCGGGCGTCCGCCAGGAGGCCGCGAACACCGTGGGCGCCGCTGATGGGAGCCGTGATGTTATCGGCCTGCCTGTCGCTTGGCGCCAGCATCCGCAGCGTCGCCGCAGACGTCATGCCGCCAGCCGTGTCGGCCGCGCTCGCCCGGGCCGGCGTACCGGAAGACAGCGTGGGCCTTTACGTGCGCGACCTCACCACCGGACGCGAGCTGCTGTCCATCGGTGCCGACGCTGCACTGAACCCGGCATCCGCGATGAAGCTGGTCACGACATTCGCCGCGCTCGAGCTGCTGGGGCCCGCGTACAAATGGAAGACCGAAGCCTGGCTCGACGGCAGGCTGGATGGCGGCAGGCTTTCCGGCAATCTCGCGCTCAAAGGCTACGGCGACCCGAAGCTCGACTTGCCCAGCCTGTGGATGTTCCTGCGCGACCTTCGCCGCCGCGGCCTGCGGGAGATCGACGGCGACCTGCTGCTCGATCGGAGCTATTTCTCCATCGAACCGCACGACCCGGCCGCCTTCGACAACGAACCGTCCCGCCCTTACAACACCGGCGCCGACGCACTGCTGATCAATTCCCGGGCATTGCGCCTGCAATTCGTGCCGGACGAGGTGCGCGGCACGGTCGCCATCCACGCGGAGCCCGAGCTGCCGCAGCTCATGGTCGTAAATGGCCTGCGTCTCGCGCCGGGCGATTGCAACGACTGGCCCGACGAGCCGTCGCTGCGCGAGGATGTGCTGGAATTCTCCGGCACATACCCGGGGGGATGCGGCGAGAAATTCCGCTATTTCAGCGAGCTCTCCGCCGACGACTACGCGCAATCGCTGTTCCGCCAGCTCTGGGCGCAGGTCGGCGGCGAGTGGAACGGCCGCGCGCGACCGGCGGAGCTGCCCGCCGGCGCGACGCTGCTCGCCACATGGGAGTCACCGCCGCTCGCCGACGTGGTGCGCGAAATCAACAAGTACAGCGTCAACGTCATGGCGCGACAGCTCTTCCTGACGCTGGGCGCGCGCGATGGCGCGCCCGCCACGCTGGAAAAATCGCGTGCGACCGTGTCCGGGTGGCTGGAGCATCGCGGGCTGGCGTTCCCCGAGCTCGCCGTCGAGAACGGAGCCGGGCTGTCGCGCACGGACCGGATCAGCGCGCGCCATCTCGGGGAACTGCTGGCCGCGGCCTACCGCAGCCCGCTGATGCCGGAATTCGCCGCGTCGCTGTCGCTCGCCGGTGTCGACGGCACGCTGAAGAAGCGGCTGGCGGCCTCGCCGGCCGCCGGTCGCTCCCACATGAAAACCGGCTACCTGGAGGGCGTGCGCGCGCTGGCCGGCTACAGCCTCGATGCGAACATGGACGTGCTCGCGGTGGTCATGATCATCAATCATCCGCAGGCGCGCGCCGCGCAGGCGGCGCAGGACGCGTTGCTCGAATGGGCCAACGTGCAAGGTGCCGCACCGGACCGCAGCAGCGAAGCGCCGCCGCGACCGCGCATTGTGCTTGTGCGATAATCGGTCGCGCCGGACCCCTGCCGACTTCGTGAAAAAAGCGCCCCTAAACGTCGTGATCCTCGCAGCGGGCAAGGGAACGCGCATGCGTTCCGTGTTGCCGAAGGTGCTGCATGCCGTCGGCGGCAAGCCGATGCTCGCCCATGTGCTCGATCGCGCCAGAGCGCTCGGGGCCGACCGCACCATCGTGGTCTACGGCCACGGCGGCGAAGCCGTCCCATCCGCTTTTGCGCAGAGCGGCGCTACCTTCGTGCTGCAGGAGCCGCAACTCGGCACCGGCCACGCCGTGCAACAGGCCGCACCGCATCTGCTCGCGGGCGGCAGCACGCTGGTGCTCTACGGTGACGTTCCGCTCACGCGGGGCTCGACCCTGGCGGGCCTCGTGAACGGCGCCGGCCTGCGGCTGTTGACCGCCACGCTCGCCGACCCGTCGGGTTATGGCCGCATCGTGCGCGGTCGCGGCGGCGACATCGTGCGCATCGTCGAGGACAAGGACGCGACCCCGCGTGAAAAGACGATCCGTGAGATCAATACCGGCATCCTGTGCGCGCCCACTGACGGGCTGCGCGCATGGCTGCCGCAGCTCACGGACCGCAACGCGCAGAAGGAGTATTACCTGACCGACGTCGTGGCGCTCGCCATCGGGTCCGGCACGCCCGTGAGCGCGGCGCAGCCGGCCGACGAATGGGAAATCCTGGGCGTGAACAGCAAGGAGCAGCTCGCCCGGCTCGAGCGCATCCACCAGCTGCAGAACGCGCGCGCCCTGATGGAGCTCGGGGCCACGCTCGCCGACCCGTGGCGCTTCGACCAGCGCGGCGAAATCGAGTGCGGGCAGGACGTCTTCATCGACGCCAACTGCGTCTTCGAGGGCAGCGTGCGCCTGGGCGACGGCGTGCGCATCGGCGCCGGCTGCGTCGTGCGCGATGCGGATCTCGGCGCCGGCTGCGAGGTGCTGCCGTATTCTCATCTCGATGGCGCCAGCGCGGGCCGTGGCTGCAGGATCGGGCCGTTCGCGCGCCTGCGGCCGGGTACCAGGCTGGGCGACGGCGTGCACGTGGGCAATTTCGTCGAGACCAAGGCCGCCGAGCTCGGCGACGGGTCCAAGGCCAACCACCTGACTTACCTGGGCGACGCAACCATAGGCCGGGACGTCAACGTCGGCGCCGGCACCATCACGTGCAACTACGACGGAGCGAACAAGCACAGAACGGTCATCGAAGACGGCGCCTTCATCGGCTCCGACTCCCAGTTGGTCGCGCCGGTCACCGTCGGGCGCAACGCGACGATCGGCGCCGGCAGCACCGTCACGAAGGACGCGCCCGCCGACGCGCTCACGGTGTCGCGTGCCAGACAGACGTCGATCGCCGCCTGGAAACGACCCGTGAAGAAGAAGTAGGCGCCGGGCCATGTGTGGAATCGTCGGCGCGGCCTCCGCGCGCAACATCGTCCCCGTCCTCGTCGAAGGCCTGAAAAGGCTGGAATACCGCGGCTACGATTCCTGCGGCGTGGCCGTCGTGACCGCCGGCGGGCTGAGGCGCGCGCGCAGCGTCCAGCGCGTGGCCGACCTGTCCGGCCAGGTCGAGCAGGACGGCATCCAGGCCGCAACCGGCATCGCCCACACGCGCTGGGCCACGCACGGCGCACCCGTCACGAACAACGCACACCCGCATTTCTCGCGCGGGGAGATCGCGGTCGTCCACAACGGCATCATCGAGAACTATGAGGAGATCCGGGCGGACCTGCAGCGCGCCGGCTATGCGTTCGAAAGCGCGACGGACAGCGAGGCCATCGCCCACCTGATCCACAGCCTGTATCGCGGCGACCTGCTCGAGGCCGTGCGCGGGGCGATCGCCCGTTTCCGCGGCGCCTACGCCATCGGCGTGGTCGCGAAATCGGAGCCGGGCCGCGTGGTGGGCGCGCGGCTGGGCTCGCCGCTCGTGGCCGGGCTCGGGAACGGCGAGAACTTCCTTGCCAGCGACGCCATGGCGCTCGCCGGCACGACGGACCGCATCGTCTACCTGCAGGAAGGCGACGTGGCCGACGTGCGCACCGCGCGCGTGGCGGTCTTCGACCGCGACGGCGCCCCCGTCGAGCGGCCCGTGCGCACGGTCAAGGTTGCCCTGGGCACGGTCGACCTCGGCCCGTACCGCCATTACATGCAGAAGGAGATCTTCGAGCAGCCGCGTGCGATCGCCGACACGCTCGAGCAGGTCGCCGGGCTCGATCCCTCGCTGTTCGGCGACGGCGCGGCCGCTGCGTTCGCGCGCATCGACCGCGTGCTGATCCTGGCGTGCGGGACCAGCTACTATGCCGGCTGCGTTGCGCGCTACTGGATCGAAGCCATTGCGCGCATCCCGACCACCGTGGAAATAGCCAGCGAGTACCGCTACCGCACGTCGGTGCCCGACCCCGCGACGCTGGTGGTCGTGATCTCGCAGTCGGGGGAAACTGCCGATACGCTGGCCGCGCTCAAGCATGCGCAATCGCTCGGCATGCACGGCACGCTCGCCGTCTGCAACGTCGCCACCAGCGCCATGGTGCGGGAAACCGCGCTGCAGTTCCTGACCCGCGCCGGCGTCGAAATCGGCGTGGCGTCGACCAAGGCGTTCACGACGCAGCTCGTCGCACTGTACCTGCTGGCCAACTCGCTCGCCGCGACGAAGGGCCGGCTGGATGCGCGGGCCGAGGCCGATGCCCTGAAGCGCCTGCGCCACCTGCCGGCGGCCGTGCAGAGCGTGCTGGCGCTGGAGCCCCACCTGATCGCCTGGAGCGAACGCTTCGCGAGCAAGGAGGACGCGTTGTTCCTGGGCCGCGGGCTGCACTATCCGATCGCCATGGAAGGCGCGCTCAAGCTGAAGGAGATCAGCTACATCCATGCCGAGGCCTACCCCGCCGGGGAACTGAAGCACGGCCCGCTCGCGCTGGTGACCGAGGCCATGCCGGTGATCACGGTGGCGCCGAACGATGCATTGCTGGAGAAGCTCAAGAGCAACATGATGGAAGTGCGGGCGCGCGGCGGCGAGCTCTACGTGTGTGCGGACGCGGACACCCGCATGGCCGCGGAAAACGGCATGCATGTGATCCGGCTGCCGGAGCACTACGGCGACCTGTCGCCGATCCTGCACGTGGTACCGTTGCAACTGCTTGCCTATCACACGGCGCTCGCACGCGGCACGGACGTCGACAAGCCGCGCAACCTCGCAAAGTCCGTCACCGTGGAATGAAGGAGGAAGATATGGTTCGACTGCTGCGTTCATGTACCGGAATGCTGCTGGTCTGGATGCTCGTCACCGCGCACGCGCACGCCAACATGGGCGCGGACGAATCCGAAAGCAGCAATCCGAACTATCAGGAGGGCAAAAAGGCACTGGCGGCGCAGGACTGGAAGAAGGCGATCGGGCTGCTCACGCAGGCCGTGCAGAGCGAACCCGGGAATTCGGACGCGCACAGCCTGCTGGGCTATGCCTACCGCAAGAGCGGCAACCTCGACGCGTCCTTCGCGCAGTACGGCGAGGCGCTCAAGCTCGATCCGTCGAACCGCCATGCGCACGAGTACGTCGGCGAGGCCTACCTCATGGTGGACAACCTGCCGAAGGCCGAGCAGCACCTCGCCGAGCTGCAACGGCTTTGTTCACCGATCCCCTGCGAGGAGCTCAAGGAGCTCAAGCGCGCCGTGGACGCCTACAAGGCCGCAAAAAAGAAATAGCGATGCGGAACGCCGCGATTCGCGCCGTGCTCTGGGACTTCGGCGGCGTCATGACCGAAAGCCCCTTCCTCGCATTCCGGCGTTTCGAGAAGGAGCGCGGACTGCCGGACAACTTCCTGCGCGGCATCAATGCCCGCAACCCGGACACCAACGCATGGGCCCGCTTCGAGCGCTCGGAGCTGAGTCCCGCCGAGTTCGATGCCGCCTTCGCTGAAGAAGCGATACGTGCTGGGCACGAGGTGCGCGGATTGGACGTGATCGACCTCGTCTACGGCGAGGTACGCCCCGCCATGGTCGCAGCGCTGCGCGCTTCCAAGGAGCACTACGCCAACGCCTGCGTCACCAACAACGTCGCTGCCGGGCCCCGTCGCGGCTTCGACCGCGACCCGGAGCGCGCCGCGCGCTGGCAGTCCGTGATGAATCTGTTCGACACGATCATCGAATCTTCCAGGCTGGGCGTGCGCAAGCCGGAGCCGCGGTTCTTCGAGCTGGCGTGCGTGCAGCTCGGCATCCGGCCCGAGGAAGCGGTCTATCTCGACGACCTCGGGCCGAATCTCAAGCCCGCGCGCGCGATGGGCATGCGCACCATCAAGGTCGAGGATCCCGCCGCGGCGATCGCCGAGCTCGAGTCCGTGCTGGGGATCGCGTTGCGCTGACCGGTGCCCGCCGCACCGCGGGATCAGGAAGCCGCGCGCCGGGGCTTGCGCGGGGCCCGCTTGAACAGCAGGTCGTAGAGCGGGCGCGGCAATCTCCGCAACACCCAGCCGACCATCGCCATCTGCCAGGGCAGCACGTAAAAGCGCCGGCGCGCATCGATCGCGCGTGCCATTTTCGCCGCGGCCTTGCCGGCATCCATCAGGAAGGGCATGCGATAGGGATTGCCTGCCGTCATCGGCGTGGCGACGTAGCCCGGGCAGATCGTGACCACGGACACGCCGCTGCCGGCCAGCTCCACGCGCAGGCTTTCCAGATAGGAAATCGCCGCCGCCTTGGAAGCGCTGTATGCGGCCGCGCCGGGCAGCCCCCGGAAGCCGGCCACGCTGGCGATGCCCGCGAGCGTGCCGCCGCGCCGCCCGCGCATGGCTTCGACGAAAGGCTGGAAGGTCAGCATCATGCCGGTCACGTTGGTGGCCAGGATGCGCTCGAACGCGGCGTTGTCCGCCGTTTCGGCCGTGAGCGTGCCGGCGCTGATGCCCGCGTTCGCGATGACGACGTCCGGACAACCAGCCCGGGACATGAAATCCCGCGCGGCCTGAGCCAGGGCCTGCGCATCGGCCACGTCGAGCGCGTAGGTGTAGCACCGCGCCGGCAATGACGCGGCGAACTGCGAAAGCACGTCCTCGCGCCTGGCGGCCAGGCCCAGCGTCGCACCGCGCGCGGCGTATTCGAGCGCGAGCGCCCGGCCGATGCCGCTGGACGCGCCGGTGATGAAGACGCCGGCCGCCGTCACCGGCGCTGGCCCCGCGAGGCCCGCGCCTTGTCGACGAGGCCGTCGACGATCCCCAGCAGGGCGTCGGCGCTGCCCGCCATGCCGGCTTCGGTCAGGTATTTTCCGTCCACGACGAACGACGGCGTGGCGCGGACGCCGTAGGCCACCGTCTCGTCGTGGGCGCGCTGCACGCGGTCGCGGATGGCGTCCGAATCCATGAGCTGCTCCAGCTTGCCGGCGTCGAGCCCGTGCTCGCGCGCCCAGGCTTCCAGCGCGGGCACGTCGGAAGGATTCAACCCGGCGCCGTGCACGGCGCGGTACACCTGCGCGTGCAGCCGGTCGATCTCACCCAGCTGGTCAAGCGCGAAATACAGGCGGGTGAGGGGCACCCACGCGGTGCGGCGGATCGCCGGGACGCGGCGGAAGGAAACGTCATCGGCGAGGCCCGCCATCCAGGATTGCAGGCGCGGCTCCAGGCGGTTGCAGGATTCGCAGCCGTAGTAGAAGAACTCGATGACCTCGATCTTGCCGGGCATGACCGGCTGCGGGTCGATGAGGACGTAGTCCACGTCCTGCACCGGTTCTTCCGCTGCCGCCCCGGCGGCGAGCACCGCAAGGGCCAAGACCGGCACCAGGAGCCAGCGCTTCAGCATTCCGCCGGCGGCGGATCAGCGCGCACCGCCCTTGCTCATGTCGATCAGTTCGTTGAGGATCTGCTCGAAGCGGACGTAGTCCACCGCGTTGTTCGACCCCACGGACATCGACGGCCCGGTCATGTATCGCCCGCCCACGACCAGGTAAGGCGTTCCCGGAATGCGGTAGTCGCGGGTCATCTTGCGCGCCCGCTGGACCTTGCTGTTGATGCTGAAGGAATCGAAAGTCGCCTCGAACTTCTTCACGTCGACGCCCTGCTCCCCCATCCATTTCAGGATCGTGGCGCGGTCCGTGAGGTTGACCTGCTGCTGGTGTATCGCGTAGTAGACCTTGTCGTGCAGCTTGTCGAGGAGATTCATCTCATCGAGCGTGTAGAAGATCATCGCCAGCGGGATCATGCGGTCGTTGAACACCGCGGGCACGTAGCGGAAATCGGCATTCTTCGGCTTGTTCTTCAGCCACGCCCTGAGATGGGGCTCGAATTCATAGCAGTGCGGGCAGGCATAGTTGAAGAATTCCAGCACTTCCACGCCCTTCACCGTGGACGCCTGCGGCTGCGCGGGCTCCACCAGCTTGTAATCCTTGTCCTGCACCGGCTTGGCGGCAGCGGGCGATGCGAGCATCAGGCCCGGCAGCAGCGCGAGCACGGCGGTCGTCACTAGGCGATGCAGTCGATTCATGGCTGTTCCGTGTAATTGAAAGAAGCCTGCTATTCGCGGACCTTGATCAGGTTCGCCTCCAGCTTGTTTTCCTTGAGCGCGGCCCTCGATTTCGCGAGCTCGTCCTGGCTCGAGAACGGACCGACACGCACGCGATGCCAGACCTGGCCGTCCGGCAGCGTCGCCGTCTGGATCTGCGCCTCGATGCCGGCCAGCGCCAGCCGCGCCTTGAGGTTGTCGGCATCCGAAGGGTTCTGGAACGCGGCCACCTGCAGGAAATAGACCTCCCTGGCCGCCGCCGGCGACGCGCGCTTGAACTCCTTGTCCGTCACCGCTTCCTCGGTGCCGGGCAGGATCTTGTAGAAGTCGAAACGCGGCTTCGCATGCTTGTCGCCGGAAGCCGTGGCAGGCGCCTGTCCCGCCGCCGGTGCCTGCGGCGCCTCGACGGGCTTCTCGGCCGGCTTGTCGACACCCTTCGGCTTCTGCGTGAACGGATTGGCGCCCTTGTTGATGTACAGGGCGACGCCGAGCGCGATGCACAGGCCGACGAGCAGGCCGATGAGGATGCCCGTCCACATCGACGGGCCGCTGCGCGCAGTGGTGGCGGAGGCTGCCCGGACGTGCTTGTAGTCGCGGCTCATGGCGGAAAGTTTACTCACATTTTCCGGGGTGCGCCGACCCCGAGCACGGCGAGACCGTTGCGCAGGACCTGACTGACCGCGGCCACCAGTGCGAGCCTCGCCAGTTTCACCCCGTCGCCGTCGACGAGCATGCGCGTGGAGTTGTAGTAGCTGTGGAAGGCCGCGGCGAGGTCCTTCAGGTAGAACGCGATCTGGTGCGGCGCCCGGTCGCGCGCCGCGCTCTCTATCTGCTCGGGATAGTCGAGCAGCTTCTGCAGCAGTTGCAGCTCCTGCTCTTCAACGAGCGGCGCCAGCCCGGCGTTGACCAGCCCGGCCTCGTCGCCGCCCCATTGCTCCATGACCGAGCAGACGCGGGCATGCGCGTACTGGATGTAGTACACGGGATTGTCGTTGCTCTGGGACTTGGCCAGGTCGAGGTCGAAATCCAGGTGCTGGTCGCACTTGCGCGCAAGGTAGAAATAGCGCGTTGCGTCCACGCCGGCCTCCTCGACGAGCTCCTCGAGCGTGACGAAGCTTCCGCTGCGCTTGCCCATGCGCACGGGCTCGCCGCCGCGGTACAGCGCCACGAGCTGGATGAGCGGCACCTCGAGCTTGCACGGGTCGCGGCCCAGGGCCTGCATCGCAGCACGCACGCGCGGGATGTAGCCGTGATGGTCCGCGCCCCATACGTCGATCAGGATGTCGAAACCGCGCTGCAGCTTGTCGAAATGGTAGGCGATGTCCGATGCGAAGTAGGTGTACAGGCCGTTTTCCCTCTGCACCACGCGGTCCTTGTCGTCGCCGAACGCGGTCGAGCGGAACCAGCGCGCACCGTCCTTCTCGTAGAGATGCCCTGCCTTGCCGAGCACCGCGAGCGCATCGGCCACGCGTCCCGACGCATAAAGCGACCGCTCCGAGAACCACGCGTCGAACTCGACGCCAAACTTCGCGAGCACGTCGCGTATCTCGGCGACCTGGCGTTCCAGCACGAAGCGGCCGAGATAGTCGAAATCCCCGCCGAGCAGCGCGCGCGCACGCTCGATCAGCGCGTCCATGCGCGCTTCCACGGCGTCCTCGTCGGCGTCCGCGGCCTCGGGCAGCCCGGCCAGCGCGGCGGCAGCCGGGCGCCGCAGGCGCTCGCCCGCGTCGGCCCTGATCTCCTGCGCCCTGGCGCGCACGTAGTCGCCGCGGTACCCGTTCGCCGGGAAAGCGACCGCTTCGCCGCAGAGCTCGAGATAGCGGACCCAGACCGATACGCAGAGGATGTCCACCTGCCGTCCGGCGTCGTTGATGTAGTACTCGCGCTGCACGGTGTAGCCCGCGGCGTCGAGCAGGTTCGCCAGGCTGTCGCCGAACACGGCACCGCGACCGTGGCCGACGTGCAGCGGACCGGTCGGATTGGCGGAGACGAACTCGATCTGCACCTTGATTCCGCGGCCGATGCCGCTGCGGCCATAGGCCCCGCGCCCCTCGAGCACCTGCCTGACGACCTGCTGCTTCGCCTCCGGCCTGAGATAGAGATTGATGAATCCTGCGCCGGCGACTTCCGCCTTCTCCAGCAGCGCGGAGGGCGCAAGCGCCCCGACGATCCGTTGCGCGATGTCGCGCGGATTGCGCTTCGTCGCCTTCGCCAGCTGCATGGCGATGTTGCTGGCGTAGTCGCCGAATTGCGCGGACTTCGGCCGCTCCAGCACGACGGGCACGGCGGGAGCGTCGGCCACGGCCCGGCGTTGCGCGTCCTGCAGGAGATCGGCTAGGTGGGTGCGGAGGTCCGGTACGGTCGCGCTCATCGGGAAGGAAGAATGGCGAAAACCCGGCGTGGCGGTCGGGCGAGGGCGCGATTATACCGGCTCGACCGCGGTTGTCCGCTACAGCTCCAGCGGGTCGACGTCCAGCGCCCAGCGCACGCGCGCTGGCTTGCCTTGCGCAAGAGCCGCGCGCCAGCGCGAGAGGAATCGCTGCATGGCCGCGCGCGACGCGGACTGCGCGAGCAGATGGCCGCGGTGGTGGCCTGCGACCTTCGAAACGCTCGCGGGTACCGGGTCGTAGAGCACCACGTCCTCCCCGTCGAGACCCGACAGGCTCGCCGCATGCGCGAGGAAGCGCATGACCGCCGCCTCGCTCTGAGATTCCGCCCGCAGGATCGCCTGGTGGACGAAGGGCGGAAAGCCCGCGCGGCTGCGTTCCGCCAGCAGCTCGTCGGCGTAGCTGCGGTAGTCCTGGCGGACCAGGGCGCGATAAAGCGGATGGTCGGGAAACTGCGTCTGCACCAGCACCTCCCCGGGAAGCCGGTCGCGTCCCGCGCGACCGGCCACTTGCATGAGCTGCTGGAACACCCGCTCGGCCGCGCGGAAATCGACCGAGAACAGCGCCGCGTCGGCATCGACCACGACCACCAGCGTGAGCTTGGGGAAATCGTGGCCCTTGGCCAGCATCTGCGTGCCCACGAGGATGTCGACGCGCTCGGCGCGAATGTCGTCCTGCATGGCCCGCCAGGCGTGCTTGCGGCGCGTGCTGTCGCGGTCGATGCGCAGGATGCGCGCGCCGGCGAAGCGTTGCGACAGCGCCTGCTCGATGCGCTGCGTGCCCTGCCCGAGCCCCTTGAGGTCCTGGTTGCCGCAGACGGGACAGCGGCGCGGCAACGATTCCTCATGGCCGCAATAGTGGCAGCGCAGAACCGCGTCCGCGAGGTGCCAGACCAGCCTGGCGTTGCAGCGATCGCACGCCGCGCTCCAGCCGCACGCGCCGCAGGCGAGCGCAGGCGCGAAGCCGCGGCGGTTCAGGAATACCAGACTCTGCTCGCCGCGCGCCAGTCGCGCCTCGACCGCCCGCAGCGCTTCGTCGCTGATGCCCGCCTGGCGCGTGTGCCCGCGCAAGTCCAGCAGCCGGATATCGGGCCTGCCCGCGGCCGGACGCCGCGCAAGGTGCAAATGGCCGAACTTTCCGGTGCGCGCGTTGTGGTAGGTCTCGAGCGACGGCGTGGCAGAGCCGAGCACGACCGGCACTCCGCGCAGGCGGGCCAGGAAAATGGCGAGGTCGCGCGCGCAATAGCGCAGCCCCTCCTGCTGCTTGAAGGACGCGTCGTGCTCCTCGTCAACGACGACGAAGCCGAGCCGCGGCATGGGTGTGAACACCGACAGGCGCGTGCCGATGACCACGTCGGCCCTGCCCTGCCGCGCGGCCAGCCAGTTCGCCATGCGCTCGCCCTCGGCGAGGTTGCTATGCAGGCTCGCCAGCCGCAGGGCCGGAAAGCGCTCCCGCAGGCGCGCTTCGAGCTGCGGCGTGAGGTTGATCTCGGGCACCATCAGCAGGGACTGCCGGCCTGCGGCGGCCACCTGCTCGATCAGCCGGAAGTAAACCTCGGTCTTGCCGCTGCCGGTGACGCCCTCCAGCAGCCACGCGGAAAATGTCCCCAGGCTCGCCGCGATCGCGGCGACGGCCGCGCGTTGCTCGTCGGTGAGCGTCGGCAGCACGGGTGGGCGCGCGGATGCAATCGATGTTTTTCCCGCGGGTTCCACGGCCGGGGTTTCCCGTCTGGCCACCCATCCCTCGCCGATCCAGGCTTCCGCCAGCGCGGACGCTCGCGCCGATATCGCAGCCAGATCCCCGCGGTCGAGCGCCGGCTTCGCACGAAACGCCTCCAGCAAACGGCGCTTGAGTGCCGCGCGTGGCGGAAAATGGTCGCGCGCAAGCGCCAGGCCCGCGGGCGTCAACTCGTACGTCCACGACGTCCTCGTGACGGCTTCGCGCACGCGGCCGAGCCGCGTCGGCAAGCCGGCGAACGCAGCCTGCCCGATCGGGCATTGGTAATACTCGGCCGCGAACCGGATCAAGGCCAGGATATCCGCCGGCAGGGGAGGCACGGCAAGGACGCGCTCGACGTCGCGCAGCCGATGGTCCGCGACGGTCGCTCGTTGCGCGTGCTCGAGCACCAGCCCGAGCACGCGCCGCCTGCCGAACGGAACGACGACGAATCCACCGGCCGGCGGCGGCTCCGCCGCCACGCGATAGTCGAAAAGCGCGTCGACCGGACAATCGACCGCGACTCTTACGATGGCCATGGGCCGTTTGGCGCGACGCCCCGACCCGGGATGTCGCAAGATCCCGACAGCAGTCGTAAATGACTTTGCGAAAAGGCCTTTTTTTTGGCCATCGGGGATTGTGGATAAATCTGTTGATGAAAAAGCCGGACTGCTCTCTGGGAAATCCCCCGCAAACCCAAGCAGGACGCGGGATTGGGCTTGTCAAGACAATTTATTATTTTTGATTTCAACAGGTTATTCGATCATCGACCGGAGAACCGCGCCAGGACTGGATTTCGCGGCGGGCGCCCTGCGAAATTGTGCATAAACACGGCCTGCGGCCTGCCGCCGAACGCCTTGCGGATCAGTGGAATTGCCGGCTCTCGGCGTGCACGGTTTCCACCAGCGCCGCCACGGCTTCCGGCGGCGTGAACTGCGAGACACCGTGCCCGAGGTTGAATACATGGCCTTCGCCATGGCCGTACGCCGCGAGCACCCTCGTCGCCTCGCGCCGCACGGCCTGGCTGCCCGCCAGCAGCACGGCCGGATCGAGGTTGCCCTGCAAGGCCACGCGATCGCCGACACGACTGCGCGCTTTCGCGATGTCCGCCGTCCAATCCAGCCCGAGCGCATCCGCTCCGCTTTGCGCGAGGCTTTCCAGCCAGCCGCCCCCGCCCTTGGTGAACACGACCCGGGGAATCCTGCGGCCGTCGGCTTCGCGCCTGAGTTGCGCGCACACGCGCTCGATGTAACGCAACGAGAACTCGTGGAAGGCCTCGCCGGCGAGCGCGCCGCCCCAGGTGTCGAAAATCATGACCGCCTGCGCGCCGGCCTCGATCTGCGCGTTGAGGTAGTCCGCCACGGCGCTCGCGTTGACGTGCAGGAGGCGGTGCATCAGGTCGGGGCGTTCGTAGAGCAGGCGCTTGGTCTCGTGAAACTCGGTGCCGCCCCGTCCCTCGATCATGTAGCAGGCCAGCGTGAAGGGGCTGCCAGAAAAGCCGATGAGGGGGATCCTGCCGGCGAGCGCCTTGCGGATCTGCGCGACGGCATCGATCACGTAGCGCAACTCCGCCGTGGGATCGGGCGCGGCCAGGCTCATGATGGCCGTCTCGTCGCGCAGCGGCGCCGCGAAGCGCGGGCCCTCGCCTTCCACGAAGTTCAGGCCCAGGCCCATGGCGTCGGGAATGGTGAGGATGTCCGAGAACAGGATGGCCGCATCGAGCGGGAAGCGTTCGAGCGGCTGCAGCGTCACTTCGGTCGCCGCGGCCGGGTTGCGGCACAGGTCCATGAAGCTGCCTGCCCGCGCCCGGGTGCGGTTGTACTCCGGCAGGTAGCGGCCCGCCTGGCGCATGATCCAGATCGGCGTGTACGGCGTGGGCTCGCGCAACAACGCGCGGATCAGGGTGTCGTTCTGCAGCGCAGGCATGCTTTTTTTACCCGTGATGGCCTCGTGAGACGGTTCGGCGAACTTCAAAATGCGCGAGGGCCGTCCTTACGGCCCCCGTTGGCGCGCCCTCGCGGCGCGGAAATCGCAAAACGGCTAGCGCGGCAGGTCGGATGCACCCATCAGGAACTCGTCCACGGCCCGCGCACACTGGCGGCCTTCGCGGATGGCCCAGACCACCAGCGACTGGCCGCGCCGCATGTCGCCCGCGGCGAAGACCTTGGGCACCGAGGTCGCATAGGCCTTCGCGCCCTCGGTTTCGGCCTTGACATTGCTGCGCGCGTCCTTTTCCACGCCGAACTGCTCCAGCAGGCCCCCCTGCACGGGGCCGAGGAAACCCATGGCAAGCAGCACGAGGTCGGCCTTCATCTCGAATTCCGAGCCTGGCACCTCGGCCATCTTGCCGTCCTTCCACTCCACGCGCACGGCCTTCAGCGCCTTGACCCTACCATTCTCGCCGACGAAGGATTTGGTGGCGATGGACCAGTCGCGCTGGCAGCCTTCCTCGTGCGAGGAAGACGTGCGCAGCTTGAGCGGCCAGTAGGGCCAGACCAGCGGTTTGTTTTCCTGCTCGGGCGGCCTGGCCAGCAGCTCGAACTGGGTCACCGACGCCGCGCCGTGGCGGTTGGACGTGCCCACACAGTCGGAGCCGGTGTCGCCGCCTCCGATGACGACGACGTGCTTGCCGGTCGCCAGGATCTGGTTCGGCACCTTGTCGCCGGCCACCACCTTGTTCTGCTGCGGCAGGAACTCCATGGCGAAATGCACGCCCCGGAGCTCGCGTCCCGGGATCGGCAGGTCGCGCGGCTGTTCCGCGCCGCCGGACAGCACCACGGCGTCGAATTCCTTCAGCAGGCTGGCCGAGGAAATCGCGTTCGGCCCATTGCCGCCGACGTGGCTGTTGGGACGAAATTGCACGCCCTCGGCCTGCATCTGCTGCATGCGCCGGTCGATGAGGTGCTTTTCCATCTTGAAGTCGGGGATGCCGTAGCGCAGCAGCCCGCCGATACGGTCGTTCTTCTCGAACAGGGTCACGTCATGGCCCGCGCGGGCAAGCTGCTGGGCACAGGCAAGCCCCGCCGGCCCGGAGCCCACGACCGCCACCTTCTTGCCCGTGCGACTGCCCGCCGGCTCGGGGCCGACCCAGCCTTCCTCCCAAGCCTTGTCGATGATCGCATGCTCGATCGACTTGATGCCCACCGGATCGTTGTTGATGTTGAGCGTGCAGGCCGCCTCGCAGGGCGCGGGGCACACGCGGCCGGTGAACTCGGGGAAGTTGTTCGTGGAGTGCAGGGTCTCGATCGCCTGCTTCCAGTTCTGCCGGTAAACCAGGTCGTTCCAGTCGGGGATGATGTTGTGGATCGGACAGCCGGTCATGCAGAACGGGATGCCGCAGTCCATGCAGCGCGCGCCCTGCTGGCTCGCCTCCTGGTCGGTGAGGTGCAGCACGAACTCGCGGTAGTGCTTGACGCGCTCGCCCTTGTCTTCGGCGGCCTCCGCCAGACGCTGGTATTCGAGAAATCCGGTGATCTTGCCCATCTTCCAAAAAACCCCGATAACACTGGTTGTACAGACGCAAAGGCGGGCACACGCCCGCGGCGCGCCGCCCTGTTCGGTGGCCGTTACGCGGCCAGCTTGCCGTTCCTGGCTGCGAGCTCGCCCAGCGCCCGGCGATACTCGGCCGGAAAGACCTTGACGAACTTCAGGCGCGTCTCGGCCCAGTTGTCCAGGATCGCCTTGGCGCGGGCGCTTCCCGTATAGCGCGCATGCTTCTCGATGAAGGACTTCAGCACCGCCTCGTCGCATCGGGCCATATGCCAGACGCCCTTGGGCAGCCGTGCCTCCTGCTCGGCTTCGGAGAGCACGGGCTCGAGCTGCACCATGGAGAGGTTGCAGCGCGTCCTGAAGCTGCCGTCCTCGTCGTACACGTAGGCGATGCCGCCCGACATGCCGGCCGCGAAGTTGCGCCCGGTCATGCCCAGCACCACCACCGTGCCGCCAGTCATGTACTCGCAGCCGTGGTCGCCCACGCCCTCCACGACCGCATGGGCGCCCGAGTTGCGCACGCAGAAGCGCTCGCCCGCCACGCCGCGGAAATAGGCCTCGCCTGCGATCGCGCCGTACATCACCGTGTTGCCGATGATGATGTTCTCCAGCGGGTTGCCCCTGAACTTGGGCGAGGGCTGCACGCTGATGCGTCCGCCCGACAGGCCCTTGCCGACGTAGTCGTTGGCCTCGCCGATCAGGTCCAGCGTGATGCCCTTCGCGAGGAAGGCGCCGAAGCTCTGGCCGGCGCTGCCCGCGAACTTCACGTGGATGGTGTCGTCGGCGAGTCCGGAATTGCCGTACTTCTTCGCCACTTCCGAGGACAGCATGGTGCCGACCGTGCGGTTCACGTTGCGGATCGGCATCTCGATCCTGACGGCCTCGGCGCGCGCGAGCGCCGGCTGCGCCAGCTCGATGAGGCGGTGGTCCAGGGCCTTCTCCAGGCCATGGTCCTGGTTCTCGGAATGGAAGATAGCGACCTCGGGGCCGACCTTCGGCATGTAGAAGATGCGGCTGAAATCAAGCCCGCGCGCCTTCCAGTGCTCGATGCCCTTCTTCATGTCGAGCAGGTCGGTGCGGCCGATCAGCTCGCGCAGGCTCCTCACGCCGAGCATGGCCATGATCTCGCGCACTTCCTCGGCGATGAAGAAGAAGAAGTTCACGACGTGCTCGGGCTGGCCCTTGAACCTCTTGCGCAGAACCGGATCCTGGGTCGCCACGCCCACGGGACAGGTATTGAGGTGGCACTTGCGCATCATGATGCAGCCGGTCACGACCAGCGGCGCGGTCGCGAAGCCGAACTCGTCCGCGCCCAGGATCGCGCCAATGGCCACGTCGCGGCCGGTCTTCATCTGGCCGTCCACCTGCACCGCGATGCGGCCGCGCAGCTTGTTGAGCACCAGTGTCTGCTGGGTTTCCGCCAGGCCAAGCTCCCAAGGCGTGCCGGCGTGCTTGATCGACGACCAGGGGCTCGCACCCGTGCCGCCGTCATGGCCGGCGATGGTGACATGGTCAGCCTTGGCCTTGGACACGCCCGCGGCAACGGTACCCACGCCGATCTCGGAGACCAGCTTCACGCTGATGGAGGCCTTCGGATTGGCGTTCTTCAGATCGTGGATGAGCTGGGCCAGGTCCTCGATCGAGTAGATGTCGTGATGCGGCGGCGGCGAGATCAGACCCACGCCCGGCACCGAGAAGCGCAGCTCGGCGATGTACTCCGAGACCTTGTGGCCCGGCAGCTGGCCACCCTCGCCGGGCTTGGCGCCCTGCGCCATCTTGATCTGGATCTGGTCGGCGCTGTTCAGGTACTCGGCCGTCACGCCGAAACGCCCCGAGGCCACCTGCTTGATCTTGGAACGCAGGGAGTCGCCCTCGTTGAGCGCGATGTCGCGCTCGATACGGTCCTTGCCGATGCGCGAGGCGAGGCTTTCGTCCGCCTTGATCGGGGCATAGCGGCGCGGGTCCTCGCCGCCTTCGCCGGTGTTCGACTTGCCGCCGATGCGATTCATCGCGATGGCGAGCGTCGTGTGCGCCTCGGTGGAGATCGAGCCCAGCGACATGGCGCCGGTGGCGAAGCGCTTGACGATCTCCTTCGCCGGCTCGACCTCCTCGACGGGGATCGACCTGGATGGGTCGACGCGGAACTCGAACAGCCCGCGCAGCGTCATGTGGCGCTTCGACTGGTCGTTGATGATCTTCGCGTACTCGCGATAGGTCTGGTAGGTGTTGGTACGCGTCGAATGCTGCAGCTTGGCCACCGCGTCCGGCGTCCACATGTGGTCTTCGCCGCGCACGCGGAAAGCGTACTCGCCGCCGGCATCCAGCGCGCGCTCCAGCACCGGGTCCCCGCTGAATGCGGCGCGGTGCAGGCGAATGGCCTCCTCGGCCACCTCGAACACGCCGATGCCCTCGACCGTCGTGGTGGTGCCGGTGAAGTACTTGTCGACCATGGACCTCGCCAGGCCGACCGCTTCGAAGATCTGCGCGCCGGTGTAGGACATGTAGGTCGAGATGCCCATCTTGGACATGACCTTCATGAGGCCCTTGCCGATCGCCTTGACGTAGTTCTTCACCCCCTTCTCGCCCCGGTAGTCCGCGGGGATGGATTCCCCGGCGTGCAGGATGGTCTCCATGGCGAGGTAGGGGTGCACGGCCTCCGCACCGTAGCCGGCGAGCAGAGCGAAGTGATGCACCTCGCGCGCGGAGCCGGTTTCGACCACCAGGCCGGCGCTGGTGCGCAGGCCCTTGCCCACCAGGTGCTGGTGGATGGCGGACAGCGCCAGCAGCGCGGGAATCGCCACCTGGGCGGCATCCACCTTGCGGTCCGACACGATCAGGATGTTGAAGCCCGAGCGCACCGCGTCCTCGGCCTGCGCGCACAGGCTCGCCAGGCGCGCCTCGATCGCCTGCTTGCCCCAGGATACGGGGTAGGTGATGTCGAGCTCGAAGGACTTGAACTTGCCGCCGGTGTAGTAATCGATGTGGCGGATGGCGTCCATCTGGTTGCCGTCCAGCACCGGCTGGCTGACCTCCAGGCGCATCGGCGGGTTGGTCTCGTCGATGCCCAGCAGGTTGGGCTTGGGGCCGATGAAGGACACCAGCGACATGACCAGGTCCTCGCGGATCGGGTCGATCGGCGGGTTGGTCACCTGCGCGAACAGCTGCTTGAAATAGCTGTACAGCGCCTTGTTCTTGTTCGACAGCACCGCGAGCGGCGAATCGTTTCCCATGGAGCCCACGGCTTCCTCGCCCTGCTGGGCCATCGGGCTCAGGATGAACTTGATGTCCTCCTGCGAATAGCCGAAGGCCTGCTGGCGGTCGAGCATGGGCACCTTGCTGCGGTCCGTCATCCCGGCCGATGCCGGCAGGTCGTCGAGCTTGATGCGGATGCGGTCGATCCACGCCTTGTAGGGTTTGACCTGGGCCAGCGTGTCCTTGAGCTCCTTGTCGTCGATGATGCGGCCGGCCTCGACGTCGATGAGGAACATCTTGCCCGGCTGCAGGCGCCACTTCTTGACAACCTTCTCCTCCGGGATAGGCAGCACGCCGGTCTCGGAGGCCATGACCACCATGTCGTCGCTGGTGACGAGATAGCGCGCCGGACGCAGCCCGTTGCGGTCCAGCGTGGCGCCGATCTGGCGCCCGTCGGTGAAAGCCACGGCCGCGGGTCCGTCCCAGGGCTCCATCATCGCCGCGTGATACTCGTAGAACGCGCGCCGCGCCGGATCCATCAGCGTGTGCTTCTCCCAGGCTTCCGGGATCAGCATCATCATGGCGTGCGCCAGCGAATAGCCGCCCATGAGCAGCAGCTCCAGCGCGTTGTCGAACGACGCCGAGTCCGACTGGCCGTCATAGATCAGCGGCCAGACCTTGTCGAGGTCGCGCCCGATGATCGGGCTGGAGATCGAGCCCTGGCGCGCGCGCAGCCAGTTGACGTTGCCGCGCAGGGTGTTGATCTCGCCGTTGTGGGCGATCAGCCGGAACGGGTGGGCGAGGTCCCAGGTCGGAAAGGTGTTCGTGGAAAAGCGCTGGTGTACCAGCGCCAGCGCCGACACCACACGGGGATCCTGCAGGTCCTTGTAGTAGGCGCCGACCTGCCCCGCGAGCAGCATGCCCTTGTAGACGATGGTGCGCGCCGACATCGACGGCACGTAGAACTCCTTGCCGTGCGCAAGCTTCAGCGCCTGGATGGCATGGCCCGACACCTTGCGGATGATGTAGAGCTTGCGCTCCAGAGCGTCCGTTACCGTCACGCCGGCCCCGCGGCCGATGAACACCTGGCGGATGACCGGCTCGATCTTCTTGACCGATTCACCCAGCGTGGCGTTGTCGCGGGGGACGTCGCGCCAACCGAGCAGTGCCTGCCCCTCGTCCTTGATCGCACGCTCGATCTCGTATTCGCAGGCCAGCCGCGAAGCCGGCTCCTGGGGCAGGAACACCATGCCCACGCCGTACTCGCCGGGAGGGGGCAGCTTGACCCCCTGCAAGGCCATCTCCTCGCGGAAGAACTGGTCGGGAAGCTGGATCAGGATGCCGGCGCCGTCGCCTGCCAGGGGATCGGCCCCGACCGCACCCCGGTGCGTGAGATTCTTGAGGATGAGCAGGCCCTGCTCGACCATGACGTGGCTTTTCGCCCCCTTGATATGGGCGACGAAGCCGACGCCACAGGCATCGTGTTCGTTGGCGGGGTCGTAGAGACCTTGACGCGCCGGGAGAGCCGGATGAGCCATTTCAACCTCAAAAGCCGCTTGCTGACGGGAGCTCGCCCAAACCCGGGCGAGCCTTGCATGGTACCGCGACCGCTCCCACCCTTCAATAAAACGGCGGCGCAGGCTTCAGGACTCCTCGACGGCAAACAGGCGCCGGTGTTCGCGGATGGCGTAGCGGTCCGTCATGCCGGCCACGTAGTCGGCGATCGCCCGCGGCGGGTCGGCTTGCGCCCGTTCCTGGAATTCCGGCGGCAGCAGGCGCGGGTCCGCCAGAAAGGCGGCGAACAGCTCGCGCACGATGCGACGCGCCTTGTTGCTCATGCGGGCGACGCGGTAGTGCTGGTAGAGGTTCCTGCGCAGGAACGTCTTGAGCTCCTGCTGCTCGTCCCGGATGCCGGCACTGAAGGCGATCAGGGGAGGCGCCAGGCGGACCTCGTCGACGCTGGCCGGCCGCTGCCCGGCGATCAGCCTGCGGCTGTTTTCGGTCAGGTCCGACACCAGGGTGTTGATCATGCGCCTGACGGTCTCGTGGATCAGCCGGCGGTCCATGAGGGCCGGGAACAGGCGCCGAACCTCTTCCAGGTGCCGTGCGAAAATCCCCACCCCCGACAGCTGCTCGATCGTGATGAGCTCCGAGCGCAGGCCGTCATCGACGTCGTGGTTGTTGTACGCGATCTCGTCGGCAAGGTTGGCGATCTGTGCCTCCAGCGAAGGACGCTGCTTCTTCAGGAAGCGCTCGCCGACCGCACCCAGCTTCCTGGCGTTTTCGAGGGAGCAGTGCTTGAGTATGCCTTCCCGCGTCTCGAAGCTGAGGTTCAGCCCGTCGAAGCTTCCGTAGCGCTGCTCGAGCAGGTCCACCACGCGCAGCGACTGCAGATTGTGCTCGAACCCGCCGTGCTCGCGCATGCAGTCGTTCAGCTCGTCCTGGCCGGCGTGGCCGAAGGGCGTGTGCCCGAGGTCGTGCGCGAGCGAGATCGCCTCGACGAGATCCTCGTTCAGGCCGAGCGTGCGGGCGATCGACCGGCCGATCTGCGCCACCTCGAGGCTGTGCGTGAGCCGCGTGCGGAACAGGTCGCCCTCGTGGTTGACGAAGACCTGGGTCTTGTACTCGAGACGGCGGAAGGCCGTCGAATGGATGATGCGGTCGCGGTCGCGCTGGAACTCGGTGCGTCCGGCCGGCGCCGGTTCGGGAAACAGCCGCCCGAGGGAAGCGCCGGGATCGGCCGCGTAGGCCGCCAGTTCACGCATGCGCCGCCGCGCCGGCCAGGATTTCGCGCAGGCGGTCCATGCCGAAATCCGAGGACACGACGGCTTTGCCGAGGGACTCGAGCAGCACGAGGCGCAGCCTGCCGTCCTCCACCTTCTTGTCGTGGCCCATGAGGTCCAGATATCGCGCCTCGCCAAGATCGGGCGCGGCAACGGGCAATTGCGCGCGGCGCAGCAGCTGCGCGATGCGCGCGACCTCCTCCGCGGCGAGCATGCCCATGCGCTGCGACAGCCGTGCCGCCAGAACCATGCCGGCGGCGACCGCCTCGCCGTGCAGCCATTCGCCGAAGCCCAGCCCCGCCTCGATCGCGTGCCCGAACGTGTGGCCCAGGTTCAGCAGCGCGCGCTGCCCTTCCTCGCGCTCGTCGGCGGCAACCACGAGCGCCTTGTTCTCGCATGAGCGCTTGACGGCGTGGGCCAGCGATTGCGCATCCCGCTCCATGAGCTTTTCCATGCTGGCCTCGAGCCACTCGAGGAAGGGCAGGTCCATGATCAGGCCGTACTTGATGACCTCGGCCAGCCCCGCCGACAATTCGCGCCGCGGCAGGGTCTTCATCAGGCCGGTATCGGCGAGCACCATGCGCGGCTGGTAGAACGCCCCTATCATGTTCTTGCCCAGCGGATGATTGATGGCGGTCTTGCCCCCGACGGAGGAATCCACCTGCGCGAGCAACGTCGTCGGCACCTGGATGAACGGCACGCCGCGCTGGTAGGTTGCCGCGGCGAAGCCGGCCATGTCGCCGATCACGCCCCCGCCCAGCGCCACGATCGCCGACCTGCGCTCCATGCGGTTCGACAGCAGCGCGTCGAAAACCGCGTTGAGCGTCTGCCAGGTCTTGAACTGCTCGCCGTCGGGCAGGATCACGGGTACCACCTCGACCGAGGCCGCGGCGAGCGCGGCGCCCAGCTTCTCCAGGTACAGAGAGGCAACCGTCGTGTTGGTGACCACGGCGACGCGACGCTGTGGCAGATATGGCAGGAACAGGTCGGCGCGCTCCAGCAGGCCGTCCCCGATGTGGATCGGATAGGACCGGCTGCCGAGCCCCACTGTCACCGTCTGCATCACGACGGGTCCGCCATGACGGTTCCCTGCGAGCGCTGCTCCAGCACGCGATGCAGGCGGGTGACGAGGGCCGCGAGGCTCTGGCTGCCCGTGTCCATCGTCACGTGCGCGACCTCGCGGTACAGGGGATCGCGCATCTCGAACAACTCGTTGAGCCGCGCGCGCGGATCTGCGGTCTGCAGCAGCGGGCGGTTCTTGTCGTGGCGCGTGCGGTTGAGCAGGTCCTTCACGCTGGCGCGCAGGTACACGACGGTCCCGCGCTCGCGCAGCCTTCGCCTGTTTTCGGCGGCCAGCACCGCACCGCCTCCCGTGGCGAGCACGATGTCCGGCAGCTGCGTCAGTTCGTCCAGCACCGCGGACTCGCGCTGGCGAAACCCGGCCTCGCCCTCTATCTCGAATATGACCGGCACCTTCACTCCCGTGCGCTCCTCGATGACGTGGTCGGAGTCGTGGAAGGTCTTGTCCAGCCGCCTGGCGAGCACACGGCCCACCGAAGTCTTGCCGGCGCCCATCATGCCCACCAGAAATATGCTTCCCGCGATGGCCGATGCAGGCCGGGCGGACGGAATGTCGTCGGCGTCGTGCATTTCGGCATTCTAGCCAAACCACGACCGGCCCAAGGCGACGCCCCCCAAAAAAAAGGCCGCCCATGGGCGGCCTTTTTCCCGAAGTGGGATCGCTTCAGCGCACGCTCAGCGTGTCCTTGACGATCCTGGGCGTCACGAATATCAGCAATTCACTCTTGTCGTTGCGGCGCAAATCCTGGCGGAAGAAGAAGCCCAGCACGGGGATGTCGCCGAACAGCGGAACCTTGGTGACGGTCTGCGACTCGTCCTGGGTATAGATGCCGCCCAGGCCGACCGTGCCGCCGTTCTCCACGAGGACCTCGGTGGTGACCTGCTTGGTGTTGATCGCGGGACCCGCGCTGGTGTTGGCGCCCACGCTGTCCTTGTTGACGTTCAGCTTCATCATGATGTTGTCGTCGGGCGTGATCTGCGGCTGCACTTTCAGGCTCAGCGTGGCCTTGCGGAAGGAAACGCTGGTTGCGCCGCTGCTGGTGGCCTGCTGGTACGGAATTTCCGTGCCCTGCTCGATCGTGGCCTCGACATTGTCCGCGGTGATCACGCGCGGGCTGGAGATGATCTTGCCCTTGCCGTCGGCCTGCAACGCGGAAATCTCCAGGTTCAGGAACTTCGTCATGGCATCGTTCATCAGGATCAGTGAGAGCTGTCCGGGATTGACGCCGCCCAGGCCGGGGGCCGCCATATTGGTCGTCATCGAATCGCGGACGAAGTCAGGTACGGTGATGGTCTGGCCGGTGGTAAAGCCCGTTGCCGGAAGGCCGCCGCCGACGAGCGCTCGATGCGTGCCGCCCGGGACCTCCCCGCCTCTGCCGGTCAGGTCGTTGTACCCCAGACGCGCGCCCACGTTCTTGCTGAACGTATCCGTCGCTTCGACGATGCGCGCCTCGATCAGCACCTGGCGCACCGCGCGGTCGATCTTCTTGAGCAGCTCGCGGACCTCGTCCAGCTTGGACGGCGTGTCCTGCACGAACAGCTGGTTGGTGCGGGCGTCGACCACGGCGCTGCCGCGCTTGGACAGGATCCTCTGGTTGGAATCGGTGATGACCTTCTGGAAATCCTCTGCCTTCTGGTAGTTCAGCTGGAAGCTCTCGGTGCGCAGCGGCTCCAGGTCGGAAATCTGCTGGCGTGCCTCGAGCGCGAGCTTCTCCTTGGTGGCGAGCTCGTCGCGCGGCGCGATCCAGACCACGTTGCCGGTCTTGCGCATGTCCAGGCCCTTGGCCTGCAGGATGATGTCGAGCGCCTGGTCCCAGGGCACGTCCTTCAGGCGCAGGGTCAGGTTGCCGCTGACCGTGTCGCTCGTGATGATGTTCAGGCCGGTGAAGTCGGCGATGACCTGCAGCACGGCCCGTACCTCGATGTTCTGGAAATTCAGCGAAAGCTTCTCGCCCGTATAGCCCCCCGGCGTCTTCGGCTTGCTGCTGTCCTCGATCACCGGCTTGATCTCGATGATGAAGCGGTTGTCCGTCTGGTACGCGGACTGCTCCCAGCGTCCCTTGGGCACCATCGTGATTCGCGTGTTGGGGCCGGAGCGCGTGACTTCGAAGCTGTCGACCTGGGTGCCGAAATCCGTGACGTCGAAACGGCGCTCCAGCGCGGGAGGCAGCGCGGTCTGCAGGAAATCCACCAGCACGGTCTTGCCCTGCTGGCGCAGATCGATGCCGGTAGTGGCATCCGAAAGGTCCACGACGATCTGCGCCTCGCCGTTCTTGCCGCGACGGAAGTCGACGTCGCGCACGGCGTGGCCTTCCCCGTTCGCCTTGGGCTCGGCAAAGGCGGTCGAAGCCTCGGCGGCGGCCGTCGCCCCGCCCCCCTGGAGCGTGACGATCACCGTGTTGCCGTCGACCCTGCTTTCGTACTTCACCATCTTCGAGAGGTTGAGTACGACGCGCGTGCGCCCGCTCGACTGCCCGAGCCTGATGGTACGCAGGTCGCCCTGGTTCACGTCCTGGGAATTCTTGCCCAGCCCGTTGGCCGTCGCGGGGAAATCCAGCGCAATGCGCGGCGGATTGTTGACCGTGAAGGCGGCCGGCGGGGCCGCGGGAGCGTCCTTCAGGCCGAGCTTGACGGTCACCGTGCCGCCCTGCGCGGCAACGTCTATCGACTGGATGACATTGCCGGCGGGAGTCGCCGGCTTGTCCTGGGCCTGGGCCAGCGCGCTCGCCAGGAAAACGGCCCCAAGCTGCGCGGCGATTCGTATCAGACGACCGATGCGTTCCATAATTCGCAAGCTCCCTGGTTCATTGCTCGAGCAACTGCAGACTGCTCGTGCGCTCGGTCCACGAGCCCGACGAGGAATCCTGGATGACTTCCTTGAGTGTCACGGTCGATTCGCTGATCGACGTCACGACGCCGAAATTCTGTCCGAGGTAGTTGCCGGCCTTGATGCGGTAGAGGTTGTTGTCCGGGGTCTTGATCAGCGCGAACCGGACCTGCTTCTGCTCGAGCGTTCCGACCATCTGCAGGCTTTCCAGCGGGAACGCCTCGAGCGCTTCCTTGCGGCGGTTCAGGTCGGGACGAGGGCCGCCGCCGGGGCCGCCGCGAGTATCCGCCACCGTCTTGCGCGGCTTGAACGGGTCCGGCAGATCGAACGCGTTGTAGGCGAACGGCTCGAACTGCTTGACCTCGGGAATCGGCTCGACGCGCCCCCGCAGGTCGTTGCCCGAGTTCCTGACGAACTCCTTGAGGTCGGAAAACTGCTCGCCCCCGCAACCGGACAGGAGCAGCGCAGTCGCCGCGATGGCAGTCAGGGCGCGGTTCATTTCTTCTTCGAGGCGGCGCCGCGGGCGGCCTTGCGCTGGGCCGCGACTTCGCTGTCGTCCAGGTAACGGTAGGTCTTGGCCACGGCGTCGAGCGTCAGTCCGGATTTCGTGTTGCTGAGGCCGATGTCGTTCAGCGTGACGATGCGGGACAGCTGCGAGATGTCGCTCGCGAACGCGCCGATGTCGTGATAGTTGCCGACCAGCTTGATCGTGATGGGCAGCTCGGCGTAGAACTCCGAGCGCGTCTCCGCCGCCGCCGGACGGAACAGCTCGAACTGCAGGCCGCGTCCCAGCCCGGCCTGGTTGATGTCCGTGAGCAACGCTTCCATCTCCGACTTGTTCGGCAGTTGCTTGAGCATCTCTCCGAAGGACTCCTCGATCTCCGCGAGCTGCTTGCGATAAGCCTCGAGGTTGACCGCCTGCTTTTTCTTGTCCAGGAAGGACGTCCTCAGATCCTGCTCCTTGTTGCGCTCGCGTGTGAGCTCGTCGAGCTGGTTCTGCCAGTCGAACCAGTAGCCGGCGAACACCAGCACCAGCAGCAGGAGGAACAGGGCACCCAGCTTCGGCAGCGCCGGCCAGCTGCCGATGTCGCGGGGATTGAGCCTGCGGAGGTCGTCGAGCGTCATGGCTTCAGGTCTTCGGCGCGGGCGGAACGACGGTGGGAGCGCCGCCCTTGGGCGCACCCACGGTCTCTTCCTTGGGCCGCGAAATGGTGACGTTCAGGTTGAATTCGTTGAGGGCCGCGCCGTCGATCGTCGCCGCCTTGATCTCCACCAGCGACGGGCTCTCGAGCCACGGGGACGCCTCGAAGTTGCGCATCAGCGTCGAGACCCGGGCGTTGGACGTGGCATAGCCCACGACGTTGACTTTCTGGCCGGTTTGCTTGACCGCCTTCAGGTAGACCCCGTCCGGCAGCTGCCGCACCAGCTGGTCGAGCAGCCGCACGGTCTCCGTCCGGTTGGTCTGCAGGGACTCGACCACGCGCTTGCGCGCGAGCAGCGCCTGCGTCTGCTCCTTGAGCTTGCGGATCTCGTCGATCTGCTTGTCGAGCAGAACGATCTCGGACTGCAGGTACTTGTTGCGCTCGACCTGATTCTCGATGCGCCCGGCAAAAAAAGTATGCACGGCGACGACGATCGCCGCGGCCAGGCCCACGGTCATGCCGGCAAGGATGAAGAACTGCTGCTGCTGGGCCTTGCGCCGCGCCGCGCGGTGCGGCAGTAGGTTGATCGGGATCATTCGTCGAACCTCCGCAGCGCCAGCCCGCAGGCCACCAGCAGGGCGGGGGCATCAACCGCGAGCTGGGCGGGGCGAACTTTGGAGGACACTTCCATTCCAACGAACGGATTCGCAACCATGGAATTGACCTGGGTGCGTTCCGCGACCACTTCCGGCAGGCCTGGAATCGTGGCCGATCCCCCGGAGAGGAATATGTGGTGAACCTGGTTGTACTGGGTCGACGTGAAGAAGAACTGCAGCGCCCGCGCGATCTCGAGCGCGAGCGTGTCCATGAAGGGCGCGAGCACCTCGGAATCGTAGGTGTCGGGCAGGCCGCCGTTGCGCTTGGCGGCCTCGGCTTCCTCGACGGACAGGTTGTAATGACGCATGATGTCCTGCGTCAGCTGGTTGCCGCCGAAAGGCTGCTCGCGCATGTAGATCGACTGGCCGTTGCGCAATACATTGATGTTCATCATCGAGGCGCCGATGTCGACCACCGCGATGGTCTGGTCGTGCCCTGCGTCGGGCAGCTGGCCCTGCATGAGCTCGAAGGCGTTCTGGGAGGCGAACGAATCGATGTCCATGACGGTGGCCTTCAGCCCGACGGATTCGGCCACGGCCACTCGATCCTCGACCTTTTCCTTGCGCGAGGCCGCGATCAGCACTTCAACGTCTTCCGCGCTGTTGGGCGCGGGCCCCAGCGTCTGGAAGTCGAGGTTGACCTCCTCCAGCGCAAAGGGGATGTACTGGTTGGCTTCCGTCTCCACCTGGGCCTCGAGCTGATCATCGGTCTGGCCGGCCGGGACGACGATTTTCTTGGTGATCACCGCCGCCGAGGGCAGCGCCATCGCCAGGTTCTTGGCACGCGTGCCCATGCGTTTCCATCCCCGCCGCAGCGCGTCGCCGACCTCCTCGAGGTTCATGATGTTGCCGTCGACGACGGCATCCTTGGGCAGCGGCTCGATGGTGTAGCGTTCAAGGCGATAGCGGCCCTTGCCGGCACCCACGAGTTCGACCATCTTCACCGACGACGAACTGATGTCGACGCCGATGAGGGGGGCGGCGCGAGGCTTCAGCAGGTTGCCGACGAAATCAGCGTTAAACGCGAATTTTCCCTTGAACATTGGCCGTTTAGGCGAGATACATATAATCTACATTAAATGCTAGCAACAACTATTTTGCATGTAAAGCGTTTTCAAGGGCCTTTCTGTTGCCGGCCGGCAACACCTTATATAATGCCCGTCCTTTGCCCCCGCGCCGTCCGCGCGCCAGCTTCCTGAAATCATGCTTTCCCGTTGGTGGATTTACCCCCTCGCGGGCCTGGTCGCGCTTGCCGTCGCACTCGCGCTGATCGTCGGCTACGCGGCGGTGGTGGCCTATCCCAGGCTGCCCTCCCTGGACGCCCTCACGTCCTACCAGCCCAAGATTCCGCTGCAGATCTTCAGCATGGAAGGCAGCCTCATCGGCGAGTTCGGGGAGGAAAAGCGCGCCTATCTCAAGATCGACCAGACGCCCGACCTGCTGCGCAAGGCGATCATCGCCGCCGAGGACGAGCGCTTCTATGAGCACGGCGGCGTGGATTACATCGGCGTTATCCGCGCCGCCCTGTCCAATTTCGCCTCCGCCAGCGCCCGCCAGGGTGCCAGCACCATCACGATGCAGGTGGCGCGCAACTTCTTCCTCACCACCGAAAAAACCTTCAGCCGCAAGTTCAGCGAGGCCCTGCTCGCCTTCAAGATCGAGCACAGCCTGACCAAGGACGAGATCCTGCAGCTCTACATCAACCAGATCTACCTCGGCCAGCGCGCCTACGGCTTCGGCGCCGCCTCCCAAGTGTACTTCGGCAAGCCGCTGGACCAGTTGAGCGTGGCCGAGATCGCCATGCTGGCCGGACTGCCGAAAGCGCCCTCGCGCTACAACCCGGTGGTCAACATGAACCGCTCGAAGATCCGCCAGCACTACGTGCTCCGGCGCATGGCGGAACTCGGGTTCATCGACGAGCAGCAGCTCAAGAACGCCGAGGCCCAGCCCATCATCATCTCCAGGCAGGCGCAGGAGTTTTCCACGCGCGCCGATCATTTCGCGGAAATGGTGCGCCAGGCGATCTACGACGCCTACAAGGAGGAAGCCTACACGCGCGGTTTCCGCGTCTACACGACGCTATCGAGGATCCACCAGGATGCCGCCTTCCGCGCCTTGCGCACGGGCGTGATGGAGTACGACAGGAGGCAGGGCTACCGCGGTGCCGAGGGCTATTTCAACCTGCCGCAGGAGAACGTCGGCGAGGAAGCGCTGGAGGACGCGCTGCAGGAGGAGCTCGAAAGCGACGACATCTATCCCGCCATTGCGCTGGAAGTCGATGCCAGGGCGGTCAAGGCCTACCGCAAGGGGGGGGAGACCGTCACCATCACCGGCGACGGGCTGAAATTCGCCAGCCGCATGATCGGGCCCAGGTCGCCCGCCAAGGTCCGGCTCAAGCGTGGCGCGCTCATCCGCGTGCAGCCCGACGGCAAGGGAGGCTGGCAGATCGTGCAGCTGCCGCAGGTGGAGTCCGCGCTGGTGTCGGTGGACACGGACGACGGCGCCATCCGGGCGCTCGTGGGCGGGTTCGACTTCTACCGCAACAAGTACAACCACGTCACGCAGGCTCGCCGCCAGCCGGGGTCGAGCTTCAAGCCCTTCATCTATTCGGCAGCGCTGGAAAAGGGCTTCACCCCCGCTACGATCATCAACGACGCGCCCCTGACCATCGACGCGAGCGAGACGGGATCGGTCAACTGGCAGCCCCGCAACTTCGACGGCAGCTTCGACGGCCCGATACGCATGCGCACGGCGCTGACCAAGTCGAAGAACCTGGTGTCGATACGCATCCTGCAGGCGATCACGCCGCAATACGCCCAGGACTACATCTCGCGCTTCGGGTTCGACCCGAAGCAGCACCCGCCCTACCTGACCATGGCGCTGGGCGCGGGAGCCGCCACGCCGCTGGAGATGGTCATGGGCTACTCCGTCTTCGCCAACGGCGGCTACCGCGTGACGCCTTATTTCATCGACCGAATCGAGGATGCCCAGGGCACGCTGCTCGGCAAGGCAAACCCCGCCATCGTGGGCAAGAACGCCGAGCGCGTCATCGACGCACGCAACGCGTTCATCATGACCAACATGATGCAGGACGTGATCCGAGGCGGCACCGGCGCACGGGCCATGGCGCTGGGACGCATCGACCTCGCGGGGAAAACCGGGACCACCAACGAGCAGCAGGACGCCTGGTTCGCAGGTTTCCAGCGCCACCTGGCATCGGTGGTGTGGGTCGGCTACGATATCCCGCGCTCGCTCGGCGACCGCGAGACCGGCGCAGTGGTGGCGCTGCCGATCTGGATGTCCTACATGGGCGCCGTGCTGAAGGGGCAGCCGGAGGAGCTTCCGGTCGCGCCGGAGGGGGTCGTGGCCGTGGCCATCAACCCCGAGACCGGATTGCAGGACAAGCATGCGGCCGCGCCGATGATCGAGTATTTCTATCATGAGAACGTGCCGCCGGAGCAGGAAGGCGGCACGGAGACCGAAGGCGGGGGACCGGCCAAGCCCCCCGAGGAAGTCAAAGACCAGCTGTACTGAGCCCGATGCCGAAAGACAACGGCAGCAACAGGCAGATGCGCGAGCGCGTCGCCCACCTGGCGGCGCGCCTCATGGCCGTCGACGGCATCGACGACTATGCCCTGGCCAAGCGCAAGGCCGCCCGCCAGGTCGGAGCGCCCGACACCCGGAACCTTCCCAGCAACGAAGAAGTCGAGCAGGCGCTGAAGGCCTACCAGCGGATCTATCAGGCGGACGAGCAGCGCGACCGCGTGCGCCACCTGCGCGAGCAGGCGCGCGGGATGATGGAGATCCTGGCGCGCTTCGACCCGCACCTCTGCGGGGCCGTGCTGTCGGGCAGCGCCGGCAAATACTCGAACATCGACCTGCTGCTGTTTGCCGACAGCATGAAGGACGTGGAAATGTTCTTGCTCGACCGCCGCATCGAATACCGCAGCGGTGAGCGGCGCATGCAGGTGGGCGACGAGACGCGCGACGTTCCCCGGTTCAGCGTCGGCACCGCGCAGGCCGATTTCGACATCTGCGTGCTGTCGCCGCGCGATCTGCGCGCGCAGCTGCGCAGCACTCCGGAAGGACGCCCGCTGGAACGCGTGCGCAGGGACTGGCTCGACGCGGTGCTGGACCCGACGGCTGCTCCGGCGGAGCCCGAGGCTCAACCTTCCTCCTTCAGCCAGGCAGCGGCGTCCAGCGCGAAATAAGTCAGGATCGCGTCCGCCCCCGCGCGCTTGAATGCGAGCAGCGCCTCCATCGCGCACTTGCGTTCGTCGATCCAGCCGTTGTGCCCGGCAGCCTTGAGCATGGCGTATTCGCCGCTCACCTGATACACGAGCGTCGGCGCTCCGAACGCGTCCTTCACGCGGCGCACGATGTCCAGGTACGGCATGCCGGGCTTCACCATCACCATGTCCGCCCCTTCCTGCAGGTCGAGGCCGACCTCCCACAGCGCCTCGTCCGAGTTGGCGGGATCGACCTGGTAGGTGTATTTGTTGCCCTTGCCGAGCATGGCGGCCGAGCCGACGGCGTCGCGAAACGGGCCGTAGAAGCTCGATGCATATTTCGCGGCATAGGCGAGGATGCGCGTGTGGACGAAGCCGGCGGCGTCGAACGCCTCGCGCAGGGCGCCGATGCGCCCGTCCATCATGTCGGAGGGCGCGACGATGTCGACGCCGGCCTCGGCGTGCGACAGCGCCTGCCTGACGAGTACCTCGATGGTTTCGTCGTTCAGCACGTAACCGTCATCGTCCACGAGTCCGTCCTGGCCGTGGCTGGTGTACGGGTCCAGTGCGACATCCGTGATCACACCCAGTTCCGGGAAACGCTGCTTCAGGGCGCGTATCGTGCGCGGCGCAAGCCCGTCGGGATTGAAGGCTTCCCTGGCATCGGCGGTGCGGAACCGGTTTTCGACCACCGGAAACAGGGCGATCGCGGGAACCTTGAGCTCGACGCATTGCGCGGCGCGCTCGAGCAGCCTGTCGATGGTCAGGCGCTCGACGCCGGGCATGGAAGGCACCGGCTCGCTGCGATTCGCGCCGTCGATGACGAAGACCGGATAGATCAGGTCGTCGGCCGACAGGCGGTGCTCGCGCATCAGGCGGCGGGAGAACTCGTCATGACGGTTCCGGCGCATCCTGCGGCGCGGGAATTTCCCCAGAACTTGCATGGTCTTGATCCTCATCGGGCGCCGAAGGCCCGGGCAATTACCTGATTCACAGGAAGGATACGGCGAGGACGGAACTTTTCCCCGCCGCCGGCACTCTTAGCATGCAGACAGCGATGTCTCCCGCTTCTCCTCCCTGAGCGGGTGCCTTAATCCAATTGAGGCTTTGTTTGGCCCCCGGTTTTAGTCCCCTTTAACCGGGGGTTTTTTATTTTACCGCCCGCACGTCGCTCGTTCCTGCCCGTACCAGCGCTGCAGCACGGCTTCCGCCTCGTCGATGCCGCTTGCCACATGGGAAGAGAACAATTGCGCCGATACGCCCGGATACTCCGACGCGAGTGCCCTGGCGGCATCACGCAGTTGCTGCTCGGCCGCCTGGCGGCCCAGCTTGTCGGCCTTCGTCAGCAGCACGTGCGCGGGCTTGCCGGTCGCAGCGAACCACGCCAGCAGCTGCCGGTCCAGGTCCTTCATGGGATGACGCACGTCCATGACCACGACGAGGCCTCGCAGTTGCGGGCGCGATTGCAGGTACTCGGAAATGAAATCCTTCCATTCATTCCTCAACCCGCGCGGAACCTTGGCATATCCGTAGCCCGGCAGGTCCACGAGATAGCGGCCATCTCCCAGGCCGAAAAAATTGATCTGCTGCGTGCGGCCCGGGGTCTTGCTCACGAACGCCAGCCGCCTGCGGCGGGCGAGCGCATTGATGGCGCTCGACTTGCCGGCGTTGGAGCGGCCAGCGATGGCCACTTCCGCGCGCGAATCCGGCAGGCCGGATGCGTCCACGGCGGAGCCGGAGAAGGCGAGGTCGCGAAACAAGCCGGTCTGCGTCATGAGTTAGGCTAGAATGACGCCGTTTTCGGGGCCGGCCCGCCAGCATCGGAGCGCGGAAGCTTGCCGGCCTCGCGGTAAAACAGGGAGTGCTTCATGATTCGTGTCATTGCAACTGTCGCCGCCGTCGCGTTCGCCGCAGCCGCCAATGCGGCGGGGGATGCGGCCAAGGGCCAGGAAATCGTGAACAAGATCTGCGCCGCCTGCCATGGGTTCGACGGCACGAGCGCGCTGCCCGCCAATCCCAGCCTCGCGGGCCAGCATGCCGACTACCTGTTCAAGCAATTGACCGAATTCAAGTCCGGCGCGCGCGCGAACCCGGTGATGGCGGGCATGGTGGCCGGCCTTTCCACCGACGACATGCGCAACATCGCGGCATTCTACTCGTCCCAGTCCCCGCGCCAGACCGGCGCGAAGGACAAGGCCCTCGCGCTGAAGGGCGAGAAGCTCTACCGCGGAGGAAATGCCGCGAACGGTACCGCAGCCTGTGCGGGCTGTCATTCCCCCAACGGCGCGGGCATCCCGGCGCAATATCCGCGTCTTGCCAGCCAGCACGGAGAATACGTGGCCGCCCAGCTGAAGGCCTTTCGCGCGGGCGAGCGCAGCAACGACCCCAACCGGATGATGCGCACGACCGCCGGCAAGCTGAGCGACGCGGACATCACCGCGCTCGCCGAATACATCTCCGGGCTGCACTAGGCCCGGGCGGGCCGGCCGCGGCTCACGCGTCGCGGATCTGCGCAAATGCCGTGCGGGCCGCGCGCGCGGTCGCCTCGATTTCCGCATCGCCGTGCGCGGCCGATACGAATCCCGCCTCGTACGCCGAAGGCGCGAGA